>NZ_JAUZVB010000002.1:0-344132 GCF_031844365.1 Exiguobacterium sp. BG5(2022)
AGCGACTCATTTATAATAGCACCTGTAATTATATCCGTCAACTATAAAAAGAAAGTTTTTTAAAAAAGAATAAATAAAGACGATTCCATTTCATTTTGTTGAATGGAATCGCTAGTTTCTTCTTATTGAAATGCAACAATGCTCACATCGGTTAATCGCGATAAATCATATTCTTTCTCCCCTGTCGCTTCAAGCACAATCGGTTGTTCGACACGATTCGTATAGGCATATATCGTTCCTCGTACTCCACTGCTCAATAAAACAGGGCGACCGATTTCATAAAATCCAAGTAATGTCGCAAGAAGCGACAAAGCTTCTCCATCATAGGCTTTGTTCTGCCACATATAGAAATATGCTTCCTCTGGAGAGAGCGGCTTTCGGAACGTTCGGGGTGCTGTTAACTGACAGAAGCGATCGGCGACAATAAATAGAGGAGAGGCTGGATTCAACTCGCGTTCCGTCAGACGTTTTGGAAACCCGGATCCATCCAATCGCTCATGATGCTCGGTAATCAATTGATACACTCTTCCTCGTAACGTTTGAGTACTCGGGAGCATCGATGCCGAAACGAGTGGGTGTTGATACAATAGCTCCCGTTCCATTTTTGTGAAATAACGCATATGAGACCATTTCCGAATTTTAGCGTAGCTCGCATCTGCAAAATAAGAAGCAATCCCGTAATCAAATTGGAGTTGATGTTCGTCCCCTCGATATTTCGATAAGGCACGGGCGACGAGCGCTCGATAGACGGAATGGTAAATGACATGATTTTTCCGCAACGGCTGATGCGTAAAGAAATGAACGATCGCTGTAAGCGGAACTTCCTGACGAAATAGTTGATGAATGAATTCTAGACCTTCATATGGGTTAGGTGCGATCCGTTCTTCCCACTGATTATAATGCTTCTCATATTGAAGGACCTGATTACAGAGGCGCTGTTCTTCTTTAGACGTGAAGAGCTTCTGTTCAACAGGTGCGACATCGATATCTTCGATTTTTAAGAAACGGAGCAAACGTAAATGTTCATTGGTTAAGTGGATTCCGGCTTCTAAAGAAGAAACGGGTGACAATAGCGTCATCCCAACATGTACAGTGGATAAGTTCAAACGCACGCGAATCCCTCCTAATATATGAAAAGATCGAACGGAAACACCGTTCGACCTCTCGTCTTACTCATTCACATCAGACGATTCATCGGTTTCAGGTGCTTCATCCTCAAACCCATTCTCCAAATCGACTGCTGATTCCTCTTCTAACTCATCTTTTTTCAACTTTGCGATAGTCGCTAAACGATCGCCCTCTTCGATGTTCATCACTTTCACACCGCGAGTACTTCGACCCATTTGAGAGATCGTTTGTGAATCAATCCGAATCGCAACACCGAGTTCGGTCATCAGCATGATGTCATCGTCTTCATCAACGACACGCATCCCGACGACTGTTCCACGATCTGTCTTAATTCCGATGATACCGGAACCGCCACGACCTTGTGTGCGGAACTGTTCCATGGCCGTACGTTTTCCGTATCCTTTTTCAGTGATAATCAAGACGTCTTGCGTGGTGCGAACGATTTCCATCGAGACGACCAAATCGTCTTCCTTCTTCAATCGAATCGCGCGAACGCCTCGTGCCGTACGTCCCATCGAACGAACTTCTCCTTCGAGTGGGAAGCGAATCGACATACCTTGGCGTGTGACGATCAACATTTCATCGTCGCTCTTCGCTAAACGGACCGTGACGAGTTCATCTGTCTCATTCAAACTGATGGCACGTAGACCGTTTTTGTTGATTCGGGCGTATGCCGAAAGTGGCGAACGCTTAATCAATCCTTCTTTCGTGATGAAGACGAGAGACAACTGCTCGTCTGCTACTTCTTCAGACTCATCCTGTGTCTCTTCCGCTACCGTTTGGTTAGCCAAGTAACTATTGAAATCGACAGGAATCATCGTTTCGACTTTTTCACCTTTGTCGATTTGCAGCAAGTTAATGATCGGCATCCCTTTCGCGGTACGGCTCATCTCAGGAATTTCGTATCCTTTGAGACGGAAGACGCGTCCGAAGTTGGTGAAGAACAGGATGGTATCGTGTGTCGACGCGGAGAGCAGACGAAGCACAAAGTCTTCATCGTTCGTTCCCATACCTTGTTTCCCACGTCCACCACGGCGCTGTGTCCGATATGAATCCGATGGGATCGACTTGATATATCCTTCGCTCGTGAGCGTAATCATCATGTCGCGAACTGGGATCAAATCTTCGTCCTCGAGTTCAACGATATCCGTACGAATCACCGTACGACGAGCATCACCATATCGCTCTTTGATTTCGATTAACTCGTTACGAATGATATCGAGTAGCAATTCTTCGTCTCCGAGAATCGCACGAAGTTCTTCGATTAACGCTTTCACTTCACGATATTCGCCTTCAATCTTCTCACGTTCCAAACCAGTCAAGCGTTGGAGACGCATATCTAAGATTGCTTGCGTCTGTTCAGTCGAAAGTCCAAAGCGGGCAATCAACTTTTCACGAGCCTCGTCACCTGTGCGTGTGCTACGGATGATGGCGATGACTTCATCCAAGTGATCCAAGGCAACACGAAGACCTTCTAAAATGTGGGCACGTGCTTCCGCTTTGTCTAAATCGAATTGCGTCCGACGACGCACGACCTCTTTTTGGTGTTCGATGTAGTAATAGATTGCTTGTTTGATGTTCAACGTTTTTGGACGACCGCCTACAAGCGCGAGCATGTTAACACCGAACGTCGTTTGCATCGGTGTTTGCTTGTACAAGTTATTCAAGATGACACTCGCATTCGCGTCGCGGCGAACTTCAATCACGATGCGCATCCCGTTACGGTCTGATTCATCGCGTAAGTCCGTGATTCCCTCGATTTTCTTGTCGCGAACCAAATCGGCAATCTTTTCAACGAGACGCGCTTTGTTGACTTGGTAAGGAATCTCGTGCACGAGGATCCGTTCACGGCCATTTTTCAAGACCTCGATTTCAGCTTTCGCACGCATCGTAATCGATCCACGTCCAGTTTCGTATGCACGACGAATCCCACTACGTCCCAAAATCTCTCCCGCAGTCGGGAAATCAGGACCCGGGATATGTTGCATCAATTCTGCAATCGTGATGTCCGGGTTGTGAGAAAGCGCCAGTACACCGTCGATGACCTCGTTCAAGTTATGAGGCGGAACGTTCGTCGCCATACCAACGGCAATCCCGCTCGTCCCGTTCACAAGGAAGTTCGGGAAACGTGCCGGAAGTACGACTGGTTCTTTTTCTTCACCATCGAAGTTTGGTTGATAATCAATCGTGTTTTTTCCGATGTCTCGTACGAGTTCCATCGCAATTTTAGACATACGTGCCTCGGTATAACGCATCGCAGCGGCCGAGTCGCCATCGACTGAACCGAAGTTCCCGTGACCGTCGACTAATTCGTAGCGATAACTAAAGTCCTGAGCCATGCGGACCATCGTCTCATAAACGGCTGAGTCACCGTGTGGGTGGTACTTACCGATGACGTCCCCGACGACACGCGCCGACTTCTTATGTGGCTTGTCCGCGCGAATACCTAGTTCGTTCATCGCATATAAAATACGACGGTGAACCGGCTTTAATCCATCTCGCACGTCCGGAAGGGCACGTGATACGATGACGCTCATCGCGTAGTCCATGAACGACGTTCGCATCTCCTGGCTAATATTTATATCCTTGATATTTTCTTGTTCTGCCATTCGTTATTGCCTACCCTTCTTATTAAATATCGAGGTTCTTCACGTAATGGGCGTGAGATTGAATAAAGTCACGGCGTGGTTCGACGTTGTCACCCATGAGCGTTTCGAAGATTTCATCCGCTTCGATTGCATCTTGCAGGTCGACACGAAGCATCGAACGTGTTTCCGGGTTCATCGTCGTATTCCATAACTGTTCAGGATCCATCTCTCCGAGACCCTTGTAACGTTGAACGCTATAACGTGCATTTTCAGGAAGTTGTGCAATCGCTGCCTGCAACTCACGGTCGTTTTGAACGTAGATGGTTTCTTTCCCGTGCTTCACACCATAGAGTGGTGGTTGCGCGATATAAACATATCCACTTTCAACGAGTGGGCGCATGTAACGATAGAAGAACGTCAACAATAACGTCCGAATGTGCGCACCATCGACATCGGCATCGGTCATGATGATGAGTTTATGATAGCGCGCTTTCGATAAGTCAAACTCATCGGCAATCCCTGTTCCGAGAGCCGTGATGATGGTCCGGACTTCTTGGTTGGCCAAAATCTTATCAAGACGTGCTTTCTCAACGTTGATGATTTTTCCTCGAATCGGAAGGATGGCTTGGAAGTGACGATCACGTCCAGATTTCGCAGAACCTCCCGCTGAGTCACCCTCAACGATGTATAGTTCAGATTTCGATGCATCTTTTGACGAACAGTCTGCCAATTTCCCTGGCAATGAACTGACTTCGAGAATCCCTTTCCGACGTGTCATCTCGCGTGCACGTTTCGCAGCAAGACGCGCACGTGCCGCCATCAAGCCTTTGTCGACAATGAGGCGACCGACCGACGGGTTCTCGAGTAGGAATTGTTCGAACGTGTCGCTGAACAATGTGTCCGTTGCCGTACGCGCATCGGCATTCCCGAGTTTTGTCTTCGTCTGCCCTTCAAACTGAGGAGAAGGGTGCTTGACCGAAACAATCGCCGTCAATCCTTCACGGACATCATCCCCTGAGAGGCTACCATCGGCTTCCTTCATCAATCCGAATCGCTTCGCATAATCATTAATGGCACGGGTGAGCGCCGTCTTAAATCCAGTCTCGTGCGTCCCACCTTCATGCGTCGGAATGTTGTTCGTGAATGAATAAATGTTACTTGCGAAACCTTCGTTGTATTGAAGCGCGATCTCGACTTCGATTCCGTCTTTCGTACCGTGTACGTACACAGGCTCCTCATGAATCGACGCTTTTGAGCGGTTCAAGTGCTCGACATAAGACTTGATTCCGCCCTCATAGTGATAGTTCCGCTCAATCGTCTCGTCACTACGATCATCTTTAGCCACGATTCGTAACCCTTTGTTCAAGAAGGCGAGCTCACGTAAGCGTGTCGCTAACAGATCAAAGTCATATTCGAGTGTTTCTTGGAAGATGTCCCCGTCTGGGAAGAAGCGGACCGTCGTCCCTGTCGTGTCGGTCGTCCCGACGATTTCGAGTTCACCCTGTGGAACACCACGTTTGAACGATTGGTAATATACGTTTCCATCGCGACGAACGAACACTTCAAGTTTCGTCGATAAGGCGTTAACAACCGACGCCCCGACACCGTGAAGACCACCTGATACTTTGTATCCGCCACCGCCGAACTTACCACCTGCGTGCAACACCGTGAAAATAACTTCAACGGCAGGTCGACCCGTTTTCTTTTGAACATCGACCGGAATCCCACGTCCGTTGTCTTCAACAACGATTGAGTTCCCAGGCTCGACCGTCACTGTGATCGTGTCACAATAACCAGCGAGCGCCTCATCGATTGAGTTATCGACAATCTCCCATACCAAATGGTGGAGACCGCGAGAGCTTGTGGAACCGATATACATCCCTGGACGTTTACGGACAGCCTCTAAGCCTTCAAGGACTTGAATCTGATCGGCGCCGTACGCTTGCAATTCTTTTTCATTTTCATTACTCATCGGTTATTTTCACCTACTATACATGATTTGGTGTTCCTTCTTGCCACGATTACACGGACTCCGTTTCAACCTCACCTTGTTTCACGTGAAACACTTTAGCTTGTTGAATGGTCTCATGTGCAATCCCGTCAATGTTTGTTGTAGTCAAAATCGTTTGTACTTTCCGTCCCATCGTATCGAGGAGATGGGTTTGGCGATGATCGTCAAGCTCAGATAACACATCGTCTAATAACAACAGAGGATATTCGCCTACTTCTTCATGAATCAATTCAATCTCAGCTAGCTTCAATGACAAGGCCGCCGTTCGTTGCTGACCTTGTGAACCGAACGTTTGAACGTTTCGATTGTTGACATACAATTCAAAATCGTCACGATGCGGACCAAATAAGGTCACACCTCTTCGTCGTTCGTTCTCTCTTATTTTATCAAACTTTTGACGATACGTTTCAAACATCTGTTCTTTTGAGAAGCGTTCTTTTTGGAACGTGTCGGAAACGTATTGAATCGTCAGTGTTTCGAGTTCTCTTGTGATTCCGGAATGGATGGGATTGGCCCATTTTTCGAGCTGGTCGATGAAGTGATAGCGTCTCATCACAATTTTTACGGCAAGTTCAATCAATTGATCCGTCAAGACTTCAAGTAACGTTTCGTCGCCACCTTTTGTGGATAACTGCTTCAACAAGGCGTTCCGTTGTTTCAACGTCTTCAAGTATTGATTGAGCTCGTGTAAGTACACCGGACTGACCTGACCGATTTCCATATCTAAAAATCGCCGTCTCCCTTGCGGACTGCCTTTCACGATGGCTAAGTCTTCTGGGGCGAACAAGACGACGTTAAATGCGCCGACATAGTCACTGAGACGACGTTGTTCCAAATGATTGAGCTTTGCTTTCTTGCCTTTAGGAGAAAAAGAGAGACTCTGCACCGATTCGCCCGTCCGTTTATGAATCCGTCCTTCGATACTCGCAGCATCGGCTTCCCAACCGATTAACTCACGGTCTTGTGTCGTCCGATGCGATTTTGCGAGCGCAAGTACGTAAATCGATTCGAGAAGATTCGTTTTTCCTTGGGCGTTCTCACCAATCAGAACATTCGTCTGTTCTGAAAAATCTAGCTCGAGGGTTTCGTAGTTGCGATAGTTTTGCAATCGGATCGACTTTAAATGCACGTCAGTTTCCCTCGATTTGATATTCCCCGAAGCCTTCGACTTCGATTGTATCTCCATCTCTTAATTTACGACCGCGGCGCTGGTCCTGCTCACCGTTCACTTTAATCATGACATCCTCTAAAAAGAACTTTGCTTGTCCCCCACTTGAGATGATATCTGCTAATTTTAAAAATTGTCCGAGCGTTACATACTCGGTTGTAATCGACACTTTTTCCATGTCGTCACTTCCTTTCTCACATGCTGATCTGAAAAAATCGCCATACATATTAGTTTATCGAAAATCGTCGAATAAGGCAAAAAGAGGGATGACAAGGCAAGACACCTCATCATCCCTATCCGCAGCTTACGATGTGCGGACTGGCAAAATCAGTTGAAGAACACTATCTTGTTCAACCGGTCGTAAAATGAACGGTCGCATCGAACCCGTGAACTGGATTTCGATTTCAGATGCATCGAGTGCGCGGAGCGCGTCCATCACGAATTTCGAGTTGAAGGAAATTTTTAGTTCTTCTCCTTCAAGCGACAGGATGCTGACACGTTCCGACACTTTTCCGACTTCCGGCGAGTGTGAAGAGACTTCAACTGCCGTTGTATCTTCCGCCACAAATTTAATGACGTTGTTGCGATCGGCACGTGCTAAGAGCGATGCACGGTCAATGGCCTGTAAGAACTCTTTCGCATTCATCCGAACGGCTGTGCGATATTCTTCCGGAATGAGACGTGACGTGTCTGGATAGGCACCGTCTAACAAACGAGAGAAGAATGAGATGTTTTTCATACGGAATAAAATTTGTTGGTCCGTTAAGACGATTTCAATCGGCAACTCTTCACGGTCGAGTAATTTTGCCAATTCGTTGAGTGAGCGACCAGGAACGACGACATTTTGGAACGTCAAATCGTTATCTGTCTCAAATCGCGCACGACGAAGCGCCAGACGGTGGCTATCGGTTGCGACACATGTAAGGAAGCCCTTCTCTGCTGAGAAGTTAACCCCTGTCAATACGGGACGTGTCTCCTGTGAAGAAACAGCGAAGCTCGTCTGACGGATGATGGTCTTCAATAGATCAGCCGGCAAATAGAAGCGACGATCACTCGCAAGTTCAGGTAGGCGTGGATATTCATCCGGGTCGAGACCGTTTAAATGGAACTCTGCCTGACCAGACTCAATGCGCGTCATGAAGTTCGGTGAAACTTCGAGTGTGACCTCGTTCGTCGGTAACTTCTTCACAATTTCTCCTAAGAAGCGTGCGTTCAACACGACGCTTCCAGCACGTTGAATTTGAATGAGTTCAATTCCACCCTCTTCGATTGGAATCAAGCGTTCAATCGAAATCTCGGTATCACTTCCTGTCAGTGTTAAGCCATCCGCATGTGCCTCAAGTTTCAAGCCTGTCAAAATTGGAATGGTCGTTCGTGAAGCCACAGCTTTTGATACGTCTTGTACGGCTTGCATGAATACATCTCGTTGAATCGTTAAATGCATGTGGATAATTCCTCCTAAGGTGAAATGAGTCCATTTCCTAATAATATAATAGTATTAATTAAGTCATAATAGTAATAAGGGCTGTGGATACTGGGGATAAGTCCCCTAATCCATACGTGTTAAGCCATTTCGCCTGTGAATAACTTGTGGATAACTAAGGTGGTTTATCCACAGGATATCCACAAAGAATTCTTCATTAGTTAGAAAGTGCCTTCTTCAACGTTTGAATCGTCTCTTGCATTTCCACATCGTTCTTTAGAAGGGTGCTAATTTTTTCATGTGCATGAATCACAGTCGTGTGATCACGCCCTCCGAACTCTTCCCCGATTTTTGGCAAGGAGCTCTCCGTCATCTCCCGCGAGAGATACATTGCGATTTGACGTGGGAATGCCAACGTCTTGGTTCGCTTTTTCGAGTTCAATTCTTCTACTTGAATGTTGAAGTGTTGACCGACAACTTCTTGAATATCGCGAATGACAATTTTCTTCGCTTCCTGGACAGGCATGATATTATGAAGCGCTTCGGCTGCCACGTCCGGGTCGATTGGTCGTCCGACAAGTTTTGCATAAGCGACGACTCGTGTCAGTGCCCCTTCTAGTTCCCGAATGTTCGTATCGATTTGATTCGCGATATACAGCATGACTTCATTCGAGATATCAAGCCCTTCCGCGGTCGCTTTTTTGCGAAGAATCGCAATTCGCGTCTCAAGGTCCGGTGGTGTGATGTCTGTGATTAGGCCCCATTCAAAGCGTGAACGAAGTCGATCCTCTAGCGTCGGGATTTCTTTTGGTGGTCGATCACTTGAAATCACGATTTGTTTCTGATCGTTGTGCAATGCATTGAATGTGTGGAAAAACTCTTCTTGGGTTTGTTCTTTCCCTGCTAAAAACTGAATATCATCAATCAATAGTACATCAATGTTTCGATAACGGTTCCGAAACTCACCGGTCTTATTATCCCGAATCGAATTGATAAATTCATTTGTGAACTTCTCAGAAGAGACATAGGCAATGCGAGCCCCCGGTTTTTGACCTTTTACATAATGACCAATCGCATGCATCAAATGTGTTTTACCAAGTCCAACGCCTCCGTAAATGAAGAGCGGGTTATAGGCGCGTGCAGGTGCTTCAGCGACAGCAAGTGATGCGGCGTGGGCAAAACGGTTCCCCGATCCGATGACAAACGTCTCGAAAATGTATTTGTCATTCAGTTGACCAAGATCCCCTTCCTCTTTTGAAGGTAATAGCACGGGCTGTTCTTTTGTTTCTGTCACGGCGATGGACTCATTTGACGATCCATCCGCTGGAGCATACTTGTGTGCTTGAGATTCCTCGATGAAATGAATTTCAAGCTTGTTGTTTGTGATCTCTTCAACCGTATCTTGTAACAGAGAGAGATACTGTCGCTCTAACCACGTGACGATAAAACTGGCGGGTGCCGACACAACGAGCGTCGTTCCCATCAATGATATCCCCTCGGTTGATTTCAACCACATGTCAAAACTGGCTTTTGGAGTTCGTTCTTCTTCCTCGATTACCGATAAGACATTTCTCCAAATCTCGCGAGCATTCTTCAATGAAAGACCTCCTTTACTCACATGTTGGGTAAAACTTATTCACACGATATACACATACACTATTCTATAGTAGAAACTAGGGTTATCCCCAGAGAACAAAAACTGTGGATAAAGTTATCCACATGGTGTTCATTATGGGGATAACACTTATCCACAGCCTGTGTATATCTTGGAATCACGAATTGTTCATCCACAAGTTTGTGCACATTCAGTTTAGCAAAATAAAATAGACGTGGCAATGCTTTTTGGTATTTATCCACAGATAAAGAAAAGTATCCACACCCACTTATCCACATGCTGTGTGTTTTGTGGATAACCTGTGGATATATTGTGGATAAAGCACTAATGATAGAATATGAGATGAAAAAGTTATACACAAAAGAGGAAGAAGTGAAATGAAAGATTGTTTTTGTAAAAGAAGAAAATGAAAAAATAAAGAATAAGAATATGAAAAAAGAGGAGTTATTCACATATAAATGTGGATAACTTCGAGATTTTGTGGATAAAATGGCTCAACGTGGCTATTTATAAAGACCGTTTATAAAATACGTAAAGGTTGTGTATACATTCATCCCCTACTCGTCCTTCGGATAAGGATCGAATCCATGTGGATGAATGCTTTCTGAGTGCCTCATTCTACGAATTCGAAAACCATCCGAAAATACATTGACAATTGTTGAATCGATTTATATAATCTTAAAGACTGCCTTAAATGAAACTATAACTTGCTAATAGAGCGTTAATCTTGAGGAGGTGCTGTAACCATGAAACCAACTTTCAACCCTAACAACCGTAAGCGTAAGAAAGTTCACGGATTCCGTGCACGCATGGCGACTAAAAACGGTCGCAACATTCTTGCTGCTCGTCGTCGTAAAGGCCGTAAAGCCTTGACTGTATAATTCTGAATGAAGATTGCCCGGGGATCCTTTCCTCGGGCAATTTTTTAGTTTGTCACAGAAACGTAGTATTTCATGGATTCTCCCTCGTTCAAATGATGTGGATATGATATGATGTTAGTTGACGATTTTTGAAGCGAAGGATGGAGTGAGAATTTTGAAAAAAGAATACCGCCTGCAAAAGAATGAAGAGTTCCAAGCGGTGTTTCGCGAAGGACGCTCCGTGGCCAATCGTCAGTTTGTCGTCTACACGCTCAAAGCGGATCAAACGCATTTCAGAGTGGGTCTTTCCGTCAGTAAGAAACTTGGAAATGCTGTGGAACGGAACCGGATGAAACGATTGATGCGTGAGTCGCTTCGCTTGCTCGAACCAAACGTTGCACCGAATGATTATGTCATCATCGCTCGAAAACCTGCGACCGCATTGACGCAGTCGGAAGTAACCGAGAGTTTGAAACACGTATTCAAACGGGCCAAGGTTTGGCAAAAGCAGGGCCGGTGACCATGACAATCTGAATTTGTTCTCTCATATAATTAGAGTCTGATAAGATTGCCCGATCGACGTGTGCGTTAAAAAGAATTGATAAAGAAAGCGTAGGAGGAACTATGAGCAAAAAGCTAAAATTAGGATTACTCGCTGCCATGACCGCGGTCATCATGCTGATGGCAGGCTGTGTGGATCCGTCTACCATCCAAGCCGAACCAGTAACGGCTGACACAGAAGGTTTCTGGGCGAAGTACTTTGTATGGCCGCTCGCATGGCTTTTGAAGGAAGTTGCTTACTTGGTCGGTGGCCCGTGGCAATACGGGATTTCAATCATCATCGCGACGATTATCGTCCGGTTATTGATTCTCCCACTCATGATCAAGCAGACGAAGAGTATGGGTGCGATGCAAGTGTTGCAACCAGAAATGCTGAAGCTTCGTGAAAAGTACAGCTCAAAAGACCAGGAAACACAACGTAAACTCCAAGAAGAGATGATGAAGCTTTATCAGGAATACCAAATCAACCCGCTCGCGGGATGTTTGCCGATCTTGATTCAAATGCCGATTCTCTTCGCATTCTATGATGCGATTCGCCGTACACCTGAGATTTTCGAAGCGAACTTCTTATGGTTCGACCTCGGTGCTCCGGATCCAACGTTCGTCTTGCCGATCTTAGCGGCAATCTTGACGTTCGCACAACAAAAAATCTCAATGGCGGGTCAAGAACAGAACCCGCAGTTGAAGATGATGCTTTATATCTTCCCGGTTATGATCTTCGTCATGTCGATCAACCTCCCAGCTGCCCTTTCGTTATACTGGGTAGTCGGTTATATCATCTCGATCATCGTCACGATGGCAATCATGCTCCCGATGCGTGAGAAGATGAAGGTTGCGGCTGAAGCGAAAATCGCTGCGAAAGAAGCAGAGCGTGCAGCGCTTGCTGAAGAAGAAAAGAAAAACAAAAAGAAAAAGCGTAAATAATCGCTAAGCTGAGTGTCTTCTGACGCTCAGCTTTTTTTGTGGGATTGCAAGCCGGTCAGAGGGGAATAGAGATAGAAACGAGTAAACGGAGGTGTGGGAAAATGGAGGCATTCATTCAGCGTTTGGAACGTTCGACGTTATGGCAAGCGGTCATTTATTTTGTACTTGGTGTTCTCATTCTGCTATACCCTCGATTTTTCTTTGATGTCATGGTGTATGTCATTGCCGGTTATTTAGCAATCATGGGGATTTGGATGATCTTTCAAGGGTTGCGTCGACGTCAGGGAGGGTTGCCACCCACTTTCTTTATGGGTCTCATCTATTTGATTTTGGCAGCGGTCGTCTTCTTCTTCGCTGAAACGTTAGCGAGTCTCTTGCCTATCTTAATCGGGGCCCTGTTCTTATTCGGTGGAATTATCCGCCTGATTCAGGCACTCGGTTACCGTCAATCGATGTCGGGACGATGGCTTTGGTTTTTGATTGGAAGTCTGTTGTGGATAGGTGTCGGGATTCTCATGTTGACGAATCCGTTCAGTAGTCTACTTGTCTTGTTCCAACTGTTCGGCGGCATTCTCATCGCCATCGCGATACTGGAACTGTTCCTCTATTTCACGATTCGTTCGACGAAACGCCAAGCAAGATACTAAAAAACAAGCCGCCCTATATGCCAGGACGGCTTGTTTCTCGTTGAATCAACTGTTCCATGAACGGTCCGAACACGTTGTAGCCAGATAGTGATGTGAAAAAAGTTTGCTCTGCCTGAAGTCGCTCCAGATAGATGTGGGCGGCTTTTTCGTGTGAGGCGGGGGTCAAATGGTCATAAAATGAGCGGAGGTCGATTTTTTGTCGCTGCGTCACATCTTTTAAACCAAGGGAAGCCCGGTCCGGTGTGTGGTGAGCGGCTAACACATATGCGAAATGGACCATTCCTTGCCGGAGCATCTCCGTTGCCCACATCGCGTTGCCTCGATTGCGTGATTTTGTATATTGGAAAAAGTACCACACGGTATCGAACGCATGGTCACTGATTGCCGCTTCGTCTAATTGCAAGGAAGTGGCGTGTCTAGCAAGTCGCTGTTGTGGGTCGTAGAGCACATGAATCGAGTCTTGATGATTCAACGTCTCTTGCGTGACCGTGAACAGGTCGAGGTGAAGAAAATCATCAAAGACGGCGATGAGTTGTGGAGCGACGATATGAATCTCGTCTTTTAACAGAATCGGACGATAGGCGGTTATATGCTCGAGGCGTCTAGATAGAAAAGAGACCTCTTCATCGGGGTGTACCATGACATAGAGGTCGATATCTGAATGTTCATCGGCTTCTCCCCGACCGAATGAACCCTTCATAAAAATCGCTTGAACCGCTTCATCGTGCTCTAATCGTTCGGTGATGATTCGGATTGCGTCTTGCTGTTTCATCTTTAAATCATCTCTCTCCTATGTAAATATATTCCTTTATTGTACGAAAATGATGAGTCGAATGGCAATGACTTTATCAATGGTCCAACTCTTTCGTTCAAGTCGAATATCGTGTATAGTAGGTTCGTTATGCATATGATAGAAGAAGATGTTTAGGTTTGGAGGGAGAAAGATGCTAGAGTTTGACACGATTACAGCGATTTCGACGCCGATGGGTGAAGGTGCCATCGGGATCGTCCGACTATCGGGCGATTTGGCGGTCGAAACGGTGAACAATGTGTTTTCTGGGAAAGACTTAACAACAGTCGATTCACATACGATTCATTATGGAACGTTAAAATATCCTAATACGGGCGAAATCGTCGATGAAGTCATGGTCAGTATTATGCGCGCGCCGAAGACGTTTACGCGAGAAGATGTCGTCGAAATCAATTGTCACGGAGGCGTCGTAGCGGTCAATCGTGTCCTTGAGCTCATTCTCGATCAACCCGACATCCGCCTAGCAGAACCGGGCGAGTTCACGAAGCGCGCCTTTTTAAATGGTCGGATCGATTTATCTCAGGCGGAAGCGGTCATGGATTTGATTCGCGCGAAGACGGACCGAGCAATGAACGTTGCGATGGCGCAAATGGAAGGACGTTTGTCACGCCTCGTTCGCGAGTTACGTCAACAATTGCTCGAGACGATTGCGGCGGTCGAGGTCAACATCGACTATCCAGAGTATGACGCAGAAGAGATGACCCAGGCCATTGTCGAAGAGAAAGCGGGCGAGGTCAAACGTGTCCTCGAACAGTTACTCGAGACAGCGCGACAAGGGAAAATCTTACGTGAAGGCTTGGCCACGGCAATCATCGGTCGACCGAACGTCGGAAAATCTTCTTTGATGAACACGCTCGTTCAAGAGACAAAAGCGATTGTCACCGAAATTGCCGGTACGACACGTGACACAATTGAGGAATACGTCAACGTGAAAGGTGTTCCGCTCAAATTGATCGATACGGCAGGGATTCGCGAAACGGAAGATATCGTGGAACGAATCGGTGTGGAAAAGTCGAGAAAAGCGTTAGAAGCGGCAGATTTGGTCCTTCTCGTCTTGAACGGACATGAGGGATTGACTGTCGAGGATGAGGCGTTATTTGAGGCAGTTAAAGGAATGAATGCCATCATCATCATCAACAAGACAGACTTGCCACAAAACATGGATTCTTCTAAGCTAGAGAAACTAGCGGCAGGACGTCCAATTGTGGCGACATCGCTCTTGCTAGATGAAGGAATCGATGCCCTTGAAGCGGCCATCGCAAATCTATTCTTCGCAAAAGGTGTCGAGTCACAGGATATGACGTATATCTCAAACGCTCGACACATTCAGTTAATCAAACGAACGATTGGTCAAATTGATGAGGCGCTCGGTAGTGCCGTCATGAATATGCCGATCGACATGGTTCAAATCGATTTACGTCGTGCGTGGGATACGCTCGGTGAAATCAATGGAGATACCGTACAGGAGAGCTTGATTGATCAGCTCTTTTCACAGTTTTGTCTTGGGAAATAATAAGGAGGAACGAATATGGCTTATACGGCAGGCGAATTTGACGTCATCGTCATCGGGGCCGGACACGCAGGGATTGAATCAGCACTCGCATCGGCTCGAATGGGCGCGAAAACAGCGATGCTCACCATGAACCCTGATATGGTCGGATTCATGTATTGCAACCCATCAATCGGTGGGCCGGCGAAAGGGATCGTCGTACGTGAAATCGATGCGCTCGGTGGCGAGATGGGGCGTGCGATTGACGCGACATACATCCAAATGAAGATGCTCAACACATCGAAAGGGCCGGCGGTACGTGCGCTACGTGCACAGGCGGACAAATTCCAATACCAAAATCATATGAAGAAAGTGCTAGAAGATGAGCCGAATCTGCTGCTTCGTCAGGCGCTAGTCGAGCGCTTGTTGATTGAGGACGGAGAAGTACGTGGCGTGGTAACGAACACAGGTTCAGAATATCGCGCGAAAGCGGTCATCGTCACAACGGGAACGTTCATGCGTGGTCAAATCATCATCGGGGAATTGGCTTACGAGAGTGGTCCGAACAACCAAATGCCATCGGTCGAGCTATCGAAGCATCTTGAAGAGCTCGGTCTCGACTTAGTTCGATTCAAAACGGGAACACCGCCACGAATCGACGGCAAGACGATTGATTATTCGAAGACGGAGATTCAGCCAGGGGACGAGAATCCATCATTCTTCTCGTACACCTCGACGGACTTGGATCCGATCGAACAAATCCCGTGCTGGCTCACGTACACGAGCGAACGTACACACCAATTGATTGATGAGAACTTGCATCGCTCACCGATGTATTCGGGTGCGATTAAAGGAACGGGGCCCCGTTATTGCCCATCAATCGAAGATAAGGTCGTTCGCTTTAATGATAAACCGCGTCACCAAATCTTCTTAGAGCCAGAAGGTCGCGATACGGAAGAAATCTATGTCCAAGGCTTTTCGACGAGTATGCCAGAAGACGTGCAACATCAGATGCTTCGCACGATCCCGGGTCTTGAAAATTCAGAGATGATGCGTCCCGGTTATGCGATTGAATACGATGCGGTCGTACCGACACAGCTTTGGCCAACTCTCGAAACAAAAGCTGTCCCAGGTCTTTTCACAGCGGGACAAATCAACGGGACGAGCGGGTACGAAGAAGCGGCTGGACAGGGCATCATGGCGGGAATCAACGCCGCATGCAAAGTGCTCGGAAAAGATCCGGTTATCTTGGACCGTTCGCAAGCGTACATCGGCGTCTTAATCGATGACCTCGTGACGAAAGGTACGAACGAACCGTATCGCCTTCTCACATCACGTGCCGAATACCGTCTTTTGTTGCGTCATGACAATGCGGACTTGCGACTCAGCGACATCGGGTATGAGATCGGCTTACTTTCAGAAGATCGTCACACTCACCTCAACGAGAAGCGTGTAGCGATTGAAAAAGAAGTGAAGCGACTTGCGTCACTTGTCGTCAAACCGACACCTGAAGTCAATGCGATGCTCGAATCGGTCGGTGCGCACCCGCTTAAAGAAGCGACGCATGCCAACATCTTGTTGAAACGTCCGGAAGTATCTTATGAAGCACTCATGACGGTCGTTCCGTCAACGGAAGAATTGTCGTATGAAGTGAAAGAACAAGTCGAGATTCAAGTGAAGTATGAAGGTTATATTTCCAAACAGCTTGAACAAGTCGAGAAGATGCGTCGCATGGAAGAAAAACGAATCCCGGAAAACTTGGATTACGATGCGATCGGTGGTCTCGCGACAGAAGCGAAACAAAAACTAAAACAAGTTCGTCCTCTTTCGATCGGTCAAGCGTCTCGTATCTCAGGCGTAAACCCAGCAGACGTGTCAATCTTGCTCGTCTATATCGAACAAGGACAATACGCAACGGTGGAGTGAAACGATGAACGAATCTCAATTTATTGAAGCGTTACGAGCTGAAGGGTTTGAGCTGAGTGAGACACAACTCAGTCAGTTCAAGCGTTACTTCGAAATGCTCGTCGAATGGAACGAGAAAATGAACTTAACGGCCATCACGGACCGAGAAGAAGTATATTTGAAGCATTTCTATGATTCGCTCAGCGCAGCGTTTCATTTCGATTTCACGAAAGTCGAAACCGTATGTGATGTCGGGGCAGGAGCCGGATTCCCAAGTCTTCCGCTCAAAATTTTATTCCCACACTTACACGTCACGATCATCGATTCGTTAAACAAACGCATCACCTTTTTGAACGAGTTGGCCCTTGCCCTTGGACTCGAAGGTGTCGCGTTCCATCATGGTCGTGCCGAAGAGTTCGGAAAAAATAAAAAGTTCCGCGAACAGTTTGACGTCGTCACAGCACGTGCGGTTGCCCGCATGACCGTGTTGGCAGAATACTGTTTGCCACTCGCGAAAGTAGGCGGAAGCTTCGTTGCGCTTAAAGCGGCCAAGGTTTCTGACGAGATGGCAGACGCCAAAAACGCTTTAGCCGTTCTAGGTGGGAAAGAAAAAGCGACACACCAGTTCCTATTGCCAGGAGAGATGAGTGAGCGTAATATCGTAGTTGTAGATAAACTACGAAAAACGCCCGGGAAATATCCGCGTAAAGCGGGGACACCGGCGAAAGAGCCACTTATCTGATGATGTCGTTTCACGTGAAACAAAAGCAGATTCCAGTGGTGGAGTCTGCTTATTTTTTTACATAAAGGGGTGCCCGACGTTGAAGAATAGATTTGCGAAATTGTTCGGTGTGAATCGAAAAGACGAAGTTGCCGTGACGCAGATTGCGGAAGTTCGAGCGGATGACACGGTACAAGAACTCTCGTTGTCACGGTTGCGTCCAAACCGTTATCAACCGCGTAAAGTGTTCGAACCGGCAAAAATTGAAGAGTTGGCAACGACGATTTCGGAACATGGACTCCTTCAACCAATCGTGGTTCGAAAGGCAGATGGGGACTGCTATGAAATCATTGCCGGGGAGCGTCGTTTCCGTGCGGTGAAATCGCTTGGTTGGTCAGCGATTCCGGCAATCGTTCGCGATATGGACGATGATACGACGGCTGCACTCGCCTTGATTGAAAACTTGCAGCGTGAGCAGTTAAGCCCGATTGAAGAGGCGGAAGCATATGATCGTTTACTCGCCTTGAACGGTTTGACGCAAGATGCGCTCGCGAAGAGTCTAGGCAAGAGTCAATCCACGATCGCCAATAAGTTGCGCTTGTTAAAATTGCCGGAGGATGTGAAGCAGTCGCTTCGCGATCGTCGGATCAACGAACGACATGCGCGTGCGTTGTTGCCGTTGAAGGAAGAAGGATTGCAACTTCAAGTGCTCGCAGAAGTGTTAGAACAGGATTTTAACGTCAAGGAGACAGAAGAACGCGTCGCCTTTTTAACAACACCGATCGAAGAAGAGAAGCGAAAGCCGAAAAAACAACGTCGTCGGACGAAAAGTTTTGCGCGTGACACGCGAATCGCCATCAACACGATTCGTGACTCAATCAATTTGATTGGGAAAACAGGGATTGACGTCCAAACTGAAGAAGTAGACGAAGAGGAATTTGTTGAAATTCGAATTCGCATCCCGAAAGCGCGGCCTCAAAAATGAGTCCGTGCTTTTTTATACAATGAAGGAGGTTTGTAGATGGAACGATTAGCATTAAAATTCATTCGCCCAAACCCGAATCAGCCCCGGAAACAATTTGAGGTGGAAAAATTAGAAGAGTTGCGTCAATCCATTGAGCGATATGGCGTCCTACAACCAATCGTCGTTCGAAAAGCGACAGGATACTATGAAATCATTGCCGGGGAACGACGGTTTCAGGCGGCGAAGCTCGCTGGGAAAGAAGACATTCCTGCCCTCGTCGTCACGGCGGACTCCGATCGCGTCATGGAGTTGGCGCTGATTGAAAACATTCAGCGGGCAGACTTGAATGCCATCGAAGAGGCTGTCGCCTATGAACAGTTGATGCAGACGCTAGGTCTGACGCAACAACAGTTGGCCGATCGCGTCGGGAAGAGCCGCAGTCATGTGACGAACAGTCTTCGCCTCCTTCGATTGCCGAGTGCCGTCCAGCATGCGGTCATGGTCGGAGATTTGACGATGGGACATGCACGTGCCATCACGGGTATGAAATCGGAACAAGCGATGGAACAGATTGCGAAACGGGTCATTGCCGAGCATTGGACGGTCCGTCGCCTCGAGCGTTACTTACAAAAAGAGCGCACAGAAAAAAAGACGCTGAAGCGATCGAACGCCGATATCGAAGCGGTCGAAGCGGTGCTTGCGGAGCGTCTTCAGATGGATGTGTCGATTCGTCCGCGCCGAAAAGGCGGCGTCCTCGAGTTGAAGTATTTTTCACAAGACGACTTGGAACAATTGTTGACGTTATTATCGCCTCAAGACTTTGATTCATCTCGTGACTGACGAAGACGCGTGATGGCCGCCTCTTCGTGATGCAGGCGCCCGATCCGTGTATCAAAATCGGCGAATCCGTCTGTGATGAAACGTGCGAGTTCATATACAAGATGGAGACGGGTATTCTGTAGAATCATCATCTCCATGAATCCACTTACGTTCACGACGGCTTTAATATTGTAAGCGCCGACTGCCGGAAGTTCTTTTTGGACACCGGCCCCTGGAGCGAGCGGACCTTCCGAAAAGAAGACATAACCGACACTTGATAAACGTCCGAGACAGGCGTCGATAGCGATAATGAGCGGTTGATGGAAGCGCGTTTGAATCTCATGTAACGTTTCCACCAAATTGAGTGCGTGTACAGGCTTCGTTAATGTGCCGTATACATGTAAATTTCGGATATGGCGTTCTTCTAAAAACGTTCCGACGAGCGGACCGAGTGAATCACCGGTCGAACGGTCCGAACCGATGCAAACAAGGACGATGGGGCGATGGTTTTCATTGACCAACTGTTCATGAAGCTGGTCCGCAAGCAATCTGGATCCACTCCGCTCAGTGTGTTCAATGAAGAAAGAGTATGGTTTATGAGGTTTTAAGCGAAACGGCATGAATCTCATCCTCTCTTCTAAGCTGCCTATTCCTAGTTGCAGTTGGGGGATTGATCTCGTATTAACCCATTCCCAAAAGTGGAAAACTTCTAACTTCCGAATGCAGTGTTTGAGAAAAGTCGTGAAATATGTTTTGATGATTTAGAATCTACGACTTTGAGGTGAAAAGATGGCTTCGCAAAATACAGAAAAAGATTTAAATACGGTTGCCGATGAGACAATCGACAGCGTGAACCGATTCGTCGAGTACTTTAAAGATACAGACATGTGGATTGGTTTAGGGATCAAGCTCGCCGGTGTGGCGCTCATCATCCTTGGTTTATATATCGCAACACGCATTTTGACAACGATGGTCGAGCGCGTGTTTACGCTCCGCAAAATAAAAGAACATGATATCGTCGCCCAGCGACAGAATGAAACGTTATTAAAATTAGCCCAAAACACAATCCGCTATGTGATCGGGTTGATTATGGTCTTGACGGTGCTCGGACAATTCGGTGTGAATATCGCCGGTTTGATTGCATCAGCCGGGGTCGCGGGTCTTGCAATCTCATTCGGGGCACAAAGTTTGGTGAAAGACGTCATCACAGGGGCGTTCATCATCTTTGAAAACCAATACAAAAACGGGGATTACGTCAATTTGAACCAACAAGTCGACGGGACGGTCATCGAGGTCGGAATCCGGACGACGAAATTAAAAGGATTAAACGGACAAGTGACGATTATTCCGAACGGACAAATCTTACAAGTGACGAACTACTCGCTTGAAAACAGCGTCGCTGTTGTCGATATTGGGGTTGCGTACGAAGAAGATATGTCAAAAGTAGAGCAAGCGCTCAAGGAAATTGCGAAAACGGTCGAAGCACGCTATCACGACTTGTTCATCAAACCAATCGACTTAGCTGGAGTGCAGTCGCTCGGACCGTCGGAAGTGGTGTACCGATTAATGGCGGAAGTGCCGCCGACCCAGCACTTCGCAGCTGGTCGAATTTTGCATAAAGAGTTAAAGGCTGGACTTGACGAGCGGGGGATTGAAATTCCATACCCACGTACGGTCATGATGCCACCGAACTCGGCTCCTAAAGGAGGAGAAGCAGAAAATGCAAAGTAAAACCTATGCATTGAACGATATTGTGGAAATGAAAAAACCACATGCCTGCAAAACGAACCGCTGGCAAATCACGCGTGTCGGGATGGACATTCGGATCAAGTGCCAAGGCTGCGGAGCTAGTGTGCTCATGCAACGCCGTGATTTTGATAAGCGATTCAAGAAAGTGCTTGAACAAGGGAACGCCGCCGAATAAGCGGCGTTTTTCTTTAGGTTATGAACGTGAGTTGCGGTTTAATCGTGGACTATCTATAATTGTGAAGGATGTGACGGTGTGGTGTACTGAATGTACCCACTCCACAGACGGCTTAACATTTCCCGGGAAACACCGGATGAGGAGGAAATACTAGTGGGATTAACAGCAGGAATTGTCGGATTGCCAAACGTCGGGAAATCGACATTGTTTAATGCGATTACACAAGCAGGAGTCGAGGCGGCCAACTATCCGTTCGCGACGATCGACCCGAACGTCGGCGTCGTAGAAGTACCGGATGCGCGCCTTGATCGATTGACAGAACTCGTCAAACCGAAAAAAACGGTACCAACAGCATTTGAGTTTACAGATATCGCTGGAATCGTGAAAGGTGCGTCAAAAGGTGAAGGTCTCGGAAACAAATTCTTGGCGAACATTCGCGAAGTGGATGCGATTTGCCAAGTCGTCCGTTGTTTCGAAGACGAGAACATCACGCACGTCGCAGGCCGTGTCTCACCAATCGATGACATTACGACTATCAATCTTGAATTGATCTTAGCTGATCTTGAGCAAGTCGATAAACGAATCGCACGTGTTCAAAAAATGGTGAAGGCAAAAGATAAAGGTGCGGTACAAGAACTTGAAGCACTCGAAATCGTGCGAGATGTTCTTGAATCAGAGCGTCCGGCACGTGTCGCTGAATTATCAGAAGACCAACTCGCAATCGTCAAACACTTCCAATTGCTTACGATGAAGCCGATGCTTTACGTGGCGAACGTGAGTGAGGATGAAGTGGCAGATGCCGATTCGAACGAGTTTGTACAAGCAGTCCGTGATCACGCGGCAACAGAAGGTTCGAAAGTCATCGTCATCTGTGCACGAATCGAAGAAGAAATTTCAGAACTCGAACCGGAAGAACGCCTCGAGTTCTTACAAGATCTCGGGATCGAAGAGTCAGGACTTGATCAATTGATCCGTGCGGCTTACTCGACACTTGGCCTTGCGACATACTTCACGGCAGGTGAGAAGGAAGTTCGTGCTTGGACGTTCAAACAAGGGATGAAAGCCCCACAATGTGCCGGTGTCATCCACTCTGATTTCGAACGTGGATTCATCCGTGCCGAGGTCGTGTCGTATGACGACCTTTCAGCAGCAGGAAACATGACGACGGTGAAAGAACAAGGAAAACTTCGTTCAGAAGGAAAAGAATACGTCTTCCAAGATGGCGACGTTGTCACGTTCCGCTTCAACGTATAAGTGGATTTACGGAAACGTATTGTAAAAGTTAAGGAAGTTTGATAGTATATTATGACGTGAGTAAAACAATTGTTTGCTCCTTGCTCCTACAACCGGTAGGGGCCGTTAGTCCAAGAGGAGGTGAAAGATAATGCGTAAATACGAACTTCTTTACATTATCCGTCCATCAGTTGATGAGGAAGCGAAGAAAGCTTTAATCGAGCGCTTCAACAACGTCATCACTGAAAACGGTGGTACTGTTGAAAAAACAACAGACATGGGTAAACGTCGTTTCGCTTATGAAATCAACAAGATGCGCGAAGGACACTACGTTCTTCTTAACATCGTTGCTGAACCTAAAGCGATCTTAGAAACAGAGCGTCTCATGAAGATCTCTGACGACGTTGTCCGTCAAATGACAACAAAAGACGAGCGTTAATCCTTAACGTTTCGTATCGTGAAAGGGGAGCTTGGAGATGATTAACCGAGTTGTGTTAGTTGGTCGATTGACTCGCGATCCCGAAATGCGTTATACGCAGAGCGGAATCGCCGTAACACGCCTTACTCTCGCTTGCGATCGTCCATTCGCTGGACAAGATGGGAAGCGCGAGACGGACTTTATTGATTGTGTCGTTTGGCGCAAACAAGCAGAGAACGTAGCACAATACTTGAAAAAGGGCAGCATGGCCGGCGTTGACGGTCGCCTTCAAATCAGTAGTTACGAAGGACAAGATGGCCAACGTCGTTACCGGGCAGAAGTAGTCGCAGACAGCGTACGCTTCCTTGAACCACGCGGAGCCTCAGGGCAACGTGAGCAAGCACCATCTGGAGATGTCTTCGGTGGTGGTGAATCAAGTGGATCAGGATGGGGCGCAGGAGCCGCTTCGACTTCATCTCAGTCCTCGAATTCGAATAAAGGTTTTGACGCAGATCCGTTCTCGGGTGGCGGCAAAATCGACTTGTCAGATGATGATTTGCCATTCTAATCATCATGGACAATAAAAACTAACCTATAAAGGAGGTCTTCACATGGCACGTCGTCCAGGAGGTCGTCGTCGTCGTAAAGTATGTTTCTTTACGTCGAACAACATCACTCATATCGATTATAAAGACGTAGAATTGCTCAAACGCTTCGTTTCGGAGCGTGGTAAAATTCTTCCACGTCGTGTGACTGGTACTTCAGCGAAATACCAACGTCCACTTACTGTCGCTATCAAGCGCTCACGTCAAATGGCTTTGCTTCCATACGTTGCAGAGTAATTGTTTGACGAACGGCTTATCCTCTTGGATAAGTCGTTTTTTTGTATTTCATCTCGTCTGTAAGTGTGTAAGTGAAACCGACGAATATGGTATGATAGAGCAGAAACCTTTACGATTCCATGGGTGAACATTACTCATTTTAGGAGGCATACATGCACAGTGGTGAAGCATTAACATCCGTGAAGAACCAATACGCGCGGCACATGATTCCATACGTGATTGGATTCCTTGTCTCGTTAGGATTGGCGTTCTACAACATTGTGGCGGCAATCACCCTGTTTATGGGCACGCTGATTTTTTTCATCTATCAGCAAGTGACGATGCGACGGGAGCGTAAAAATTGGGAACAGTATGTCCTCTCTCTCTCTCATCAAATCGAAGAGGTCGGAAAAGAAGCATTGACGACGATGCCGATTGGGATTTTAGTCTTTGACCAGGACCGACGGATCAGTTGGTATAACGAACAATCACGATTGATTTTCGAACTCGATATGGCGATTGGAATACCGCTTGATGCGCTCCATTCCGCCTTCGATGAATTGATTGAAGAAGAAGAGGATGAAGCCACGATTGAAGTGGGTGACCGTGTCTATCGTGTTTATTACAATCAAATCCATCAAACCCTCTATTTATTTGATATGACCGAAGAAGCGGAGATGGAACAAAAGTATGTTCAAACGCAGACGGTTATCGGTATTTTGTATTTAGATAACTATGACGAGATGTCGACTGCGGTGGATGAACAGGTCCGTAGTGAAGTCAATCGTCGGGTGACGGTGCTCCTCAATCAATGGGCGCAGCGGCATCATATCTACATGCGTCGTACAGCTGCGGACCGCTTTTTCCTCGTCATGAATGAACGGACGCTATCTGAACTTGAAAACAACCGCTTTTCAATCTTAGATGAAGTGCGTGATGCGACGAAGGAACAAAGAATCCCGTTGACGTTATCAATCGGGATTGGGTGCGGTGAAACGACATTGACGGAGCTCGGTAATCTCTCTCAGTCGAGTCTAGATTTAGGACTTGGCCGTGGTGGTGACCAGGCAGTCGTTAAGCGTCATAATGGGAAAGTTCGTTTCTTCGGCGGGAAGACAAATCCGACCGAGAAGCGAACGCGTGTCCGGGCACGTGTCATCTCGAACTCGATGCGTGACCTCATTCGGGAATCGAGCCGTGTCCTTGTGATGGGACATAAGAATCCAGATATGGACTCGCTCGGGGCTTCCATCGGTGTCATGAAATTGGCTGAGTTTGTCGGGCGCGAGGCGTATGTCGTCATTCCATCCGGTGAGACGAGTGTCGGCATTCAGCGGCTCGTCCATGAAGTAGAGAACGATGACTCGTTATACAGCCAATTCTTGACCGAGTATGAGGCGCAGCCACTCATCGATGAACAGACATTACTCGTCGTCGTCGATACACACCGTCCGTCCCTCGTCATTTCAAAAGACATTTTGGATCGGTCGGAGCGGGTCGTCGTCATCGACCACCATCGTCGCGGGGAAGAGTTTATCGAAGATCCGGTTCTCGTGTATATGGAGCCTTACGCATCATCAACGAGTGAGCTCGTCACGGAATTGATTGAGTATCAGGCGGGAAGTCGAAAGCTCTCTATTTTAGAGGCAACGTCACTTCTCGCGGGAATCATGGTCGATACGAAAGGATTTACGCTCCGTACGGGATCCCGTACGTTTGATGCGGCATCCTTCTTACGGATTCAAGGTGCTGACACGGTTCTCGTACAGCACTTCATGAGACAAGATCTCGATGCTTATATCGAGCAGTCTCAGATTTTGAGAAACACCGAAATTTATGCAGGTGGGATGGCGATTGCGGTCGCTTCTGACGACGAGGCACACCATCAAGTGTTGATTGCTCAGTCTGCAGACCAGTTGCTGAATATGGAAGGCGTCAAAGCCTCGTTCGTCATCGCCGTCTTACCGGACGGGCGTACGGGAATCAGCGCGCGGTCGCTCGGTGACGTCAACGTCCAGGTCATCATGGAAATGCTCGATGGCGGTGGCCATTTGACGAATGCGGCGACGCAACTTGAAGTGAGTCGCGAACAAGCGAAAGTCATGTTGAAAGAGGCAATCGATCATTACGTAACAGATGAAACTGAAGGAGAGGAATTAGAATGAAAGTCATTTTGAAAGTAGATGTAAAAGGACAAGGGAAAGCTGGAGAAGTGAAAAACGTGGCAGACGCTTACGCTAAGAACGTCTTGTTCAAGAAAAACTTGGCAGTGGAAGCGACACCAGGAAACCTGAAAGCATTCGCGGCTAAAGAACGTCGTGCCGAAGAAGCAGCAGAAGAAGAGTTGAACGAAGCGAAACAACTCAAAGAAAAGCTTGAAAAAGAGACGATTGCCGTCACGACGAAAGCCGGTGAAGGCGGTCGCGTGTTCGGTTCGGTCACGAGCAAGCAAATCGCGGATGCCCTTAAATCAATGGGCTACAAAATCGATAAGCGTAAAATTGAACTCGAGCATCCGATCAAGGCGCTCGGTTTCACGAAAGTGCCAGTGAAGTTGCACCATGACGTCGTCGCGACGTTGAATGTACATGTACAAGAAGCTTGAAGGTGAGGTAGAGACGGATGAGTGATGCGATTCAAGTCAATACACCACCGCATAGCGTGGAAGCGGAGCAAGCCGTCTTAGGGGCAATCATCCTCGATTCGGATCGGTTGATTACGGCCTCAGAGCGGGTCGACCCGGACGACTTTTATCGTGTCAGCCACCAACGCATCTTTGAAGCGATGCTAAAGATCAATGACCGAGGCGAGCTCGTCGACTTGGTAACGCTCAGTTCTGAGTTGCAGGCGCAAGGGATTTTAGACGAAATCGGGGGCCTCAACTATTTGGCGGAGGTCGCGGAATCCGTTCCCGCCATCGGGAACATCGGCTATTACTTGAACGTCGTCGACCAAAAAGCGGCACTCCGTCGTCTGATTCGAACTGCGACCAACATTGTCTCGGATGGTTATGAGCGTCAAGATGAGGTGGATTCTGTTTTATCTGATGCCGAGCGAAATATTCTAAAAGTATCGCAGCGAAAAGGACAATCGAGCTTCCACCCGATTGGTTCTGTCTTATCCGATGCGTACTCGACGATTGAAAAGCTGCATCAGTCGAGCGGTGAAATCACCGGGATTGCGACCGGGTTCACGGATTTGGATAAGATGACGGCCGGTTTCCAACGAAACGATTTGATTATCGTGGCCGCCCGTCCATCTGTCGGGAAGACCGCGTTCGCCTTGAACATCTCGCAAAACGTCGCGGTCCGTACGGGTGAGAACGTCGCCATCTTCAGTTTGGAGATGGGTGCCGAGCAACTCGTCATGCGTATGTTATGTGCGGAAGGGAACATCGATGCCCAGCGCCTCCGGACCGGTCGTCTTGAAGCGGAAGATTGGGGTCGTCTCTCCCTTGCGATGTCGTCGCTCTCCCAAGCAGGCATCTACATCGACGATACACCGGGTCTTCGGGTCAACGAAATCCGAGCCAAATGTCGCCGATTGAAGCAGGAACATGGTCTCGGGATGATCATGATTGACTACTTGCAGCTCATCGTCGGGAACGGGAAACCGGGCGAGAACCGCCAACAAGAAGTATCGGAAATCTCACGTACGCTCAAAGCAATCGCACGGGAACTACAAGTACCGGTCATCGCCTTGTCTCAGCTCTCACGTGGCGTAGAGAGTCGTCAAGACAAGCGACCGATGATGTCCGATATCCGTGAATCGGGAGCAATCGAGCAGGATGCCGATATCGTCGCCTTCCTCTATCGTGATGACTATTACGATAAAGAGAGTGAAGACGCCAATACGATTGAAATCATCATTGCGAAACAACGTAACGGTCCGACCGGTACGGTCAAGCTCTCCTTCAGGAAAGAGTACAACAAGTTCGTCAATATGGAGACGCAAGCCTTCGCACCACCGATGTAACGTCGGTGGTGTCTTTTTTTGTATAGGATTAGATCAAAATGACGAACGAATAGTTACATCTTATATAAAACGTTCGGTATTCAATTGACTTTCTTGCTTTTCAAGTGTACACTTACGGATGGTTTGAACAGAACGTTGATTAATAAGGAGGATTCATTATGTCATCAGTAGTCGTAGTGGGAACGCAGTGGGGCGATGAAGGGAAAGGGAAGATCACCGATTTCTTATCGAAACAAGCCGAAGTCGTCGCGCGTTATCAAGGGGGAGACAACGCTGGTCACACGATCGTCTTCAATGATACGAAATATAAACTTCACCTCATTCCGTCTGGGATTTTCTATTCGGATAAGACGTGTGTCATCGGGAACGGGATGGTCGTCAACCCGAAATCACTCGTGACAGAACTCGCTTACTTACATGAACGGGGTGTGAGCACGGATAACCTCCGGATCTCGAACCGGGCGCATATCATCTTGCCATACCACCAGCTTCAAGATCGTCTCGAAGAAGAGGCGAAAGGTGACGCGAAAGTCGGTACGACACTGAAAGGAATCGGTCCAGCGTATATGGACAAGGCGGCACGTATCGGGATTCGCATCGCCGACCTTCTCGACAAAGAAGTGTTTGCGGAGAAGCTAAAGACTGTACTTGAACTAAAAAATCGCATGTTCGTGAAAATGTATGAAGTCGATCCAATCGAGTTCGATGACATCTTTGAAGAATACTACGCGTATGGTCAACAGTTCGCGAAATACGTGTGTGATACATCGGTCGTGTTGAACGATGCGCTCGACGAAGAGAAAAAAGTTCTCTTTGAAGGGGCTCAAGGGGTCCTTCTCGATATCGACCATGGAACGTATCCGTTTGTCACATCGTCGAATGCTGCATCAGGCGGCGTATCGAGTGGTGCCGGAATCGGGCCATCGAAGATTCATCACGTGGTTGGTGTCTGTAAAGCATATACGTCACGCGTTGGAGACGGTCCGTTCCCGACAGAGCTCGACGATGAGATCGGTCATACAATCCGTGAAGTCGGGAAAGAATATGGAACGACAACAGGTCGTCCACGCCGTGTCGGCTGGTTCGACTCGGTCGTCGTGCGTCACTCACGCCGCGTCAGTGGGATCACAGATCTTTGCCTCAACTCAATCGATGTGCTGACAGGTCTTGAGACGCTCAAGATTTGTACATCGTATGAGTATGAAGGAAAGCATCTTGACGAGTATCCACCGAACTTCCGCGTCCTTGAGAAGTGTGTACCGGTATACGAAGAGCTTCCTGGCTGGACAGAGGATATCACAGGGGTTCGTCGCTTTGAAGACCTTCCGGAGAACGCACAGCGTTACGTGCGTCGCATCGAGGAATTGACAGGAATCGAATTGTTGACGTTCTCGGTCGGACCGGCTCGTGAACAGACAGTCATCTTGCGTGATATTTACGAAGCATAAGAAAGGGAGCCACCGGGCTCTCTTTTTCTATTTCCACGGAAATGGACCACGCTTTCTAAGCTGTTTAAAAAGAGTTACAATGTAGGCATGTACGTTTAATGATAAGAGGAGGACTCACTGAATGGATCGTACGATTTTAGTGGTAGATGACGAACAACCAATCGCAGATATATTGAAGTTTAAACTTGAAAAAGAAGGTTACCAGGTGCACGTTGCCTATGACGGTGAAGAAGCACTCGTCAAAGTAGAAGAGATTCAACCGGATCTCATCTTGCTCGACATCATGCTTCCGCTCAAGGACGGCATGGAAGTATGCCGTGAGGTGCGGAAGAAATACGATATGCCGATCATCATGTTGACGGCAAAAGATTCCGAGATCGACAAAGTACTCGGACTAGAGCTCGGCGCAGACGATTACGTCACAAAGCCGTTCAGCTCACGTGAATTGTTAGCCCGTGTCAAAGCGAACATGCGACGTCATGCGACAGCACCGGCGCCAGAAGCAAAAGGAGCCAACGCGAACGATATCGTGATCGGCGACTTGACGATTCATCCGGATTCGTACATGGTGACGAAACGGGATGAGAAGATCGAATTGACACATCGCGAGTTCGAATTGATTCATTACCTCGCCCAAAACATCGGGCAAGTGATGACGCGGGAGCACTTGCTCCAAACGGTATGGGGCTATGATTACTTCGGTGATGTGCGTACCGTGGATGTCACAGTACGTCGTCTTCGTGAAAAAGTTGAGGACAATCCATCGACTCCGACGTATATCATTACGCGTCGTGGCGTCGGGTATTATTTGAAGGCAGGAGAAGAAGATTAAACGATGAAACGGACGAACTTCTTTAAATCAATCCAGTGGAAGCTCGTCGTCATCTATGCGCTGCTCATTCTCGTTGCGATGCAAGTCATCGGCGTGTACTTTGTGCGTTCTTTGGAACGGCAATACATCAACAACTTCTCGCAGTCACTTGTCGACCGGGCGAACCTACTGAGCTATAACATCAGTGAGGGGACTGCCGCGAACGAGAGTGACTTGACCACGGACCAGCAGTTGAACCAGTTACTGGATCAGCTGCTGTCTGAATTTACAGAGAGCACGACGCTAGCTGACGACATTCGAGAAGTCCAAATCATCGACACGAACAGTGTCGTCCGGGCAACCTCGAACCAAAATAATCAAAGTCTCGTCGGACAACGGACCGCGAGCACGTTCATTCAAAAGTCATTCGCGACAGGCGGGGCGCAAGAGACGCTCGTCTATGAAGATTCAAATGACCGAATGCGCGTCGTTGCCGTTCCAATCAAGTCGGAAGTGGACGGTACGACGACCGGGATGATCTATATCGAGGCATCGATGAAGTCCATCTACAACCAGATGGAACAAGTGACACGTATCCTCGCAACAGGGACGTTGATCGCACTCATCATCACCTCGTTCCTCGGAATTCTCTTATCGCGCACCATCACGCGACCGATTGCCGATATGCGGAGGCAGGCCGTCGAGATGCGGAAAGGGAACTTCTCACGAAAAGTTAAAGTGTATTCGGATGACGAGGTCGGTCAACTCGCTTACGCATTCAATGAATTGACGGACGAGTTGATGGAGGCGAACGCGACGACGGAAGCCGAACGACGCCGCTTGACGAGTGTCCTTGAGAACATGTCCGACGGTGTGGTCGCGACCGACCGCTCGCTACGGGTCATCTTGATGAACGACCAGGCGCGCGACATGATTGGGGTCGATGAAGAAGAGGCGATGGGGACGAATCTACAAAATCTCCTCGCATTCGAAGAGGAAATCATCATTCCGGAAGACGGCACGATGCCGACAAAACTGATTGACCTCAGTACGGATGAAGAATTGTTCCTCGTTCGTGCCTATTTCTCACCGATTCAAAAACATAGTGGACCAATCACAGGTCTCATCGTCGTCTTGCATGACGTCACGGAACAAGAACAGGTCGAACAGGACCGCCGTGAATTCGTTGCGAACGTCAGTCATGAATTGCGGACACCGCTCACGACGATGCGTAGTTACTTGGAGGTTCTTGCAGAAGGTGCTTATCAGGATGAGGAATTGGCGCCACGTTTCTTAGAGACGACGCAAAACGAGACGGAACGGATGATTCGCCTCGTCAATGACTTGTTGCAGCTCTCGAAGATGGACAGTAAAGAATATAAGATGCAGAAGGTGAAGTTCGACTTCGTGCAGTTCTTTAACGATATCATCGACCGTCATGAGATGACGAAAGGGGATGCGATTCAATTCCGTCGCAAACTGATGAAGCGTCGCGTCTACGTGCATGCCGATCAAGATAAGATGACTCAAGTCATCGACAACATCATCACGAACGCCATCAAGTTCTCACCAGAAGGTGGGACGATTACGTTCCGGACGATGCTTCGGGCGAAACGCCTCGTCATCGGCATCAAAGACGAAGGGGTCGGGATTCCGAAGTCGAACTTAAAGAAAATTTTCGAACGTTTCTATCGTGTCGATAAGGCGCGGGCGCGTAACATCGGTGGTACAGGACTCGGTCTATCGATTGCCAAGGAAGTTGTATCTGCTCACGGTGGCGACATCTGGGCAGAGAGTGAATTTGGAAGAGGTACAACGATTTACTTCACGATCCCGTTCGATACGATTGTGGAGGTGAATGATTGATGAAACGGTTTACGATTGCAAAGCCGGAACTGTGGAAGTCGTTCATTTTGCTCACGTTAATCGTCACGTCGATTGTTCAAACCATCATCTTGTGGGACTACCATCCCACGTATCAGGCCGTCCAATCTGAAACGCAACTCACGACGGTGGACGAGTCATTGCAGCGTCGAGCGGACCAGGTCATCATTCCCGTTCAAGCGGTCGTGCATGACAACAATGCTGTGTTCGCTTCAAAGAATACACCGAAGCAACTGATGCGTGTCATTCGGGATTCGTTTGAAGCGAGTGAGTTCAAGCCGCTCGCTGTGAAAAACGTCCCGAGTTTCTATACGGATATCAACGAGGGACTGGAGTTGATCTTACCGGAGGCCTACTATGCGGACACGCTCAGCTATATGCTTCCGGGAACGTATAGTCTGTCTGGGAAGATTCCACAGCGAATCCTCATCTATATGGATGACAGTGCGTTCAACATTCGTGCCATCATGAGCGACCAGTCCATTTGGGAAGGGAAGTTGACGAAAGTCGGAAACGACGATGTGAACAGTCTTTTCTTAAAAAACTCGAGTCGAACGATGAAGCGCGTGACGTATACGGATGAACGCGTGAATTATATCCCGGTCGTCGGACCTGAGATGAATGAGTTGTTCGCGTATGACGTGTCGTCGATTCAAATCGACACTCGTCTCGACTGGATGCGAGATACGTTCTTCCCAGGTGACCCGAACGTTCAAGAAGTCGACCCGGCAAGCTCGGTCGGGGCGTTGACGAATGGTGTCAGTGTGGCGGAATATGATGCGAAACTGAACGCCAGTCGCTATCGAAACCTGTCTCGGAATAGCACCGAGCGTGATACAGCAATCGGGTTAGATTCCATTGTGGAATTCGTGAACTTCCACGGGGGATGGGTCGATGAAGCGTCTGAGAATCAAGGGCTGTCCCTTCGATTCGATGCCATCACACCGGCCAATAAAGGATTTGAAACGACCGTGTTCCGTTTTCACGTGAAAGGGTATCCCGTCTTCAGTCAGCGTGAGGCGTTTATCAACAACGATGCCATCGACTTATCCACATTACGTGTGGAAAACGACGGGGCACAGGTCCGGTCAATCACACGTAACCACTTGGAAATCGATCGCCTAATCACAGTCGGCACGACACAGTTGGCTGATGCGGATGAGGTACTCGGTACGCTCATCAACTCCGGACGATTTGAGAACGTGACCGAGATTCGAATCGGTTATGAGATCGAATATAACGAGGACACGAGCCGCTATGTGACGTTTTCACCGAACTGGTTCGTGCGTGAGGCGGGCCGTTGGGTCCCATACAATCAAGGAGACGATTGGACAGAAAGGATGATGTATCGTGGATTGGAGTAAAGCGAAATCGATTTTAATCTTCGCCTTCCTCGCCTTGAACATCTATCTGTTGTTTCAATTGCTGACGGAAACATGGGCGACCGAAGTCGTGACGAATGACAACACCTCGATCACGCAGATTTTAGACCAGCGGAACGTCGATCCGGCAAAATTGCCACGGATGGGTCGAGATATCGGCTATTTGACGGGTTCGTCTGAAGAGATGTCAGCTGCGATGATCACGAAAAATCGGGAGGCGCAGCTCGCGACGACGCTCGACAACATGCAACTCGAAGTCGAGTTGAAACAACCCGTGCCGCTCGATGCGAAGGATTTGCGGACGACCGCTTCGACGTTTGTGGCGGAATATGTTCCGTTTGGAAACGAGTACGCCTACTGGCGCTACGATGAAAAAACGAGACAGGTTGCTTTCGTACAAACATTCGAGGACAACAAGATTTTTTCAGCACCTGAAGTCGAGGGTGGCACGGAAATGTACATCGGTCCGTCCCTCATCCTCATTCAGTTGAACGAGTCGTTCGAAGTGACGGATTATAAACAGCGTCATTTAAAAGACCTCTCCTCAAAAACGCAAGATGACCTCGTGTTGACGGCCAGTGAAGCCATCTCACAACTCGCGTCTCGGAAGTACTTCCAACCGAACCAGGAGATGCGGGCCATCAATACCGGATTTTACAGTTTACCGCTCGACAGCTCTGGCAGTTTGATCATCATGCCACCGCTTTGGTCAATCGGAATTGATGATCAGGTCTACTTCGTCAATGCAATCGATGGAACAGTCGAGCACGTGGAGTTTGAAACGAAAGAATGAAAGGAGTGATTGCGTGACTTTACAGTATAGTGTGTTAGCGAGCGGGTCGACCGGAAACGCCCTCTATATCGAGACGGAACGGACGAAGCTGCTCGTCGATGCCGGATTGACCGGAAAAGCGATGCAACAGCGCATCGAAGCCATCGGTCGGTCATTTGACGGAATCGACGCACTGCTCGTCACCCATGAGCACTCCGACCATATTAAAGGTGTCGGGATATTAGCACGTAAGTATAATTTACCGATTTATGCGAATGCGAAGACATGGGCGGCGATGGAATCACTGATTGGAAAGATTGATCCTGCCTTGAAGTTTCAAATCGAAGTCGGAGATGTGAAACAGTTCGGGGATATTGAAATCGAGACGTTCAACGTGAGCCATGATGCGGCAGACCCGATGTTTTATCAGTTTGCCCATGACGGGAAACGATTAGCCCATATCACCGACACGGGTTATGTCTCGGACCGGATGAAAGGAATCATCCGTGGAGCGGACGACTTCATCTTTGAGTCGAACCATGACGTCTCGATGTTGCAGATGGGGCGTTATCCATGGAGTGTCAAACGACGAATCCTCGGCGACTATGGCCACGTCTCGAACGAGGATGCAGCCATCGCGATGAGTGAGGTCATCGGTGACCGCACGAAACGGATCTATTTGGCCCACTTAAGTAAGGACAACAACATGAAAGAGCTCGCACAGATGAGCGTCTCACAAACACTCGGCATGCGAGACGTCGACTTAGGTCGAATCAAATTGTGCGACACGGACCCGACAATCCCCACTTCACTCGTTTCTTTATAAGGAAACTTGGGAAAAGACAGTTATCACACTGTCTTGAAGGGGGGACGCGTCGTGAACGAAGAGAGACACCATGAGTATGAACCTCAAGACGTCGAACCTGAAGTACACGAAGCAACAGAAGAGAAATCGACGTATCCGTCTCGGAGCGAATGGCGACCGAAGCAAGAGGAGCACGTACGCCATAAGCCGAGACCAAATATAAAACCGTTGTTACTCGGAGGGGTTGGCGGATTCTTAGGAGCGGCTTTGTTTTTTGTCATCGTGATGCTCTGGGATTCGCCGACCTCTCGTTTTGTGACGAATGAACTGACGCGGACCGAACAGGCCGTCACCGTCACCGAATCGGACGTCACGACCGCTGTCCTTGGGGCGAAGACGTCCGTCGTCAGCATCACCAATATCCAGCGTGCGTTCACCTCGGACTCGCAATGGGAGGCGGGTGCCGGATCCGGTGTCATCTATAAAGTAGAAGGAAACACGGCCTATATCGTCACGAACTTCCATGTCATCGAAGAAGCGGACGAGGTCAACATCGCCTTTTCCGATGGTCAAATCGCATCGGCAACCATTTTAGGCGAAGACCCGCTCAACGACTTGGCTGTCGCTGAGGTCGAGTTACCAAAAAACATCGATGTGGAGCCGATTGTTCTCGGTGACTCCACCGTTCTCCAAGCTGGCGAGACCGTCATGGCCATCGGAAATCCGCTTGGTGTCTTCTCAAACTCGGTTACGCGTGGTATCGTCAGTGGTGTCGAGCGGACGGTGCCGGTCGATACGAACAGCGACGGCTTGATGGATTATAACGCGGAAGTCATTCAGACGGATGCGGCCATCAACCCGGGGAATTCGGGTGGTGCGCTCATCAACATTCGTGGAGAGCTCGTCGGAATCAATTCGATGAAAATCGCCGAGGCGAGCGTAGAAGGGGTTGGATTCTCCATTCCCGTCAACGTGGCGCTACCGGTCATTGACATGTTAGAACGCGACGGCAAGGTGACGCGGGCACAGCTCGGTGTCACGATTCAGGAAGTCATCGCTGTACCCGGAAACATCCGAGAAGAGTATGGAATCTCCTTCGACCAGGAAGACGGTGTCTTCGTCGAAGAAGTGACACCGGGTAGTCCGGCTGAAGAAGCGGGACTGCGTGTTGGAGATGTCATCACGAAAATCGGAGACCGGGAGATCAAACGATACGTCGATTTACGCGATGCGCTCTATCGTGATGCGACGGTCGGTGATACGATTACCATTGAGTATTTACGTCGCGGGGAAGCAAGAAAAACCGAGGCGACATTAACTGAAGCAACATAAAGAAGCGGCGACGCTTCTTTTTTAAGGAGGAAAAACTGTGGAAAAAAAAGTATGCAAGGAACATGTTGAAATCGCTTTAGACATCATTGTGGATGAAACAGGTGAATACCCGTTGCTAGAGGAATTATCCACAAGTGAACACGTGACATGTGAGTTCTGTGAAGCCGATGCAACATATATTGTGTCAAGCAAAAACTAATTATCAACATGTGGATTTGTGGATAACTCTGTGGATAACCCTATGGATAACTCCAAAAAAACTGTGGAAAAAGGAAGAATTGGATGAATATTTCAATTATCACGGTCGGCAAACTGAAAGAAAAATATTTAAAGCAAGGAATTGCCGAGTATACAAAGCGGCTGTCTGCCTACGCAAAAGTGCAGGAAATCGAGGTCTCAGACGAAAAAGCACCCGAGCATTTGAGTGAGGCAGATATGTTACTAGTAAAACAAAAGGAAGGCGAGCGGATTTTGGCGAAGATATCCCCAGATACGCACGTCATCGCCTTGGCGATTCAAGGAAAGCAGCGGACGAGCGAAGAGTTCGCCCGTGAACTCGATCAACTCGCGACGTATGGAAAGAGTAAAATCGCCTTCGTCATCGGAGGATCGCTCGGTTTGTCGGACGATGTGATGAAACGAGCGGACGATACAATCTCGTTCTCGAAGATGACGTTCCCCCACCAACTCATGAAGCTTGTATTGTGTGAGCAGATTTATCGGGCGTATCGGATCAATCGGAATGAACCGTACCATAAATAAGTGAGAAATTTACGCTGATTTTCATATAATGTTCGAGGTGCCGCTTCATATTTAATAATTACGAATAAGCTTTCAAATCTTTGATATAGATTTGAGAGCTTATTTTATATCACTAAATTAGCTAGTTTGTACTAAAATATTTAAATCTGATTATAATAATCTTTAAAGATACTAAAAGTTTTTAATGATTAATTATTGATAATTAATAATTAATCATATAATTGTATTAGGGAATCTAGGTTATTGGTAAGCGTCGCCTTTTTAATAGCACTGTTTATAAACAACGAATAGGAGGTAGAAAATGAGCTTTTTAGTATACATAGCAGGAACTTTAATAGCACCAAATATTGCGGGTTATATTTTATCAAGTGGGTTATCAAATAAAGAGGAAAAAAAGTTGATTAAAGAAATAGAGGATAAAGTTAGTGACTTTAATTGGAAATTTGATGGTACTGAGGTTGATAGTAAGTATTTTATAGATTTTCTAGAACAAGATCATATTAGTAATAAGATAATGCAGAGGATATTTAATGCTTACAATGTCCCAAGAGGAAATTATAAAGAATTCTCTAAAGAATTGGGAATAGAAGCTGTCGAATTTGTCAATTTTAAGAGAGATAAATATGATCATGCACACATTAAAAAACCAGATGATTTTGAAGAGTACTTTTCTGATTTGTTCGATGTACTAGTTGATTTTCGTGAATCATTATTGAGTTTTAATGAGAAGGCTACTCTATCAATATTTGATGAGTCAATTGGTAAATTAGAAAGTAAACTTGTAAAAACTATTGAAGAAAAATTTAGTCCAGAACCATTTCTAAGTAGTTTTAAAAACCTTGAAGTAGATGAACAAATCAAGCTCAGGCTTATGGAATTAAATCAGGAATATAAAGAAGCGTTTATTCCATTGAAAAGTGGGTTAATCAATCGAAAGGAATTTTCCACGTGTAGAGAAACAATAGATTCAGGTAACTCCTTGATAATACACGGAAAGGCTGGTAGAGGAAAAAGTGGGTGTACATTAGATATTATTAATTATTGTGAAGAAAAAGCATTACCGTATTTGGCAATTAAATTAGATAAACGGATTCCAAGCATGACTGCAGAAAAGTGGGGGAAAGATTTAGGGTTACCTGCATCGGTTACATATTCCATTCACGGTATTTCTAAAAATGAAAGAGCAGTAATTATTTTAGATCAATTGGATGCACTACGCTGGACTGTGGCACACTCTAGAGATGCTTTATTGGTATGCGCCGAGATTATAAATCAGGTTAAGAAATTGAATATTGAGAGGGAAAATAAAATATCCATCGTTTTCGTATGTCGAACACATGACTTGGAAAACGATAATAATATTAAATCATTATTTAAAAAAGGTGATTCGGATGAGGATGTCATTCAATGGTCTAAGGTTCAAGTTAATGAGTTAGACGAGGAATTAGTAAAAAATACTGTTGGGAAGCGTTATGAACAACTTACTTCTAAACTGAAAAACATGCTAAAAATTCCAAGTAATTTGTATATATGGCAACAGTTAGACCCAACTAAAGTTTATGAGGAATGTTCTACCGCAAGCCATTTGGTGTCCGAATGGTGGAAACAGTTATCATATAAATGTTTTGAATATGGATTAGAAGAAAACAATCTAATTCAGATTAAAGATAAAATGGTAACTTTTTTAGAAAGAACTAGTAGAATATTTATTCCTTTAGCTATTTTAAACGAAAACAAATCATCTTTAGAGTTTCTATCTTCAAATGCTTTTTTAATAATTCAAAATAATAAAGTATCGTTTGCCCATCAATCTATATTGGATTGTTTTTTAGCTGAGAAAATGCTTCAGAGATATTATGACGGTGAAGATGTCATTGATATCATTGGAAGTAAAGAAAAACAAACCCCTGGCAAAAGGTACCAATTACAGATGTTTATGCAGAATTTATATGAATTCGAAAGCCAAGATTTTATTAGTGTAGGAAAAAGAATATTTGAAGCGGAGCAAGTTCGGTATTTTGTTAAATTTGTATTCTTAGAAATATTAAGTCAGATAGAAAATCCAGATAGAAATATACAGTATTTTATCTTGAACTCCTGTGAAAATGAAATTTACAATAGTCCTCTTATAAATAACGTATTATATTCAAGACCTAAATATATTCAGTTGCTTCGGAAACACGGGATTTTAGAAAAATGGCTTAAAAATCCGTCAAAAAAAGAGCTTGTTATAAAATTACTTGTTAGTATGAGCCCCAATTATGAAACTGACGATATTAATTTCATTGAAAAATATCTATTTAATTCACAGGAAGATGATAAAAAACTCTTAAAATTTTTTATGCATGATATAAATCAAGATACAGACGAGTTATTTGAATTACGAATAAGATTGTATAATCGATTTCCTGAAATGGCTGATACGTACCTTGATTTAAAATCGATGCTTAAGAAATGTGAAATGAGATCAATTCGACTATTGGCATTATTATTGGAAAACCAAATTAAAAGTAAGGGGAGAAGGATTTATAAATACGAAGAAGAATTTCTGTATGAAGACTCTGAAATTTTTATTAAAAATGGAGAAGAAGTTTTAAATTTATTACTGCCATACATTCCTGCTGAGAATGAGGATAGTTTGCTTTATAGTGATTGGTCAGAGAAGACTTATCACAAAGGAAGTCTTGAAAGAGCTTGTATTCAAATTATAAAAAAGGCAAATGCAGCAATTATTGGCCAAGAACCAGAAAAATTTCTTGAAAACTATGAAAAATTTCTGGGGAAAGGTAACTTTTTATTTAATGAAATCATATTAGATGGATTATATAGATTGCCTGAGAGATATAGTGACTTTGTAATTACCTATTTATATAGTGATTTCGATAGCAATATTTTCGATAAGACAAGTGGCAATGGTGATGAACTATTCATTGCCAAACAAATATTGAAAAAACATTCGAAACTCTGTAGTGAGAATAATTTCAAAGAATTAGAAAAACAAATTGTTCGATATGTATCACCAAAAGCTAAAGATAGTTACATGCGTAGAATTAATTACAATAGAGAAAGAAATGGTTACACGGTTTATTGGAGCTTCTGGGGTGATTTTCAAAAAGAAATATTAGAAGTTCTTCCCAATGAACGAGTGAGTAATCAAACAAAAGATCTTATGCGTACTTTAAGTCGTAAGTTCTCTAATGGAACAAATTTATATAAAAATGCCAATAGATCCGGCGGTGGATGGGTAAGTTCACCAGTTGCAGGGAAGAAATTAAGTAACAAAAATTGGAATGAGATTGTTACCAATTCAAAAATTAATTATAAAAATTTTTCACGTTGGAAGGAAGTCTCAGGTGGAATTATTGATAATTCTATTGAAGGGTTTGCAAGGAGTTTCGGCGATGCCGCTTCAGAAGAACCTGAAAGAATGATTAATATAGCTCTTCTAAATAAAGAAAAGATTATGGATGTATATATAGACTTCTTATTTAGTGGGGTAGCATATAGTGAAGATCTGTATAAGGTACCGGAAAAGTTATTAGAAAAAATGATAATGACTTTTTCATATGATTATACGTCATATCGTGCGAACTACATTTGCTCAATCATACGAAATAAAAAAAACGTTAAATGGTCTCAAGAGATATTGGATATTCTTAAAGATATTGCAGTAAACCATAAAAACCCGGAGATTACTAAACCAAATGTAACTAGTAGCGATGATAAAGAAATGAACAGCTTTGATATGCTGCAAAGTAATGCGATAAATTGCGTAAGGGGTAACGCTGCTCAAGCAATAGAACAACTATTAAGGAACGAAAGTATTTTATTTAAACAATTTAAAGAAACAATTGAAAAGTTGACGGTTGATGAAAACCCAGCGGTCAAACTAGCAAGTATATTCGCATTATGGCCTTCTTATAATATTGAAAAAGATTGGGTATCAGAAAAAATTCTAAATCTATATGAACAAGATTATAGATTAGCAGGCATCTATGGTACAAAAAATATGCTTTTCAGGCTATATCCGAAATATCGTGAAAGAGTATTAAAAGTGATTAAAGTATGCTATGAATCACAAGATGAAAAAATAAATGAAATGGGTTCATATTGCCTAACAGAAATGTTTATTCTTAAAAATGAATTTGTAGAAGTGATAAATGATGTGGATAAAATGACTGAAAATCAAGTACTTGGGATTCTCAAAATGACTGTTAATTATTTTGATAGTGATGAATTCAATTCATTAGCAAAAGAAATAATTAGCAAATTTAAATCAAGCACATTAGATTTGGAAATGCCGATATCAAGACTATTTTATGACAACCTTATTGATTTAAAGAGAGATAAAGATTTTATAATTGAAATAATGAATTCTCGCTTAAGTAGAAGAACAGTATATGCTTTTGTTCATTATCTTGAAGAAAACTCAAAATCATTAGTTGATTACAAAGATATTATAATATCAATGAGTTATTATCTAATAAAAAATACCGGTAGTATGATTGAGGATATGTGGGGGATAGAAGATGATATTTCTAAATTAATAATTGGATTATATGACGAAACTTCTGATTCTCAAATACCTGATATTAAAGATATTGCCGAAGAGTGCCTCGGTATATGGGATTTAATGTTTGAAAAGCAAATTGGACCAATTAGATCTTTGAGCCAAAAACTCATGGATAGATAATTATTACATAACTTTTATGTTCAACGGTATGCGACAGTTACTACTTTTAAAAAAATAGTAACTGTAAGAACATGAAAAATAGAAAAATTGAATAAATGTCTAAATAAATCGAAAGTGAGGAAATTAAATTGGGTCCCGATTCATTAGAGTATCAAAAATCTATTGCTCTCGAATTTAGTGCAAATAAAAACAGAATAAGACATTTAATAGGTTCGGTGCATTGGGGAGAAGATGGTAGACATAAAGAAGTAATTTTAATGAATTTCTTAAAGCGATTCTTACCTAATAATGTAGCAGTAGGTACGGGGTTTATAAAAGAAGGTGATAGTATATCTACGCAAATCGATATTATTATCTATAATCCTTCAGTGCCCCTGTATTTTAAGGAAAACGACTTTATAATTGTTCAACCCGGAAGTGTTTTAGGGGTTATTGAAGTAAAATCAAATCCTGATAAATACAAAATTGGGGAAGCTATTCGTAAGGCTAATAAGGTAGGACCACTAATTCGAGAAAAACGGATTTTTAATGGCTTATTTATATTTGGACAAAATGGAAACAATGAAGATTATTCATCAGAAATGTTAGGTGAACCACAAAACGGCATGTTTAAAAATTCTTTACTAGAGGCCCTACCAATAGACAATGGTGTAAACCATATTGTCTCGATGGATGGTGTCTTTATAAAAAAATGGAATAAAGAAAAGCAGTTTAGTTGTTATAGAATAAGGGATTTGGCAGTAAGTTACTTTTTCTCAAACTTGCTAGATTTTATTAATAGTAGTACTGAATTATTAGGTATTACAGAATCCATGTATGAACACCTTTACCCTATTCCTGAGGGGAAAGAAAATTTTATAATGTGGAGGCTACGTAAGCCAGCTCCAGAAACGGAATAGCTTATATTTTATTCAATACCTCATTCAGGTATAGTACGGAGAACCGTATCATAAATAACTTCAAAACCTGTGTTTCTTATATGAGATACAGGTTTTTTTCTTGCTTAAAAATAGAAATACAATTGTTGTTGTAAGAATCAGCCATTACAATATAGATAATTACCATCAAAAAATAATTTTTTCATTATATTTAAAGGAGGTTCGTTACATATGGAATCGAAAAAAGATACATTGACGAGAAAGCGGACTTCTACGTTTCAACGGTATTTATTACCGATTACGCTTGTCTCATCGCTTATCGTATCAGGTTCAGTAAGTTACATAGTGAGCAAGTTGAATCAGTCTGAATCAGAAAAAGTCTCTGCTGATCAATCCTCTCAAATGAAAATTGAGCAAATGCAACAAGATTCACTCGCCGTCATTGAAGAAAAAACCCCGAAAATATTAAATGACTTAAATGAGTATGAGAAAGATTTATCTGAGATTGTGAATCAAGTTGAGTTGGTGAATGAAAAGTTATTTCCAATCCGAGATCTCTTAGAACAAATTGATTCAGCCACTCTTGTTTTATCTGGCGTTAACAGCATGGTGAATAACCCGCTTTTGGGAAAAGTCAGTGGATATGTTAGTAATACAAATAATGCTTTGACAGAATTGGATGCCATTTTATTTCGATTAGAGCATTTATCACAAGTAAAAGCAGATATGAAAAAAACTCGCGAACGGGTCGAGCAATCATATAGTGACTATCAAAATTCACATGACCCAGTGAAACTAATTGATATTGAAAAAGAGCTAGATTCTGAGTTGATTTATCAAATTGAAGATATCCGGAATTCGACTGTTGAGGCACATGAGGCATTAGAAATCTCTTCGAAGGTTCTTTTGTCAGTAAATAAAACGATCTCCACTTATTATTCGTTCCAGTCATCGAGTGAAAAAGTAATCCAATCTCTGCAATTTTGGAAAGAGAAGAAACAAGTGACTAAGATTGATCAAAGCCAACATGAACAATTTATGAAAGAGCTTGATGAATCGTCTGAACGATTGAAAAATTTACCGGAGGATTTGGCTAAACGTTCTAATGAAACGATCTCTTCTATCAATTCGGTGAAGTCAGAACTTCAAATGATTCGTCTGACAGAAGCTTTACAGGATTGAAAATTTTATCACAAGGAGGCCACGATGAACGCTACGATTCAACTACTACATCGATCGTGGCGGAGTTGTTGTTGCAATCCGAAATGGTGAAACGTTACTCGGCTTTGCCGGACTGAACGGACAACCGCTCGGAACGGAAGGCCAGCATTTGAATTTGGGTTTCATTCATGTGAGTCGTCCTTGCCGAGGTCAGGGAATCGGAAAGCGATTATTTGAACGTGTCTGTCAGGCAGCAATCGAGCGGAGTGCGAAAAAACTATACATCGGGGCGAATCCGGCCGTTGATACGTATCATTTCTACAAAGCGATGGGATGTACGTTAGCCGAAGAAATCGTGCCAGAAGTCTACGAGGCAGAACCACTCGACTTACAACTCGAATATGTTTTATCATCTCCTGAGACTGCATCATAATGATGTGGTCTTTTTCATGCATAAAATCGCTCAACTCCAAGCTTTTCCTCCTATGAAGAATTGAGGATTTCGAAAAATTGTGATAGAATCACAAGGCAAATGATTATCATTATCAGTCAATAAGAATAGATGGAATCGAACAGGTTGAGTGAATGTGAAAGGATGAATACAATGAGCACGCTTGAAGCATACAACATGGCATTTCGAAACGGATTGGAACTAGAGGACGATGTGGTCCTTGAAGAGATGAAGCTTGGGGAATCGACAGAGTGGGATTCGATTGGACATATGACCCTCATCGCCGAAATCGAGGACGCGTTTGACGTATATATTGACTCGGATGAAATGACAGAGTTCCATTCGTATCAGTCTGGTATTGCGTTGTTGCAACGCCTCGGTGTGGACATCCAATCATGATGCTTTTTCAAACACTCGAGCAGTACACGAATCGTGAGGCGGTCTATGCGGACCGCTCTTATTCATATAAAGAGATGTTGGAAGTCGGGGACTCGATTTGTCAGGAAGTCGGCGAACGGTCGCTCGTCTTCTGTTTATGTGCTAACCGAGTCGAGTCGCTCTTCGCATATATCGGCTTTCTCCGTGGACGAGTCGTCCCGGTCTTGCTCGATGCAGATATTCCAGTAGAACAATTACAGAAGTTGATGGAACGGTATCAACCGACTCACGTCTGGGCTCCGGAGACGAGGGAGGATTTGGCTGAGTCGCTAGATTCTTTCTATGCTTATGGCGGCTACGCCCTATTTGAAAACGAAACATCGGTTCGCCACCAACTTCATGAGGAGCTTGCCCTTCTGTTGACAACTTCCGGTAGTACAGGGAGTCCGAAACTTGTTCGCCTCACATACAAAAATTTGATGGCGAACGCTTCATCCATCATCGACTATCTCGACATCGATCAAACGGATAAACCAATCACGACACTTCCGATGAACTATTCGTATGGACTCTCCATCATCAACAGTCATCTGTTGAAAGGAGCGACCCTCATCCTGACAGACCGCTCAATTGTTCAAAAGGAGTTTTGGGAGCTGTGTCGTGCCGAGCAGGCGACGACGTTTGGTGGGGTCCCGTTTCATTATGAGATGTTGAAACGATTAAAGTTTGAGACGTACGACCTCCCAAGTCTGAAGAAGTTGACACAAGCCGGTGGCAAGTTAGACTCGAAGCTTGCGCAGCACTTCGCAACGGTATGTGCAGAGAAAGGGATTCAATTTTTCATTATGTACGGTCAGACGGAGGCGACGGCCCGGATGTCGTATCTACCGGATCAGATGCATGCGAAAAAAGAAGGAAGCATCGGGATCGCCATCCCTGGTGGAACGATCACGTTGCGTGACGAATCCGGAAATGACATCAAAGATGCGAATGTGATAGGCGAGTTGGTATATCAAGGCGACAACGTGTCGTTTGGGTACGCGACCTCGTTAGCTGACCTTTCAAAAGGTGATGATAACCAAGGTGTCTTGCGTACGGGTGACATGGCGTATCGCGACGAGGATGGATACTTCTTTATCGTCGGTCGAATCAGGCGCATGATCAAACTATATGGCAGTCGAATCAGCCTAGACGAAGTCGAGGCGCTCCTTCGAGAGCATGGACATGATTGCGTCTGTGCCGGGGAAGACGACCAGCTATACGTGTATACGTTACAAGATGACGTCGCATGCATTCAAAAAATCATCAAAGAACAAATCAAGGTGAAAGGTGTTCGGGTGATGCAGATTGACGAGATTCCGCGGAATGCGTTCGGGAAGATTCGTTATGCTGCATTGCCGAAGCGAGAACTTGTGACCACCTGATTGTCAGGAATCGGTACATCGTCAAGTTTCATAACATCAGGTGGTAAATATGACTTTTATTTCGATTGAATTTCTCTTATTTTTAACCCTCATCGTCGGAACGTACTATGTGGTTCCACATCGATACCGGTGGGTGCTCCTTTTGTTGGCGAGCTATGTCTTTTACGCCACGTTGAGCGTTCAATTCATCCCGCTCCTGCTGATCAGTACTGCCTTTACGTACGTCATCGGGATTTTGATCGAGAAGCAAGAGAGGAAAGAACAGAAAAAACGGCTCATGTGGGTCGGTGTCTCGGTGCTCGTCTTCTTCCTCGGCTGGTTCAAATATTTTAATTTCGTCAATGATTCGCTCCGTTCGTTCGCCGCATGGAGCGGATTTGATTATGACGTCCCGTATAGAGAAATCGTCTTACCGTTGGCGATTTCCTTTTATACGTTCCAGGCCATCAGTTACGTGGTGGACGTCTCGCGCGGGAAGCAAAAGGCGGAGCGTCATTATGGCTATTTCTCGGTCTATTTTGCCTTCTTCCCGCAACTTGTGGCGGGTCCGATCGAGCGGGCGAAAAAACTGTTGCCGCAGTTGAAGACGGAGCAACATCTTGACTATGACAACATCAGCTACGGCATCCAGCGCATCATTTGGGGATTCTTCAAGAAGACATTGATTGCCGATCGGTTGGCCCCGATTGTCGCGAGTGTGTTCAATAGCCCGGACCCGACCGGTTCGGAGATTGTGCTCGCGACGATGTTGTTCTCGATTCAACTGTTCGCGGACTTCTCGGCATGCAGTGACATCGCGATCGGCTGTGCACGCTTACTCGGGATTCGCTTATCGGAAAACTTCAAGCAACCGCACTTCGCCGTATCGATTGCCGACTTCTGGAACCGCTGGCATATCACGCTTTCGATGTGGCTACGGGATTATATCTTCATGCCACTCGCGAAAGGAAAGAAGAAACGCGAACAAATTTATGGTGCCATCCTTGCGACATTTTTAGTAAGTGGAATTTGGCACGGAGCCGCATGGAACTTCGTCTTATGGGGACTCATTCATGGAATCTATCGCGTCTTCGGAGATCATACGAAACAACAACGTGAAAAAATGGCGTCATGGGTCGGATTTGACCGTGTGCCGACACTGCATCGGTGGTGGAAAATCGCCATCACGTTCCAGCTCGTCTGTTTCTCACGTGTCTTCTTCCAGTCGCACTCCATGGCGGAGGCGTTCTCGCATGCCAAACTGTACGTGACGCCTTCTTCATGGGCACCGTCAGGCATGTTGCAGGCGATTCAAATCTTCTCATTGCTCGATTTGATCATCTTCCTCGTCGTCTTTGTCGTCGTTCATCTGTTCCAACATATCGAGCGGACGAGAGGTTCGGCTTGGGATTGGATGGCACGTCAGTCTGCCGTGACGAGTGTGGCCATCAACTTGTTCTTGATTATCTCAGCGTTCTTATTTGGCGTGTCGAGCCAAGGATTTGTATACGGTGGGTTCTAAGATGGATGGAAAGGAATTAGCATGAAGCGTTTAGGAATCAAAATAGGTGTCGTATTACTCGTCATCATCGCAATCTTCATTCCCGTCAACGAGTTCGTGAAAGAGTCGTGGGAATATAATAATAACCGAGCTGTCCTTGCCTTCAAGGAAGACCCTCACCCGGTCGACATCATCAATTTGGGGACGTCCCATGCGATGTACGGGTATTCATTCAAGTCGCTTGGATTATCGCATCTGGATTTGGCGTTACCGAGTCAGCCAATCGAATATGACTTGAAGATGTTAAAAGAATACGATGAACATCTGAAGCCAGGTGGGGTCGTGATTGTGTCGTTATCACAAATCACCTTCAGCAATTCGAACGTCGGTCGGAAAGAAAACTACTATCGCGTCTTGGAACGGGAAGACTTGGAGTCGGTCAGTTGGTTCAACTACTATACACACGAACGCTTCCCTGCATTGAACAGTGGGAGCGCGTACGCCGCCATTTCCCGGGAAATCCGAGATTTTCGCTTCGATGCGCATAAGCCATGGGAGAATGGGGGGCTGAACTATTCCGAGCGTAAGTATGAGGAAGTCGCCGCCCAATATGAGAATGCCGTTAACAATCACGAGATTGAAGAGAATATGGCATATTTACAAGACATCATCGATTATTGCAAGAAGCAAGGCTATCGCGTCGTCTTAGCGATAGAGCCGGTCCATTCGTCGTATCATGCGTATTTCGACGAAGCGGTCATGGAACGCCTCGTATTTCAGCATTTAGAAAAATTGGATATCGATGTCCCATTCCTCAACTACATGGGGGACGAACAGTTCATTCACAAACAATCCTTCTTCCATAACCCGGACCATTTGAATGGGGACGGGCGAAAGTTATTGTCTACGCTTGTTTATGAAGATTTGAAGCGGTTGGGGTATGTACAAGGAAAATAATCTGATCTTCATTCAAAAAACGATGCTCGCAAAAGTCCAAAATACCGCTAGCATAGATGCATATGTAATAAGTACAGTCTTGCCTGACACTTGTTGCTTAGAGAAACGTTGGAATAATCGATTGGCAATCGTCTGACCGATGACGACAGATAGAAAGATAATCACCATTTCAGTGAATAGTGAAAAGTCGTTACGGAAAATAAACATCATTGCGACAAAGAGAATCATGGAACTGGCTAGCGTGATGAAGAAACGTTGTTTATTCAAGTGAATCTCTCCTTTCTCTCATTGATACGTGTATGCTGAAGAAAAGATTCAACGAAATGGGGGATGGTTCCAATCGAAACAATCTATTTAGCCGGAGGATGTCTATGGGGCGTCCAGGCATTCGTGAAGACGTTACCCGGCGTCCTTTCAACTGAAGCGGGACGTGCGAACGGGACGACGGACACGTTGGACGGGGAATATGACAGATACGCGGAGTGCGTCAAAACGACGTTCGATCCGGACGTGGTGACGGTCGAAAAATTGATGCACTATTTATTTGAAATCATCGACCCATACAGCATCAATCAACAAGGAATCGATGTCGGCGAGAAGTATCGGACGGGCGTCTACAGTGAGGAGTCACGACACTTGGTGGAGGCGCAAGCGTTTATTGATCGACGATCGGATGCGGAACGAATTGCTGTTGAAGTGAAGCCGCTCACGAACTATGTGCGAAGTGCGGACGAGCATCAGGACCGCCTGACGCGTTGTCCGGACGATTATTGTCATATCCCGAAAGACTTATTAACAAAATATCAGAACGGTTAATTATCAAAGGCGTCTCTTCTGAGATGCCTTTTTCATTTTTTTCCAAATGAGTAAAGCCAAATGCATGTGTTTCCTGTCTAATAAGTGTAAGGGAAAAAACGAAAAGGGGGGACGTTCGATGAAACGTCTCATTCAAAAAGCGCAACGAGGCAATGATCAAGCATTCTTAAAGATCTTTCAGCATTACGAGGCTGACCTATATCGGATGGCCTACGTATACGTCAAAAATCCGGACGATGCGCTCGATGTCGTACAAGAAGTCGCTTATCAAGCATTTAAAAAGATCGGGACGTTACGGGAACCACAATTTTTGAAGACGTGGCTGATGAAGATCACCATCAACTGTGCGCTCGATGTCATGAAGAAGAGACAAAATGTGATTCAATTGAAGCCGGAGTTTGAAGAGTCAATCGGAATTGCGGAAACGGATTACGCGATAACGATGACACTCGCTGATATGATGGATTCTCTTCATGAGGATGAACGCAGTGTGGTCGTGCTGAAATATTATCAGGACTACACGTTTCAACAAATCTCAGATTTATTGGAATGGCCGATTGGTACGGTGAAGACAACCTTGTATCGGGCCGTCGATAAATTGAGACGAGAATGGAAGGAGGCTGATTGCTATGGATCGTGAGATGAAACGGATGTTGGCGGACATTGAAATCCCAAGTGAACTGCGTGAGCGGACTCGCCAAGGTGTGAAGCGAGCGAAACAAGAAATGCGCCGGGAACCAGGATTTATCCGTCGGCGGTTGATGACGGTCGGAATCGCAGCGGCACTACTCATCCCTACTGGTGCATTCGCTTATCAATCCCTCTTGGCGGATGAGTTATACGGTTCGTTTGACGAGATGAAAGTACATATCGTCAGCGCTACTTTAGAGAAATATTTGTTGTTGGATGCCAAATTGAATCAAGCGAAAGGAGTATTGGGTGAGGCAGAATATAAAGAGTTCGAGCGAGGTCTGAGCACCTTCACGGATACGCGAATCGCTTATGGAAATACGAACGGAAATGTCGATTATGAAGCGATTCCGAAGGCGGAACGAGCGGAAGTGAAGCAGGCACTTGCTGATCTTCAGCCATACTTCGATCAATTGAACGATCAGCCTGCTGCACGTGATGTGTTGACTGCTGACGAATATGACGCATATATCGAAGCGCTTATGCGAGAAGAATCGATCCGAGTACGTGCTGGGGAGTATGTCGAAGACATGCCGGATGAGTTGCGACAGTCTTATGAAGAGGCACTCGCGATTATTCGAGAGGTCAATCGGAAGCAACAACAAAACTAGTCATGGTTCATAAGGATGGGAAAATATGTTATCTTCATCATGTTCTCATTCAGAAAATGAAAAAGAGGTACAAACATGTTCACATTCGGAATCATTGGTGGTGCAAGTCTTCTTTTAGTGGCGTTCGTCTTCGGTGTGACATATCTTGTCATCCGATCCATTGTAAAAATGATGAAAAAGTAAAAGAAGGAGGTGGTCACTCAAATCGAGTGATCAACTCCTTCTTTTTACGTCCGTTCGAGAACATTCACGAGCATCTGATGGATGACAGTATGATCGTTCGGGTCATGAAGCTGATAGGGACTGCCGGGGAGCGTATATACATCTTTCGCTCCGACGTACGTGATGTGGAGTGTCAAGGAACCATCTTCCTGACACGCCGTCGTCAGTTCCAACTCACCACTGATGACACCGACTTCTTCCGTCATGACACCGTGGGTTGCCTTAAAGATCGAAGTGATTTCGTTCATTCGAAGACTCCTTTTCTAACTCAGTAACTGCAAGCATTGATGGCTGTCGTGAGTGCTGACTTCTCTGCTGATTGAAGGCTCAAGCCCCAACGACTCTTCGTTTCGACCCACATCTTCGCATACGCACAGCGAGCGCCGGTGCGAGGGGGTTGCCATGTCGACGGATCTTGGTCTCCTTTTGAGCGGTTCGATGAAGCGGACACCGCAATCAATTGAGGACCGTTCAAGTCGTTCGCAAAGCTTTGACGTTTTGTCGTCGTCCAGCTGCTTGCGCCAGAGCGCCATGCTTCAGCGAGCGGAACGACGTGGTCGATATCAATGTCAGAGGCTGAGGTGAACGTGATTCCGTCATAGTAACTGTACCATGAGCCAGTCGCAACCGGACATTCGTCGACGACCGAGTCAGCGTCTCGTTTCAAGACGATGTGACGCGTGTTACAACCGCTTCCTTGACTCGACCAGTGCGGGAAGAGGTCACGACTATACCCCGTCATCGACCCTTCATTTTTGACAGTGAGGGCATTCAGTTTCGTGAGCGCGTCCGCTTTCGATGGGATGTTCGGTGGGAAAGCAGAGACTGGTGTAGCGTCAAACGATGCGGAAATCCAGACGAGCAAGGCGACAAGTGCGACAGACATAAGTTTCTTCAACATATAAAGCCTCCTACTATGTATTTGGAATGAACACTTGTCGAGCAAGTGGGCAACCTTTCATCAAACAACTAGTGAGACAAACATCACGCGATAAATTCAACTTGATCATACACAGGACGATTTTGAAAAAGTGTGAAAATCTGCAAAATGATTAGAAAGACTATCGCAAATCCTTCTCTAGCATTAATGGACAATCCGGTGTTATTTCTTTGGAACTAGTGAGCGATCAGGACTGGTATAATGGGTGACATGGATGGAGAGAAAAGAAGAGGTGGATGGAATGAACAAGAAAGAGATTGCGGCGATTCGCCGACAGTTTAAAGTAAATGCGACAAAGCTAAAGATTGCTGACTTATATACGATTTACATCCGACAGGAAACGAATGAGATTTATTACGAAGAGTTGCGTCCGTTCCCGTTCTTAGAAGAAGAGCAGCAGGAGCTGTTTTTGACGAACTTCAAAAAAGTGCTCGGTGGAAAACTTGATGAAAAACTGTTCGAAGTGAAGTTCCAATATCCTGAGGAAGGTCAGGTCGACCATACGCAAGGCTTACTGTATGAAGGACTTCGTACGGAAGAGACCGACGTCTGGACAGACTATATGCAACGCATCGCGTTGAAGATGGTGAAAGACACGCCGTTTGAGAAGGATATGGTCGTGACGTTCATCCGGGGGAATTACAATAAGCCGACGAACCGGTACTCGGAAGAGTCTGAGATTCACGCGAACGATGAGGTGTATACGACGAAGTTCATCCTCGGCAGCATCAGCCCGACAGAGCTTCCGAAAAAATCACTCGTCTTTGACTTCGTCGAGCGGGAGTTCAAAGCCAGCTTGATTGTAAATCCGATCATCAAACTCGAGGCGCCGATCGGCGGATTCTTATTCCCGTGCTTCACGGACAACGCGGCCGATGTGAACCATGTGCTTTATTCGGCACACAAAGCGCATCAACCGGATATGACGTTCATTGAGAACGTGTTGAACGGTTCGGAGATTGTCACGGCAGTGGAAGAGAAGGCGGTCTTCGAAGAAGTGGTCAAAGCGGTCATCGGCGAAGAAGTCAATTCCCGGACTCTCGCGACCGTTTATGATGAGATCAATCAAATCATTGTCGCCGAAGAAGAGAACGAACAGGAAGAAGAGAGGGTAGCGATGCTCGACTCCCGTGCCGTCGAGGTCGTCTTACGGGCGAGTGGCGTGGAAGATGTGACGACGGAGAAAGTCGAGCAGGCGTTCAAGCAAGTCGTCGACGATACGAAATATGAGATGAAAGCGACGAGTGTCGTTCCGAAGTATACGTCAAAGTCGATTAAAATCAATACGAAAGTGGCCAATATTTCCGTCAGTCCACAAGACTTGAAATACGTGAAGCAAGTGAACTATAAAGGGAAACCGTGCTTGTTGATTGAAGTGGAAGAGGAGACGGAGATTGAAGGGTTCAAGCTCATCTCGGAAGAGTCGCTAGACTAATCGAGCATGTTGCAGTGTTCATAAGTGAACGTTCAAGCTAAGAGTCCAAGATGTAAACCTTGGGCTCTTTTTTGACAATCAAGTGAGGAAGGTTGAATTCAAACTTTGATACAGGTATGATGCAGGTGAAAACGTTTTCTAAAAGCTATATTTTTTTAGTGTTTATCGAAAGCGCTTTCGGAATTTATGAAACAACAAAAAACCTCAAAGACGAATATCGTCTTTGAGGCTAGAGTTGTATTATTTACGCGCTTTGCTTACTTTTAATTTCTTCCCTTTGACCGGCGTCGTCTCCATCGCTTGAAGGACAATTGAACCTTTTCCGTTCAAAATATCGACGTATGTCATCTGATCATTGATTGTGATGATTCCGATGTCGTCAGCGGATACGCCAGGGATTTTGGCGATTGTTCCGACGAAGTCGACGGCGCGAAGTTTTTTCTTCTTCCCGCCACTGAAGTGAAGCTTCATGATGTCCTGGTTAATACGAGCCGTCTTGTTGTTTCGAACGACACGTCGGCCACTTAACTTCTGCTCAAAGTCATCTTGGTTAGCCGCGACTTCCGCTTCTGTCGGCGCATCGATCATCGGAATCTCGAATTGAACGTATGATTCAATCGCGTTGATGAGACGTTCTTCCTGACGGGTCATGAGCGTGATTGCTGTTCCTTGTTTGCCGGCACGTCCGGTACGACCTGTACGGTGCACGTAACTTTCTTTTTCGACAGGAACGTCATAGTTGATGACGAGTTCGACGTTATCGACATCGATCCCACGTGCTGCGACGTCTGTCGCGACGAGGTAGCGGAAGTTACCCATCTTGAAGCCGTTCATGACGGCGAAACGGTCCTCTTGCTCGAGTCCGCCGTGGAGGCGTTCAGCCGAGTAACCGGCTTTGTCGAGTTCGGCGTACACCGTATCGACGTTCTCCTTCGTCCGACAGAAAATCATACAGCTGTCCGGGTTCTCGACGACCGTGATGTCTTGAAGGACAGCCAGTTTCTCATTCCGGTGAACCGGGAGGAGGCGGTGCTCGATTGTCGAAGCGGTCATGCCAGTCGATTCGATCGCGACACGTGCCGGAGCATTCATATGCTTCTGGCAGAGACGTTCGATATCTTGTGGGAATGTCGCTGAGAAGACCATCGTGACGCGGTCTTTCGGCAACTGTTGAAGAATCTTCTCGACGTCAGCGAGGAAGCCGCGGTTGAGCATCTCGTCCGCTTCATCAATGATCAAGTATTCGACGCGGTCGAGTGAGAGGGTCTCACGCTCGATATGGTCCATGACGCGACCTGGCGTACCGACGACGATATGTGTCTTTTGCTTCAACTCTTCACGCTGTTTCGAGAACGGTTCTTTCCCGTAGACGGCAGTCGCTTTGATTCGTTTGAAACGTCCGATGTTCGTCATGTCTTCCCGTACTTGAACGGCGAGTTCGCGTGTCGGCGTCAAGACGAGCACTTGTGGTTTGTTTTCGGCCCAGTCGATGAGCTCGATGACCGGAATTCCGAAAGCAGCTGTCTTTCCGCTTCCGGTCTGTGCTTTGACGATTAAGTCTTCACGCTCGAGCGCACGCGGGATGACCTGCTGCTGTACCTCAGTCGGTGATTCGTATTTCATAATGCCTAGCGCGCGCGTAATCTCGTCGCTCAGGCGATAATCAGTAAATTGTTGTTTGTTCATGGGTAACCTCATTCTTTCGTGAAAACTTCTGCTTCAGAAAATTTCAATGTCTATTTGCAATACAGTCCATTATAGACCGAAAGGCATTAGGAAAGCCAATTTCATATAAGAATAAGTACTGGTGAAAGGGGTCTACATATTGAAACACAGTTATGAAAATCTCATGGATTATTTGAATCAGCATCAGCAACTTACGAGAACAAACCACCTCGAAACCATCATCAAACTCATTCCAGGTTCAGACCGTACCGGTGACCTTGATCCACGCGTCTTTGCGACGTTGACCGCAAATCATTCTTCGCACAATGAACCGGATACAACATTTGACCTGGAGGCGGCACGCGCCAGCATGGGGTGGCCGAACCGGGATCAGACGACGACTGATATCAAAACCGAGTATCTCATGATTCCTAGTGAGGACGGTGACATCCCGGTTCGTCTGTATCGTCCGCATCATACTGAAGCCATCCCAGCCATTCTCTTCTTCCATGGTGGCGGCTTCTTCGGAGGCACGCTCGAGACGGTTGAGAATCCTTGTAAGTTGCTCGCGGAACGAGCGAACGCGGTTGTCCTCTCCGTCGATTATCGTCTCGCCCCAGAGCATCCGTTCCCGGCCGGATTGAATGACTGTTACCGCGCTTTTGAATGGGTATATGCCAACGCGACGGAGTTGAACGTCCTTCGTGATCAAATTGCTGTCGCAGGGGATAGTGCCGGAGGCAACTTGGCGACCGCTTGCTGTCTGATGGAGCAAGAACGAGGGGAAGGACGCATTTGTTATCAAGCGCTCGTCTATCCCGTCGTCAATCTGGGTTCGATTCCGACAGATGATTTTAAATGGGCGCTCGATGCTTATGATATCTCGCATCATCACGACCTAATTCGAGGTGTCGTGCTCGCCCTCGCCGACTCGGATTCGCTCTTAAATGACCTCTATCTTCAAGGGGAGGTGGATGTCACGCATCCGCTCGTCTCACCATTATTCGCAGACGATGTCTCAGGCCTACCACCGACTTTGATTGTGACGGCGGAGTACGATTACTTACGACTCGAAGGGGAGGCGTATGCGCGGAAACTGGCACGAGCGGGTGTCCCGACACGCCTCATTCAATATCGGGGGATGGACCATGCCTTCATGGACAAGTTGGGAGACTATCCACAGGCAGACGATTGTATGAATGTAATCGCAAAAGGACTTAAGGAGCTGACGAAATGAAACAGTATACATTGGATTGGACTCGTTATGAGGAATTGGCACGTCAAGCGGTCGCGGAAGGTGTCGTGTTAGTCAAAAATGAACAGAAGACCCTCCCATTACAGTCAGGGACGAAGCTCGCCGTATTTGGTCGTAGCCAGTTCCATTACTACAAGAGCGGTACGGGCTCAGGCGGGATGGTGAACGTCGGACATGTCACGACGCCGCTCGAGGCATTGCGCGAGCGTCCAGATATTCATATCAATGAATCGCTCTATGCGACGTATGAGGAATGGGTGAAGGAGAATCCGTTCGACCAAGGTGTCGGTTGGGCCGGTGAACCGTGGTCGCAACAGGAGATGGACGTAACGGACGAACTCGTCGAACAGGCGACACAAGAATCAGATGTCGCCCTCATCATGATTGGACGTACGGCAGGAGAAGACCGTGACAACACGGCCGATCCGGGTAGTTACTTATTGACGGATATCGAACATACGATGATCGAGCGCGTCACGAAACGCTTCGACAAGACGGTCGTCGTGTTGAACGTTGGGAACATCATCGACATGAAGTGGGCGAAGGAGCCGAGTGCCATCCTCTATGCATGGCAAGGTGGGATGGAAGGTGGAAAAGGACTCGTCGACGTGCTCGTCGGAGATGTGAGTCCTTCCGGGAAACTGACGGATACGATTGCTCAATCGATTGAAGATTATCCGTCGACGAAGAACTTTGGTCATGCAGATAAAGGCATTTATCAAGAAGACATCTATGTCGGTTATCGCTACTTCGAAACGTTCGCGAAGGAGGATGTCTTATATCCATTCGGATTCGGACTGTCTTACACGACGTTCAAAACGGAGGTAAAGCATACCGCAGAAACTGATGGTGTCCTGACGGTCGAGGTGGAAGTGACGAACGCGGGTGAGTGCGATGGGAAAGAAGTCGTCCAACTCTACGTCGAGAAACCGCAAGGGAAGCTCGGGAATCCGTTCCGGTCATTGGTGGCGTTCGAGAAAACCTTGCTTCTTGAACCGGGCGAGCGCCAAATCCTTTCTTTCAACGTCCACATGACTGACTTTGCGAGCTATGACGACTCTGGCGTGACGGGTTATGAATCGAGCTTCGTTTTAGAGGCAGGAACGTATCGGTTGTACGTCGGAACGGATGTGCGTTCGGCTACACTCGCTCTCGAAGTCGAGCAACAGGAGCAACGTGTCCTCGAGACGTTAAGTGAAAATATGGCACCCGTCCTCCCGTTCGAACGGATGAAACCGATTCAAGGCGAACGAGGATTGGAAGTGGGTTATGAGTCGACACCGCTTCGTGCCGTTGACGTGGAGACGCGCTATTTGGAAGAACGTCCTGAGACGCGACCTTTCACAGATGACCAAGGCATCAAATTGAGTGATGTGTATCATGGAAAGGCTTCGCTCGACGCATTTCTAGATCAATTGACGGATGAAGATTTGGCTGCGATTGTCCGCGGACAAGGGATGAATTCTCCACGCGTCACACCGGGGACGGCAGCGGCGTTTGGTGGCGTATCCGACCGGTTGAACGAGCTTGGGATTCCAGCGGCATGTTGTGCCGATGGTCCATCAGGCATTCGCATGGATATCGGGACGAAAGCGTTCGCGCTTCCGAACGGGACGCTTTTGGCTTCCACGTTTAACGTCGATCTCGTCGAAGACTTGTTTGAGATGACTGGGCTTGAGATGCGAAAAAACCGCGTCGACACGTTGCTCGGACCCGGGATGAACATTCATCGCAACCCGTTGAACGGACGGAACTTCGAGTACTTCTCAGAAGACCCACATGTGACTGGGAAGATGGCAGTCGCCCAACTGAATGGGATGCATCGCGTCGGCGTGACGGGTACGCTCAAGCACTTCAGCGCCAACAACCAAGAGGCGCATCGTCATGATATCGATTCGGTCGTATCAGAACGCGCGTTACGCGAGATTTATTTGAAAGGGTTCGAGATGGCAGTGAAAGAAGGACGCGCATCGTCCATCATGACGACATATGGAGCGGTCAACGGCATCTGGACGGCAGGTCTATATGATCAAAATACGCGTATCTTACGGGACGAGTGGGGCTTTGACGGCATCGTCATGACAGACTGGTGGGCAAAAGTGAACTTCCGTGAGGATGAGTCGGCCAATCGTCAAAACACGGCAGCGATGGTTCGCTCGCAAAACGACTTGTATATGGTCGTCGATCGCCCGGACCTCAACTCGTTCGAGGATAATACGATGGCATCGCTCGAAGAAGGCGTGGTGACACGAGGCGAGTTGTTGCGGAGCGCGCGGAACATCTGTGCGTTCATCTTGAAATCACCGGCGATGGAGCGTCTTCTCGGGATTCATGACGGTTCCGTCGAGGTGCTCGGCTTTGAAGATGAGACGAACCAACAGGATGCATTTGAGTTAGACTATCAGCATCTCGAAAACGGGGAACATGTGGATTTGTCAGGAATCGATACTTCGACAGGGAACACACATGTCTTCGCCATCTCGGTCGACCAAACGGGGACGTATGATATCACGTTGACGGCCCGTTCGAACGCGGGAGAGTTGGCACAGATGCCGGTGACGTTGTTTGCGAACAATATCCCGGGTGCGACGTTCACGTTTAATGGGACGGACGGAGAATGGGTGACGCAGACGAAACAGGTCTTTTTCTTGAACCAACATAATTATCTCCAACTCTATTTCGCACTGAGCGGTCTAGAAGTGAAGGACGTGTCCTTCACGCTCGCAGATGAATTCAGTATGAAGAACGGCTGAGTCGCCCTTTTGCTGATTCATTGAATTCGGTATAATCGAAAGAACGACACATCGCAAAGGAGGCGCATACCCGTGGAAAATCGGCTTCGATTTTCTAGGTCTTCACGCACTCATGCAAAGCCATTTGGACGAAAGGCGATCACTTGCATGGGGCGAAACGAATACCTTGATCGCTTGATTTAACGTTACCCATTTGGCTTTGCTCCCTTATCGGATTGGATTCATTCAATAAGGAGCGAGGTATGATGAAGTACGTCAATGCGCAACAGATCCTGCCAGAACGATTGTTGCAAGAGGTGCAACAATACGTACAAGGTGAAACGCTATATGTGCCGACCCCGACCGACACGAAACGGAAATGGGGGACGGTCAACGGTGGGAAACAATTACTTGAGGAACGAAACGAAGCCATACGCGCAGCGTTTCGGAATGGAGAGCGAATCGAAAATCTGGCCAAGTCCTATCATTTGGCGACGCATACGATTCGAAAGATTGTATACCGCTCGAGATGAAGGAGGTACGACTAGTTCGCTAGTCGTACCTTTTTAGGTCGACTATGTTTCTTAATCAAAGTGTACACAGTAAGGAAGCATCGTTTCCTGTAAACTGAAGATGGAGGAAGGGGGCGACAAAATGTCAGATCCATTTATTCAAAACGAACAGTATAATCTCATCAAAGAACAAGTGACGCTCGTCAAAGAGAGTCGAACGCAAAGCCTGCCGCCTTCTGTCTTGCGAGCAGTCATCGACTTGGCACAATCGAAAGTGATGTATGCATTTCCTGAAGCGACGACTGAACAACTGAAGCTGTTACAGTTCGCGGCGCTACAGACGAACGAAGCGTTCGACGAATACATGCAACAATTACGAGAATGGGTTCAACCGTTTCCCGTTATTTCTGCCGAGCAGCTGAAGGAATTGTTCCCGAAACAGAAGAAGCTTCGCTTACCGGAGTTATCCGATGTTGATTTTGGACGACTCACGTATCTAGGTTGGAACGATGGACGTTCCAATCAAAAGTTGATGATTTGCCAATACGAAGGTCAATTGATTGGCATCGCATGTAAACCGAGCACGAATACGAAGAAAAACATATGTGCCTTTTGTAATCAGTTCACGGATGTGACGTACTGCGTTACGATCACCAAAGCGAAACAAGCGAAAAATCCGGACTATTACAAAGCCATCGGCACATATATATGTGTCGACAGTAAGACGTGCAACGAACACATCACGAGCCAAGAGGCGTTGCATACTTTTGTTCATACAGCGTTACAGGCCTGACGAGAGAGTCAGGCTTTTTATGTTGTTGAAATGGCGGCATTTACAAAAACCATACAGGGCTGTATTCAATCTGAAAATGTATCTTTACAAATGTCCGTTAGGCTACAGGAGTAGTACATATTCGGGAGGGTTTACTAGATGAAAAAGACAATGAAGAAGTTCGTTCCACTCGCAGTGGTGTCGACGCTCGCGCTCGGAGGCATCGTCGGGGTGCAACAACATAACGAAGCAGAAGCAGCAAAGGATTCAAAGAATCATAAGGCGAAAAACGTCATCTTTATGATCGGGGACGGGATGGGCGTGCCGTATACGACAGCACTTCGTTACATGAACGATAATGAAGAGACGGTGGAGATGGAGCCGACTGCCTTCGATCCACATTTGGTGGGCATGCAGTCGACGTATCCTGAAGACGATGCGGAGAACGTGACCGACTCGGCGGCGGCCGCAACGGCGATGAGTTCGGGTGTGAAGACATATAACAACGCGATTGCCGTTGATAACGACAAGACAGACGTGAAAACGGTACTCGAACAAGCGAAAGAGAACGGTATGTCGACAGGACTTGTCGCGACATCAGAAATCACGCATGCGACACCGGCATCTTACGGCGCGCACGAGGAGCAACGGAAGAGTGAGAATGCGATCGCCAATGATTATTATGATGACTTGATTGATGGGGAGCATAAAGTGGATGTCATGCTCGGAGGCGGAACGAAATTCTTCGAACGCTCGGACCGTAATATCGCCAAGCAGTTCCAAGAAGACGGCTACAGTTACGTCACGTCAGCAGAAGAGATGAAACAGGACGATAACAAGCAGGTACTCGGTCTATTCGCGGAAGTCGGATTGGACAAGATGATCGACCGTGACGAGAAACAACCGAGCCTCGCGGACATGACGACATCCGCTCTCGATCGACTGAAAGGGGACAAAGATGGATTCTTCCTCATGGTAGAAGGAAGTCAAATCGACTGGGCCGGACATGACAACGATGTTGTCGGCGCGATGAGCGAGATGAAGGATTTTGAGCAAGCGTTTGAGGTCGTTCGTGACTTCGCCAAAGAGAATGGTGAGACGTTAGTTGTCGTGACGGCGGATCACTCGACAGGCGGCATTTCAATCGGGGCGGACGGGAACTATAACTGGGATCCGACTCCGATTCAAGCAGCGAAACGCACTCCAGACTTCATGGCGAAAGAAATCGAAGCTGGAGCGGACGTAGAAGCTGTCTTACGTGAAAACATTGATTTGGAATTGACGTCTGAAGAGATTGCTTCTGTGAAGAAAGCGGCTGAGACGAATGACGTCACGAAAATCGACAACGCCATCGAGAAAATCTTCGATCAGCGTTCGGGAACGGGCTGGACGACGGACGGTCATACGGGTGACGACGTGCCGGTATATGCGTTCGGACCACAACAAGAGAAGTTCCTCGGCATGAGTGATAACACCGATCAAGCAAAACGGATCTTCAACTTGTTGAAGAATAAAGGGAAAATCAAATAAGTAAGTAGATATGCTAAGACTACGCGGAATTCCTGCGTAGTCTTTTTATTGTTAATACATTTCTAGTGATTTGATTGTATGTTTGAGTACATCTACGTCTTCATTTTCCCAGCCCAATCGATTTACTGCATTGATAAACTGTCGTGTTGCTTTAATAAGAGCAACTTTCAGTTCTTCAATTGAAACGATACCGATTTCCGTCTTCATTTGACCATCTTTCGTAAATGATAATTCGAGTTCAGACAAAGATATTTTTTTGGCTGATATAGAAAAGGGACCATCCATAAATGGAAACGAATGAATAGATTTTAGTGGAGCGTGTAAAATCGCCCGACAGCTGTCAATCCACCATTTTAATATAACAGCAACGAAATCAGACCATCCTACTCCCGGGAAATAATCGTATGTATCAATGACAAAGTTGATTTCGCCAATAATTTGACCAGAGTATGTTAACGAATCAAGATTAATCTCGATGGAAATTTGATGACACATCATTGCTCACCTCATCCGTTTTTGAAAGATTACTACTAAGACCATCTTACTCGAGCTATACGAAGTACGAAACGATGAGTTGAATTGACAGAAGTTGTCGTATGATAGACAGACAACCATGATTCGATTAACGAGGGGGAAGCGGATGAAACACGCAGTGATTTTTGACATGGACGGAACATTGTTTCGGACAGATTTGATTTTGGAACGGGCGCTAGATGAAACGTTTGATCATTTACGAAGTGAAGAAAAATGGAAAGGTCCGACACCGATTGATCAATATCGGAACATCATGGGGGTACCGTTGCCAGTTGTTTGGAACACATTGCTCCCACAATACGATGAGCAAACTAGAGAAGAGGTCGATGCCTATTTCTTAACACGACTCATCAAAAACATTGAAAACGGGAATGGAGCATTATATGCAGGGGTACTCGAACTGTTTGAACAATTGTATCAAATGGGGCATTCCATCTTCGTCGCAAGCAATGGTTTGGTGGACTATTTACAAGCCATCGTCACGCGTTATGAATTGGATCGTTGGATCACAGAAACTTATAGCATTCAACAAATCGACACGTTGGATAAGGGCGATTTGGTGGCTGAAATCGTGAAGAAGTATGAACTGCAGGAGGGCTTCGTGGTAGGTGACCGATTATCGGATATCTCGGCTGCACGAGCGAACGGACTCATTTCAATCGGCTGTCGTTTTGACTTCGCACAAGAAGTAGAGTTACAAGAAGCGAATTACGTTGTGAATCACTTGGCAGAAGTTCTCGATATCGTTTCAAAGGAGACAGCTTCGCTATAAGTGAATCGATTTCTGGATTGGACTCGTAAGTAAAGGACTACAACAAATCGGAGGGATCATCATGCACACGCTCTACATGAAACAAAAAGTGTTAAGCTTACGCGGACGTTTCACCATCAAGGATGCGGACGGACATGACAAATATTTCATCGAAGGTAGCTTTATGAAGTTTCCAAAATCATTCGAAATCAAAGATACGAACGATCAGACGGTCACGACAATCACGAAAAAGACGTTCAGTTTTTTACCGAAATTTTTTGTGGAAGTGGACGGCACAGATATGATGACCATCTCGAAAGAGTTCTCGTTTTTCAAACCGAAATATTCAATCGATGCAGCCGGGATCGATGTCCAAGGAGATTGGTGGGACATGGATTTTGATGTGACGAAGAACGGACATTCGATCGGAAGTGTACAAAAGAATTGGTTCTCATGGGGCGATAGTTACGAGATTCGTGTCGAAGAACCGGAGATGGAGCACCTTCTTATCTCTATCGTCGTAGCAATCGATTGCGCGAAAGCAGATCAAGCAGCGGCATCTAGCGCAGCAACATAAAGGGGAGTATCTAATGGAATTTTGGGACGTCTATACGGTCGACCGAGAAAAGACCGGTCGCACGTGGCAACGCGGAAGTCGATTGCCGAAAGGGGAATACCATCTTGTCATCCACGTATGTATCTTTAACGAGAAGGGTGAGATGTTGATTCAACAGCGCCAACCGTTCAAGGATGGTTGGGCCAACATGTGGGATATCACAGTCGGTGGAAGTGCCACGGTAGGAGATACGAGCCAGCAAGCCGCCATGCGGGAGCTCGAAGAGGAGATTGGGCTCAAGCTTGATTTATCTCAGACACGACCGCACCTGACAGTCAATTTTGACGAAGGGTTTGACGATATTTATTTGGTCGAAATGGAAGTGGATTTGAACGAGCTGACGCTTCAAGAATCTGAAGTGCAAGCCGTGAAGTGGGCGGATGAGGCGACGATTCTACAGATGATTCAACAGCATGAATTCATACCGTATCATACGCCAATGATACCGTTACTGTTTGCCATGCGAGGACAATGGGGAGGGATAAATCATCATGCATACGTACAAGTGGATAAATGAACCAAAAAGCGTGAACGGATTTGAACCGCTCACTTTCCGCACTTTGCCAGATACGGACTTTTGGCGAAACACACATTACGGATTCAATCGGATGACGGCACATGCGTTATTGACAGACGTCAAAGCCAAACGATTTACATGTCGGGCGACAATCCAGATGGAACCGAGCCATACATATGATCAGGCCGGAATCGTCTTATATGTGAACGATGACCATTGGATCAAGACGTCTGTCGAGTACATTCCGGATGGACCGTCCCATCTTGGCGCAGTCGTCACTTCGTTTGGCTATTCAGATTGGTCGACACGTGATTTTTCAAATGACATGGTTCGCAATCCGTTGACGTTTGAAATCGTGTATACAGATGGAGATGTGGAGATTTTCTTTGAATATAGTGACGGTATGCGTGAACAGCTTCGCATTGCCCATCTCCATGACGTATCGACATTACGCATCGGTCCATATGCCTGTAGTCCGGATGTGAATGCGACAGGTTTTGACGTGACAATTTCGAATTGGGAACTACGGGAAGCATCGACGTGAGTCGGTGCTTTTTTATGTGTCAGTTTGATTTCACTTCCGAAAAGTGGTTGAAGTTTTAGCAAAGAAAAATCTATAATGAATTTATCGAAAGCGCTTTCGGAAATCGCTTTCAAAAGTACGGACTGACATATGACAATCATTTATCCTAAAGGAGGACGCACGATGAAGAAATGGGTTGCACTCGCACTCGGGACAGGCCTTGCCCTATCCTTGCCACAAGAGGTGCCGGCTGAAAAGAGTTCAAAAGCCGATGACGCTAAGTGGAAACTTGTCTGGTCAGATGAGTTTAGCAAGTCTGAAATCGATCACTCGAAATGGAATTTTGAAACGGGGAACTGGATTGTCGACAAAGATGGAAATCCAGTCGCTGCCGGTTGGGGAAACAATGAAAAACAATTTTACACGGACAAAAACGAAAACGCTTTCGTAAAAGATGGGAAGCTCGTCATCCGTGCGAAGAAAGAGCAAGCATCGGATCAATTCGGCACTTATGACTACACATCGGCGAAGTTGACGACGAAGGGGACGTTCAGTAAGACATATGGTCGCTATGAGATGCGAGCTAAACTTCCAACCGGTAAAGGACTGTGGCCGGCGTTTTGGATGCTGCCAGAAGAAGACCGCTACGGTGGTTGGGCCGCATCGGGTGAAATCGACATCATGGAATCGTGGGGCAGTCAGCCAGATAAAGTCGCCGGCACGATTCACTACGGGGAAACGTGGCCGAACAACAAATATACGGGGAAAGATTATCACTTCGCAGAAGGTGACGGCATCGACAAGTGGCATACATATGCAGTCGAGTGGGAACCAGGTGAGATTCGTTGGTATGTAGATGGTCAGCTCTATCAAACACAAAACGACTGGTATGCGAAAGAAGCAAACAAAGCATCGAAATATAGCTACCCTGCACCATTCGACCAAGATTTTTACTTGATTATGAACTTGGCGGTCGGTGGATGGTTCGATGGGGATGTTGACGAGACGACACCATTCCCGGCAGAGATGGAAGTCGATTACGTCCGCGTCTTTGACTTGAAGAACGGGAAGTATCGCGATGCTGCCGAGCCGACATATTCAGATGAGGAAGTTGTGTTACCGGAAGGTGCGAAACAACCTCTAGAAGACGGAAACCTTGTCTATGACGAAGACTACATTGAACCAATTACGACGGTAACGAACGGTGCGCAGGCGCTCAACCCGACGTATTGGAACTACGTGGCGCTTCCTGACTTTGGTGGCGTCGGTTCCATCGATGTGATTGACTTGGCAGGGTCACGTTTTGCTGACATTTCGATTGATCAAGCAGGAAGCCAACCATATTCGCATCAATTGATTCAAAACGTATCGCTCGGACAAGGTGGCCACTATAAAGTGACGTTTGACGCTAAGGCGGATGCGGCGCGTTCCATTGCCGTTAAAGTCGGTGGGGGTCCGGACCGAGGCTATGCAAAATATTCTGATGAAGGGTCATTCGATTTGACGACAGACGTTCAAACGTACTCGATGACATTCGATATGACAGAAGAAACAGATCTTGCGGCACGTCTCGAGTTCAACGTCGGACTCAGCACGTCAGGTGTCCAAATCGGGAACGTTCGTGTCGAGCAGACGCCTCGTGAGGCATTCAATCCGAATGCGACGAAACCGATGCTTGGCGACGGAAATCACGTATATAACGGCACGTTCGACCAAGGCGCGATGGATCGCATGACGTATTGGACGTTCGACCCAGGTGTCACGAAAGGGACAGGAACAGTCGACCCAGTAGAGCGTCTCTTCCGTTTTGAAACGAACAAGAAAAAAGGAGCACCGGCAACGTTGGTGCAACAAGGGATTCAATTGCAAGAGGGACATGAATACGTTCTTCGCTTCAAAGCACGTGCAGAGCGTGTAGACGGTCTGCTAGTAGGATTGAACGGAGCGAATGAGGATGCCTACCTTCCGCTAGAGCGTATCGCGCTATCTGAAGCATTCGATACGTATGAAATTCCGTTCACGATGGAAGCCGGAACCGACCTCATGAGTCAACTCCAGTTCATTCTCGGTTCTGAAAAAGGTGTGATTGAAATCGATGACGTCGAGTTACGCGATGTCACACCGGTTTATATCGACCCGTCTCCACTTAAAAACGGTGCATTCACAGAAGGTCTCACCAACTGGGGCTCTTATGTACACTTTGACGCACAGGCTGCTGTCGAAGCGGTGAACGAGGCGGCACATATCTCGATTACGCAAGAAGGGCACGAAGCGTGGAGTGTCCTCATGGAACAAGGGGGTCTTGAGTTACAACAAGATCAAACGTACGTCGTCCAATTCGATGCATCCTCTACTGTCGCTCGTTCATTCGAAGTGACGTTAGAGAATGTCGGGTACTATCGCTATTTGAGCGAAGTCGTAGCGGTCACACCAGAAACGAACACGTACACGTTTGAAGTGACGATGCCGGTGACAGATGTCACAGGATTGAAGTTCTTGATGGGACGCACAGAAGGGTCGCCACTCGGGGCTCATGACATCACAATTGACAATGTGAGTGTGACGTTGAAATAAGATGATACGTAAAACAGGAATTTCTCACGATGAGAAATTCCTGTTTTTTAGCGTTTCCGACTAATCAATCGCGCTGTCCGTAAAATCGAGGGTAGTAACTTCCGGCGTTGACGAAACGCGAGATAGCGTCCTTCCCACGACGGTTTGAACTTCTGTTTGAACTGTCGTAAGCCACTGAACGGATAGATGTAACTGATGTTTTCAAAAATGTCGGCGGCGACGCGTTCCGGCCAATGGGAGAACGTCTGCTCTCCGACGGCAGCAAGTGGTGCCACGCCGAGCCCGACATGATCATGGCCTTCTGCGCGAGCCCATTCGATGATGTGAAGGATCAACACTTCAATCGATCCGGGCGGCGCATCATTTTTCGAACGCATCAAATCGATGGAGATGGCCCCGTCTCCTCGGAGTAGCGAAATGAAAGCTACGACGACACCGTCCGCATCTCGCAACAAGGCAATCGGATAACGCGTCAACGTTTCATAATCGAAGAATCCGAGAGAGAAGCCTTTCTCATTTCGATTCCCAATCCATTCGTCTGAGATGTCTTTTAAATCTTGTAACAGCAAGAGGCTCGGTTCACAGACGATGTCGAACGTGATCCCCTTCTTCTCAAACTGATTGTAGAGAGAGCGCATATTTGCACGCTTCTTCCCGGATAAGGAGAAGGCCGAGACGTCAATCGTCGCCTCTTCCCCTAATTTGAAGAACGTGAACCCGGCATCATGAAGGCGAGGCATCCAATTCGGTGTAATTTGATAAAATAAAGGAATATACCCGATTCGATCCGCATCTTCAATGAATCGCGTCAAAAGAGAAGTCGCAGCCTGCTTCTCGCCTTGGATATCACCAAGGACGATGGCATGGTTCCGAGAAGTCGCAAACAACAGACACGCATCTCCGGCCTCATTCATGTAAAAACGCTTATCTGCCATATGGGCCAAGTCAAAACTGCTCGATGTGGGCTGTGTTGCTTGGAACTGTCGGATGCGATGTTCATCATAGGCCTCTCCAAGCGCCGGACGTTTCCAACGATCGAACAAGAGCAGGAGTACACTTGCTACGATTGAAGTTAACAATAAGACGAACGTCGTCAACCAACCGGCTTGATGCGATGTGAAGAATAAGTTGTCTGTACCTGCGAATGACTGCAATAAGAGGGCGTGGGTGCCGACATAGAGCAGGACGTAAATCAAGCTTCGGATGAGACGTCCTGTCGTTAAAATCGAACGGTATCGGACGTGTCGTTTACGTGTCAACCAGACGAACATCGCAAACCCGATGACGACGAAGGTCTCAAACAGGTTTAACCCACGAGCGATGACTCCGATGGTCGCCAAGATGAAGGCAGTGTTGAGTAACCAGAGTGTTCGTTTTGTCCGAACATACATGCCATAGACGGATAAAAACATGAGAAGTCCGGCACTCAATAAGAAAAGGGTCCCAATCCATTCAAACCAGCGATTCACTTCATAGAGCGGCGTCACGCTCGGGAGAAGCGTCTGGAACCAAATCAACAGACTGCTCATGAGTGCGATGAGACTTCCAGTCAAGCGTCCAATCTTCGCAAGCGTCCGCGAAACGACGCGCCAGACGACGGTCCCAATTTCATAAGAGGATCCGATGATTGGTCGATATTCGATCTGTTTGACGACCTGGTCCCCAAACGCGACGGCTGCAAGAAAGAGTCCAATTAAAAAAGGGACGACAAAATAAACGAAGCGATAGATGATTAGTGAAGACAAAACGATGTCTTGATGAATCCCAAGTTGAGTCATCCCGACGAGATACAGTAAGTCAAATGTTCCGGCACCCCCAGGGACGAGGGAAACGACACCGACGACCGTCGCGACGATGAATACCCCGAAGAGTTGCACGAACGAGGCCGAACCGTCTAGTAACGTCAAAGCATAAATGGCGACGAATCCAGCGGTGACCCATTCTGCGAGTGAAGTCATCGTATACCCGAGCAGAGTAGACCATCCGACGTTTGATCGGCGTGATGTGACGAATAAATAAAACGGGAGCATCGCACTCACGGTGAGTAACACCGGCCAAATCCACGGTTTCGTACCGACGAGCCCACCAGCCGGAAAGATTCCGAGAAGCACACCGATGGAAAGAATGGACAGACCACTGATCAGTGTCGGGGTCATCCATCCGATGGCACGGAGCAATCGTTTCGTATCCGTATAGGGACGATAAAGGGAGGTGCGAAGCGCAATTCCAATCACGCCGCCGAAACCGAGCATCCCGTTCATCGAATTCGTGATCCATGCCGTTTGAACGATTTTTCGTTTCGGTAGCTCGATATGTAAAGAGCGTAGCAGGAAATAGTCATAGCCCGTCATCGTCAAGACAGCGAATCCACCGAGCAGGATGAGTGTGAACTGTTCCCAACCGGTCAGTTGTTTCAGTGTCGTGAAGGCGGTCGCGAGCGAGAAATCTTTCAACTCTTGTCCGCTCTGAATCAAAATCAAACCGATTAACGCTATAGGAATGAGCCATTTTAATTGTTTCCATGAAAAACGAGTACGCATTGCGATCTTCTCCTTATCTGCCATAGGACTGACAGCAGCTTCTGTCTAAATCGTACTATAGGATACGAATGAAATCTGTAAAACGTTTCAAAAAGAGGGGATTGTAAGCGCAAGAAAGAGGACGAAATGTTGATTTTAGATTTGCTACAGTGAGAGGAGAAAGGGGTGTGGAGATGCTGACGTTTGACGAAAAGTGGGCGAAAGTGCTCGCCTGCGATGCAACTTACGATGGATTATTCTATACAGCCGTGAAAACGACAGGGATCTATTGCCGACCATCGTGCCGATCCCGTAAACCGAAGAAAGAGAACGTTGATTTTTATTTAACGAGAGAAGAAGCGGAGACGAACGGTTTCCGACCGTGCAAGCGATGTCAGCCAGAAGTCGAACACGCCCCACACCGTGCGCTCGTTCAACAAGTGACGGCGTATCTCGTGAACCATTATAAACAACCCATTCGCCTTGAACAGATTGCCGAACACGCCCAACTGAGTCCCTTTCATTTGGAGCGGACATTCACCCAGGCGACAGGAGAGACTCCGAGGCAACTACTTGAACGGATTCGAATCGACAAGGCGGCTTATTTATTGCGAACGACCGACATGAGTAATCTGACGGTCTGCTATGAGGTTGGGTTTCAAACACCATCGAACTTTTACCGCGTGTTCCGGCAAGTAAAAGGCTGTACACCGAACACGTATCGAAAAGGAGAGGACATATGACAGAGATGCTACTTGCTGTACAGCAACCGTTTGATTTTCAAGAGTGTCTCGTCTTTTTGAGTCGGTCAGAACAAGAAGTGCTCCATGTGACCACACCTGACACGGTTCGAAAGTTGATGCGAATCGGGGAACGGCTCATCCTGATCGAGCTTCGAGAAGAGGGGAATCACATTCATGTACGGTTCCCTTTCGATGAAGTATCAGAGACAGAAAAAGAACGTGTCGCACGTGAGGTACGAGACTGGTTAGATCTTGATCGTGATTTAGCGCCGTTTGAAGCGATGGGTGAAGAGGATGAATTGCTGGCTCCTTTGATTGAAGCACATCGCGGATTACGGATGATTGGCTTTCCAGATTTGTTCGAAGCACTCGTTTGGGCCATCATCGGGCAACAGATCACCTTGTCGTTTGCTTATACGATTAAACGGCGCTTCGTTGAACGCTATGGAGACCAACGAGTCGTCGAAGGAAGAGCGTACTGGACGTTCCCGTGGGCGGAACGAATCGCCTTGCTCGAACCGGAAGAGTTACGTGAGCTTCAGTTCAGTCGCAGGAAAGCTGAGTATGTCATTGATATTGCACGGGAAATAACAAATGGAGACCTGTCGAAAACAGCTTTACAATCACTCTCTTCAGCTGATATCCGTGAACGGTTACTGGCAATCCGGGGTGTCGGAGCATGGACGGCAGACTATGTGTTGATGAAGTGTTTTCAGGACGCATCAGCCTTTCCGATTGCGGATGTCGGATTACATCAAGCGATTCAGCATCAGTTAGGGACATCGAAGAAGCCCACGATTGAAGAGGTGAAACGTTACGGTGAATCGTGGCAAGATTGGGAAGGATACGCGACATTTTATCTGTGGAGGTCATTATATGGGAACGTATAAATTAGACGTGGAGACACCGATTGGCGTCTTAGAAATCATCGGGACAGAGCAGGCCATTCAATCGATCTTATTCGTCGAACGTGAAGGGACGCAATCACCTGAATCAGATATTCCAAATGTATTGCGACAGTGCCGGGAGGAACTAGACTCCTATTTTCGCGGTGAGCGTATGACGTTCACGTTCCCGACTGAGCAAATCGGGACAACGTTTCAGCATGACGTGTGGGATGTGTTACAAACCATCCCATATGCGGAGACGGCTTCTTACCGCGAACTTGCCGAACGCGTGAAGCGACCTACGGCTGTTCGCGCAGTCGGAGCAACGAACGGACGCAACAAACTGAGCATCGTCGTGCCTTGTCATCGCGTCATCGGATCGACTGGGAAATTGACGGGCTATGCCGGTGGACTTTGGCGAAAAGAATGGCTCCTGCAACATGAAAAACAAGTCGCACATCAACCCCAGTAAAAAAACATTTAACCCTCCAAATCTGCTACACTAGAAGAGGTCCTATCGTGACGTCGGAATCGACGAAGTTATAGGATGATTCCCGTCACTCATGGAGAAAGTTTTGGAGGAATACATGATTAAATTATTAGCAGATTCGACGTGTGACTTATCAGATGCAGTGCTTGAACAGTACAACATCGGGGTCGCACCGTTGATCATTACGATGAACAATATGTCTTACCAGGACCGGGTGGATATCCAGCCGGATGATTTTTACGGAATGTTGGAAGCGCTCCCGGAATTCCCGACGACGGCGATGCCGAGCCCGGCGACGTTCTTGAAATTGATGGAAGATGCGGTCGCTTCGGGTCACGAAGAGATTTTATGCATCTGTATGTCGAGCGGCACGAGCGGCTCGTATCAGTCAGCTGTAATCGGAAAAGAGTACTTTGAAGAAGCGCATCCTGACTCACCTGTCAAAATCCATGTCGTCGACTCTCGTTCGATGAGTCACGGTAGCGGCTGGCTGTTGTTGAAGAGCGCACAGATGCGTGAAGCCGGTGCGACGTTCGAAGAGCTCGTTGACTTCAATGAGACGTACAAGACGAAAGTGAAGCACTTCTTATCCGTAGATGACCTCGACCACTTGATCAAAAGCGGACGAATCTCAAACGCGAGTGCTATCATCGGGAAACTACTGATGGTAAAACCCATCATGAGTATGAAAAACGGGAAAGGTGCCATTGTTGCCAAGGAACGAGGCACCCGTAAAGTGCTGAAGCATTATACGGACGAGTTCGTGAAACGCGTCAACCCGGACATCACGAATTTCGTGATCATCGGGTACACATCGGACCAACGGATTGCGGAGAACTTAAAAGTGAAGCTCGAAACCGAAACCGATTTTGCCGGCGAGATTTACCTCATGCAGATGGGTGTCTCGGTCGGGACACATGTCGGGCTTGGTGCCATCTCGATGTTTTTCGTAGAGAAGTGACAAAAGCCGTCTCATCGCGAGACGGCTTATTTGTTTGGCCAAATATGCTCGATGACCGGTGTGCTGTCGTGATAATCGAGACGATAGACATCTGGGTTACGCATCTTACGCCATGTCTCAAAGTCATATTGCGGGTCGAGATGTTGCAATAAGAGTGCGAGCAGATTGCCGTGTGTCACTAATAGGGTCGAAGCATGCGGAGCTTTGGCGTGCTCGACGACTTGTAGGATGCGCTGCGTCGCCTCCTCAGCCGATTCGGCACCAGGCAACTTGAACGTCGGGTCGCTGAACGACTGACGTAATGGGGTCAGCCAGTCTTCGAGCGGTTCGTGAGATAGGATGCGTTCTCTCAGTAACGGTTCACGTTCAATCGAGAGGTGATGAGCATCGGCGAGTGGCGTGACCGAAGCGACTGCACGGGTATAATCGCTTGAGATGATCCGGTCGATTGTGAGTTCAGAAAAGAAATCGCGAAGCCATAAAGACTGGGCGTGACCGTCTTCTGTGAGCGGTGCGTCAGGTTCTTGGCCCGCGGCTGAGCAGTGGCGAATCAAATAGAGTGTGGGCATGTGGATTCTCCTTTTCAAAACATCTAGTTACCAGCAAGACAAGCGTGTCATCGAGTCATTATGACTTGTGATGTAGGTGATCTCCTCGAATCCATGCAAAGAAGCATTCTCGTAAAGGGAATTGAGCATCTCTTGGTCTTTACAGTAGATTGTGACGTCTTGACTGTCCGTCACCAATAGAGCGAATTCACACGTACTATGTAAAAAGTCTTCATACGTTGCGATTTCCGAGGACATATTCGGTTGGAACGCCTTGATATCAACGAAAATCAAATAGTGTTCATGATACGTGAGCAGTTCAGCGAATTGATGACCATCGATTACGGTCGATTCCAGAAACAACAGGCGATCCAGTTGCCCTTCGTTCACAATGTACGATTCCTCATCAACCACGTTCCATTGGTATGAATCAAGAGGGATTGGACTTAAGATTGCTTTTAGAAATTGCCCATATTGATTGGGTATTGTAAAACGTAAACCACGCCTCAAAAGAACACCTCCTTCATTTCATGGGATCATCCCATTTTCATAAAAAGTTTCAACACGAAAAATCATACATAACCCTTATCATTCATCACAAAAGAGTTATAATCGGTATAACGATTATAAAATATACGATCGAGGAATGGGGATTCTTCAATCGTATGACAAAAAATTCAGGGGATAAGGATGGGGTTTTCATGAGCAGTACGCAAACGAGAACAGACGTCATTTTGATTGGGGCAGGGATTATGAGCGCAACGCTCGGTTCACTCTTTAAAGAGCTCGTACCGGAGTGGAACATCAAAGTGTTCGAAAAGCTCGATGCAGCAGGGGAAGAAAGTTCAAACGAATGGAATAACGCAGGTACGGGACATGCCGCACTTTGCGAATTAAACTATACAACAGAGAACGCAGACGGGACGATTGACATCTCCAAAGCGGTCAACGTCAACGAGCAGTTTCAAATCTCGCGCCAGTTTTGGGCGCACCTCGTCAAGCAAGGACTGATTGAAAATCCAGGAGCCTTTATTCGTTCAATCCCACATATGAGCATGGTCCAAGGGGAGAAGAACGTCGATTTCTTGAAACGCCGTTTGGAAGCGCTCACAGCGAATCCGCTGTTTGAAGGCATGGTCTTATCGGACGATCCGAATGAATTACGGGAATGGTTCCCGCTCATCATGGACGGACGGACACCGGATGAACCGATTGCTGCGACGAAAATCGACTCAGGGACAGACGTGAACTTTGGCGCATTGACACGTATGTTGTTTGACCATCTCACATCGAACGGGGTCGAAGTCAACTATGGCCATAGCGTCGAGGACGTGAAGCGCCTCGAGAACGGTCATTGGGAAGTGAAAATAAAAGACATGTCTCAGAACACGATTGAGACGCATACGGCACCGTTTCTCTTTATCGGAGGCGGTGGTGGCAGTTTGCCGCTCTTACAAAAGACAGGGATTCCGGAATCGAAACAAATCGGTGGATTCCCGGTCAGCGGCCTCTTCCTCGTTTGCAAAAATCGTGAGGTCATCGAGCAACATCACGCCAAAGTGTATGGTAAAGCGAAGGTCGGGGCACCACCGATGTCGGTCCCGCATCTCGACACTCGTTTTATCGATGGACGCAAAGAGTTGCTGTTTGGACCGTTCGCCGGCTTCACACCGAAATTCTTAAAAACAGGATCGAACTTGGATTTGATTCGTTCGGTCAAGCCGAACAACGTCATCACGATGCTTGCCGCAGGGGCGAAAGAGATGCCACTTACGAAATACTTGATCGAGCAGGTACTCTTATCTCACGACAAACGGATGGATGAACTCCGTGAATTCATCCCGAATGCCAAGAATGAAGATTGGGAGATCGTCGTGGCAGGGCAACGTGTTCAGGTCATCAAAGATACACCGCAAGGAAAAGGAACGCTTCAATTCGGAACGGAAGTCGTCAGTGCCGAAGATGGGTCGGTCGCGGCGCTTCTCGGTGCTTCTCCAGGCGCATCGACGGCTGTGCACGTCATGTTGAAAGTGCTCGAGCAGTGCTTCCCGCAACACTTACCGGAGTGGGAAGCGAAAATCAAAGAAATGGTACCGTCGTATGGATTGAAGCTGTCGGAACACCCGGATTTATTCAAGACGATTCACGAATCGACGGCGGTCACGCTCGGTTTAGAGGAAAAGGACATGGTCCACAATTAATTGATTCAAGACGAGCATACAATCGTATGCTCGTCTTTTGTATAGAAAAAAGCGACCTCCTATCGGGCCGCTCATACCATTTTGAGAAACGTCTTTGCCTGCTGTTCGAGTATAGCGGCTGAATCTGCTAATTTTTCGAACTCTCGGACCGTATGCTCGAGTTGTCCCGAGCTATCTTTGACTTTATGAGAAATTCGTCCGATGCTCATCGACACGTCATCGATGCGTTTCACAATGCCTTCAATGTTGTTGTTCACTTCTGTAATAGAGAGTGAGACTTTGTTTGAAAGATTGCGCACCTCTGTCGCGACGACATTGAAGCCGCGTCCATGTTCACCTGCGCGTGCCGCCTCGATTGCGGCATTGAGTGCGAGAAGGTTGGTTTGGGCAGCGATTTCACGAATCGTTCGGACAATATCCGTGATCGTCTTCGCCTCTTGTTGGAGAGCATGTAAATGCTCTAGGTTTTGAGTCGATTCTTGTTCAATCAGTTTGACGTTTTCGAGTACGTGTTCTCCGTCTTGTTTCCCGATTTGGGACTGGGCAGATAAGTATTCAGACGTCTCTTGAAGATTATTCGCCATGTGGAGTACGTCTTGTTGCCGTGACGTGATATCGGCTGCAATCTTTGAGACGCCGATGACGTTCTGGTGGGCATCATCGAAGATCGGCATGTAGGTCGCCTCTAGCCAGACACTATGACCATCTGCGGCACGTCGTTCAATCTTGTCGTGATAACTCAACCCTTGCATGAGCTTACGCCAAAACAGGTCGTATTGGGGACTGTTCGCGAACTCGAGCAAGCAAAGATCACGATGGGGGCGTCCCATCAGTTCCTTGACTTCGTACCCCATCGTTTTGGCAAAAATCTCATTGACGTAGGCGACACGGCGATTTTCATCAAAGCGAATGATGGCCAGATTGTTTTCGATTGCCCGAACGACGTGCGTGTCGGTGACATGGGTCGTACTAGAGTGCAGTTGCATCCTAACATCCTCCCTATATCATAAGGTATATTTGTTTTAGGATACCCGAAAAATGTAAAAAAAAGTATATTATTTTAATAGAACAAAAAAAGACCACTTCCACTGGAAGAGGTCAAGGTGTGAGTGTCGTCATGCTTTCATGTAAGTACTCGCCAATCGTGCGCTCGATGTCGCTCTCTGAACGCTCGAGGGCAAGGGAGAGCTCTTTCACCAAAATCGTTTTGGCGTTCTCTAAAATCTTACGATCTTGCTCGTATAGTTTTTTGTTCGCTTGAAGTGCCTCGATTTGTCTACGGCTCAATGTATTCACTACTTGGGCAATCTCATGCCGGTTTCCTGAATGCACGACATTCAAGAATTCACGATTGCGGTTGTTGGAATGCGGATTCCATTCCACACCAGGTGAGCGGAACGACTCTAAAATCTCTGATGCCTCATCTGCTTCGAGTAACGTCAACATCATCACGTTGTCATTGTCGACGGGAATGCTGATCTGCAACTTTTGTGAGTTGTTGATGGGGTGAAGCGTATAGTACGATTTCGTCTCTCCTGCGACCGTTTTGTCCGAAATGTCGTCGATGCGACATACGCCATGGGTCGAGTAGATGATTAAGTCTCCAGTTTTAAACAAGTCGATCACCTCTTCCTTATCTATAAGCATAGTCATTCAGAAGATGAAATGTCAACTCGGTTGACGTTTTTGTCCATGTATGCATATGAAAAACCGTGTCGCCTTCAAGCTGACACGGTCATAGTTTCCAATCCACGCGCAGAATGGTTTTCAGTTGTTCAAACGCCTCTTGGCCGATGCTTTCTTGGATCCGTTGCTCAAGTTGTGCTTTGAGCGTCTCGTTTTGCTCATAACAAGTGTGACCGAGGGAGGTCAACTCGATACATTTGTCTTTTCGATTTTGCGGATGGTCTGTCACAAGAACGAGCGCTTTACTCTCTAGGTTCTTGATCAGTTTATGAGTCGCTTGTCGAGAAATATGGACACTGTGCGTGACTTCGGCAATTGTTGTTTTCGACTGATAAAGTGTCGCGAGAATATACCATTCCGAGTTCGAGAGTTGGATATCACTTTGTTCATTCCAAGATTGTTCACTCATGCGTCGAACTTGATCATTTCGCTCTGACAATAAATCAAGTAGACGGGTTGACGTTAATGGAGTCAAATCAAGTCACTCCTCTTTCATTTCCGGCTTTTAGACGTTCCTAACTATACAAAAGCAACTATACCCCGTCAACGTCAATCTAGAACAAAACGAGGCACGAGGCCCCGTTCCGATTAGCAGTCTTTATTTTTGAAGTCGATGACCATGCGTCTTTGGATTTTCCCTTGCTCCATCTCTTCGAACACGTCTTGCACCTCGTGAAGACAGCGTTTATGAACAACAGGCACGACGAGTCCTTCTGCCCCGAACTGGAAGGCTTCTTCTAAGTCTTTACGTGTCCCGACGAGTGAGCCGACGACTTCGATTCCATCGAGGACGAGACGAGGGATGTTCAAGTCCATCGTTTCAGAAGGAAGACCGACGGCGACCACTTTCCCACATGCTCGGACTGCATTGACTGCAGAATTAAAGGCGACTTTTGAGACGGCTGTGACGACAGCGGCATGAGCCCCACCGAACTTCTCTTGTACGATGTCAGCTGCATCTCCTTCAGTCGATGGGTTAATCGTCAAATCAGCTCCACTCTCTTTGGCGAGTTCAAGCTTATCATCGTTCAAATCTACGGCGATGACGTGTGCGTTGAAGACGTGTTTCGCATATTGGATGGCCAGGTTGCCGAGTCCACCGCAACCGTAGATGACGACCGTCTCCCCAGGTTTCACGTCGGCAACTTTGATGGCTTTATACGTCGTGACGCCGGCACATGTGATGCTCGAAGCTTGCGCAGGGTCCAATCCGTCAGGTACTTTGATGGCATAGTCGGCCACGACGATACTTTGTTCAGCCATCCCGCCGTCCACGCTATATCCGGCATTTTGAACGTTTCGACAGAAAGTCTCTCGGCCTGTCGTACAATATTCGCAACGACCACATGCATGATACATTCAAGCGATACTGACGCGATCGCCAACTTTCAAACTCGTGACATCGTCGGCGATTTGAGATACAATCCCAATCCCTTCATGACCGAGCACGCGTCCTTGGACATCTCCGAAATCACCAGCTGCGACGTGAAGATCCGTGTGACATACGCCACAGTACTCGACATCGACGAGCGCTTCGCCTGCTTGTAATGGACGTAGTTCCTTTTCGACAACTTCGATGTTGGCCTTGCTTGCTGAATTGACAATGACTGCGCTCATGTTTGAACACACTCCTTGTGAAAATTTAGCGAACCTGATGGAAAACCCTTCTCAATCACATCGTCAGGATAGCACAAAAAATGGAATGAAAACGCTTTATTTTTAAAGGGCATTTGCCTGAAAGATGAACTTTTCTCACACAAAGATTTAGGGAAATAGAGATAGAGAAAGTAGACGAAAGGAGTGTTATTTATATGACACGAATAGCGTTATTTCACACATATAAATCAAAGATTTTGCAGCTATCAAATTTAGAAGAAGAGACGTTGAAAAATGAAGACTTTTTGTTAGACCGTGATGAAAAGAAACAACTTGAGATCTATTACGCACCGTTTGAATACATCAATCCAAACGCGAAAGTTGTCATCGCGGGAATCACGCCAGGCTTGTATCAAATGCGTCAGTCGTTCGAGGCAATCCGTGACTTGAAGGATGCAACAGACGAAGAGGCGCTTCGAGCCGTCAAACAACGTGGCAGTTTTTCCGGTCCGATTCGAAAGAACTTAGTGACGATGCTGGATGATTTGGAGTTACATCATCATTTGGGAATCGAATCATCCCTCGATTTGTTTGGATCAGCGAACCATCTCGTTCAAAATACAGCGGTTCTTCCTTATCCTGTTTTCTATAAAGGCAAGAACTATAACGGATCGAGCCCGGATATGATTCGAACAGAGCTGTTTCGACCATACGTAGAAGGAATCTTCGCAGAAGAGATGGCCCATCTTCAAGATGCACTCATCCTACCGATGGGCGTGAACGTGAGGCGAGCCGTGGAGTTATTGGTTGAGCGAGGGCTCTTGGATCAAGATCACGTAGTGAGTGGGTTTCCACATCCGTCTGGTGGAAACGGTCATCGCCATCGCATCTTCGCCGAAAATCGAGACGCCATGAAGCGACACATAGCCGAACATTTTAAACGACATCCACTCTGAACCGCAGTGCGGTTCTTTTCATGTGAGCACATGAAAAGACATCAACTCTTTACTTCGCTAAAATGATAAACGGTTGACTCACTCACGAGATGTAGAAAGGATGTCTGCCATGATCACATTGTCGTCCGTCCATAAGCGTTATGGACAAGAGATGGCCGTTCACGATGTATCGCTTCACATTCGAAAAGGGGAGATTTACGGCATTATCGGCGCGAGCGGTGCCGGGAAGTCGACGCTCCTTCGATTGATGAATTTGTTGGAGAAACCGGATGCCGGGAGCGTCACGGTCGATGGCGACCAGTTGACCGAACTCTCTAATCGGGAACTACGCAAGAAGCGACATCGGATCGGTATGATTTTTCAACAATTTAATCTAGTCGCGAATAAGAACGTGTTTGATAACGTCCTCGATTCACTGAAACTTGCCAAGCGGCCGAAAGCATCATGGGAAGCACGCGTGATGGAATGTCTCCTTTTCGTTGGACTCGAAGCGTATCGCGATAAATATCCTTCCCAGTTGAGTGGGGGACAAAAGCAACGTGTCGCCATCGCTCGGGCACTCGCAAGTGAACCGAGTGTACTCCTATGCGATGAGCCGACCTCTTCACTCGACCCGAATACGACGGCGGAAGTGCTGCGTGTCCTTCAGTCGGTCAATGAACAACTCGGTGTCACCGTCGTTCTCGTCACGCATGAGATGGATGTCATCCGTCAAATCTGTCATCGCGTCACCGTCATGGCAGACGGATCTGTTCATGAGACGATTGAGAGGGAGCCGACAGGGGTGGTCGCCATCGATCAGAATCCAAGTTGGTTCGTCGAACAGTTGCGAGAGGAAGGTGAAGCGAATGCCTGAAATTTTGGCCCGCTATCAATCAGAGATTTGGCAGTCCATTGCCGAGACGTTCATTATGGTCGGGGTATCGATTCTCGCCGCGATTCTAGTCGGATTGCCGTTAGGCACGTGGCTTTACCTTTCGCGTAAAGGACAATTGTTAGAGAACCAAATCGTCTTCTCCGTCCTCAACCTGGTCGTGAACATCGTCCGGTCTTTCCCGTTCTTGTTACTCGTCGTGTTTTTGATTCCATTTACACGGCTCATTATCGGAACCGCCATCGGAACGGCAGCAGCGACGGTGCCGCTCTCCATCATTGCCATTGCGCATTATGCGCGACTCGTCGAACAGTCACTGATTGATGTCCCACGCGGGGTGATCGAAGCGGCACTCTCGATGGGAGCGTCTGTGAAAGACATCATCTTTAAGTTTCTTTATGTGGAAGCCCGGTCCGGTCTCGTCCTCGGATTGACTACATCTATCATCAGTTTTATCTCATACTCGACGATTATGGGAGTCGTCGGGGGTGGTGGCATCGGTGACTTTGCCATCCGTTATGGATATCAACAATTTCAGACAGAACTCATGCTCTATATGATTCTCATCATGCTCGTCTTCGTACAGTTGATTCAATTCACGGGCACGACCGTGGCGCGAATCATCGACAAACGTTAAACAGAAAGTAGGAAATGAATATGAAAAAATTGATGGCACTTCTGGCCTCACTCACACTCGTCCTCGCAGCATGCGGGAACGATACAGAAACACAAACGGAACAAGCAAATGAACCACAGACATTGAAAGTCGCATCACTCATCCCACCGATGACAGATATGCTTGAGATCGCTAAAGAACAGCTCGCAGAAGACAATATCGAACTCGAAATTGTCGTTCTTGGAGACAATGTCCAACCGAACTCGGCACTTGCGGCGAAAGAAGTCGATGCGAACTTCTTCCAACACGTTCCGTACATGGAGGAGTTCAACCGCAGCAACGATGCGAATCTCGTTCCAATCGAACCGATTTATTTCGCAAACTATGGTGTATACGCAAAAAACTATGACAACATGGAAGACCTCCCGGAAGGCGCAACGATTGCGATCGCCAACGACGTATCGAACATCGACCGTTCGCTCTCCCTTCTCGCACAACATGATGTGATCGAGCTCGGAGAGAAGGAAGGCACGTACTATACACAGGCAGATATCACATCGAACCCGAAAAACTTCAAGTTTGAAGAAGTCGACTTGTTGATGCTCGCGCGCGCGTACGATGATGTCGATGCGGTCTTGATGACACCGGCTTACGCTGCACCGCTCGGTTTGACACCGAAGAGTGACGCACTCTTAACAGAAGGCGTCGAGAATGATTTCGCCATCACGCTTGTCGCACGTGAAGACAACCAGGATGACGAAGCAATCCAAAAACTCGGCGAAGCGCTCACAAGTGACGAAGTCCGTGCGTTCTTGCAAGAGAACTATGATGAAACGGCCATTCCGGCGTTTTAAACAAAAAAGATTGAGCCATCTAGGCTCAATCTTTTTTAGTACTCTTCGTATTCTCGCGGGTCTTGGTCATCGATGCGACCATCCTGCTTCGTCAACGCATTGAGCGTCTCCATCTCTTCATCCGTCAATTCGAAGTTGAAGACGTCGAGATTTTCTTTTTGGTGTAACTCACTGGACGAGCGGGCGAGCGGGATGACACCAAGCTGCACGTGCCAACGCAAGATGACTTGAGACACGCTCTTGCCTTTTTGTTTGGCGAGCTCGGTGATCTTCTCGTCATGAATGACCGTGCGAGCGCGACTGAGCGGGCTCCACGCTTCTGTGATGATGCCGCGTTCTTTGTCGGCTTGCCGCTGTTCGACTTGCGAGAAGTACGGGTGTAACTCGATTTGGTTAATGACCGGTGTTTCTCCCGTTTCTTCAATCAAGCGGTCAAGGTGCTCCGGCATGAAGTTCGATACCCCAATGGAGCGGATCCATCCGTTTTCCTTCGCTTGAATCAAGGCACGCCATGCCTCGACGTACTTGTCTTGTTTCGGGTTTGGCCAATGCAAGAGGAACAAATCCCAATAGTCGAGGTTCGCTCGATATAGGGATTCTCGAATCATCTCGAGCGCCTGGTCGTAGTCATAATATTGCGCGCGCAGTTTCGATGTTAAGAAAAGTTGTTCACGCGGGATGCCGGATTGGCGAACCGCTTCACCGACCGCGCCTTCATTATCGTAGCGAATCGCCGAATCGATGAGTCGATATCCGTTCCGGATGGCGCACGTGATGGCGTCGACCCCTGCTTCACCTTTTAAATAAACCGTCCCGAGTCCGATGGCCGGAATCTCATAACCGTCATGTAGCTTGATTGTTGGAATACCCATCAAATGCCTCCCCATTCAAAATCCGTTCTCTTCTCCGCTATTCCACTTTCATCGGAAATGAAACGTTTGAATGTGAGGTCAACGTCGAAACGCTTTGATCAAACCTTCTGCTAAATCGAGAATACACACGATGATGATGGTGAGTAAGACACTCCAGACGCCCCAACGACTGATTGTTTCAAGGTCGGCGTTGATTTGCTCAGCAATCAACGAGAGCGCTTCGGTCGAAATTAGATCGGGTTGCAGCATAATGAGCGCTGTGACGACAATCCATACGATATTGAAGAGCGCGTTCCACAAGGCGAGCGGCTTTGTCCAATGTCGAACCATCCATTTGTAAATGGCGATGGCGATCCCAAAGGCGGCCAGGGCGATGACAAACGGGAAGAATTGATCCAAGACCGACGCATTGAGTAGCGGATAGGATTCACTATCTGTGACAACACGAATCAACTGCTCGGCGTTGACATACAATACGACCATCAGAACGGTGGCGATAAAGTCAAACAAAATCGAACCAAAAGAAATCGAGGTCGAACGTGGTTTCACTTTCTTGAGTTGTTCAGGTTTCCAACTCGAGAAGGGCACTTCACCCTCAGGTACGGCACGCTCGATGATGAAGAACGTGAGGGTGATCCAGAATAGCGTCTGAACGACGACATTGAAGATGGCCGCCCCAGTTTGAAGGAATGCTTGAATCAAGAATTGACTCCAAGATGTGTCGTCGATGGGATTGGTCAAATAACCGATGATCGAGAGAATGGTGACAACCGTGACGGCAATCGGTAAGACGATTTTAATGATGTTCACGTACTGTGTGAAGAGGGCAGGACCGATGAGGTAGAGTGGTCGGTTCGCGTAGCGAGCAGCGAGAATTTGAGGGTCGCCGAGTTGGCGCAATGCTTCAAATAAAGCCGCTTCAGACGAGTCATTTCCAGTCATGTCATCAATGGTCGATTCCAATTCGAGTGCGACGTCTTGCCGCATCGACTCTGGGATTCGAGAGGTGACTTCATCGATATACACATCACGAAGATTCATGATCGTTTCCTCCTTCAATTAGACGGGTCAATGTTTTCGACATGTTCATCCATTCCACGTACAACTCATTCAAAATATCCATTCCGTCTGGGCTGAGCACATAGTACTTGCGAGGTCGACTCTCCGTCGTGTCCCAGGAACTCGTGACGAGTCCTTGTTTTTCAAGTCGACGCAAGAGCGGGTAGAGCGTACTCTGGTCAATGTTGATGTCGGCATCAAGTAGCGCTTGAACGAGAGAATAGCCGTATTGGGGTGTCTTCAACTGGCTGAGCACCGCAATCGTCAACGTGCCGCGCCGCAACTCTGTCACCAACGAGGCTTTTACATCGGACATTTTTTCGCCTCCTTTATTCGTTTATCTTTATACTGTATATCATACACTATAAGTTATCATATATCAATATGAATAAAAAACATTGAGTCATTTCCTGATTTTGGGATAATAAAGAGGAGGTGATGTTGATGAAGTGGTGGTGGATGGTTGGCGGTGTGGTGATCGCCAGTTTATTGACGATCAATGCGCAGTGGTATGGGAATGCGGCGACGTTTGGGGTACCGATTGGCTGGATCATCATGCTGCTAGTCTTGGCACAGTTTCGAAAGCCGACATCGACTCTTTGGGCGGCGTCGGTCGGAGTGATGAGTGTTGGGGCGGCGATTTTGCTCTCGATTCCGAGCTACTCGTTAGCCGAGGCAGAAGAGACGTTGAGCAAAACGTACAATGACGTGGCGTACATGGAGAGCGTTCCGACGACCGGGGGAGAATGGAATCCATTCTCTCCTCGAGTAGGCTATCGGTTTGAGACGGAGAGCGGAGACTCGATTTTATTCATCCCGGACTCAGGGAAGACGTTTGAACTGTAAAAAAGACTCGCTCTCATGATAGAGGGCGAGTCTTTTTGTTAGTTGCGAATCATGTAGTCGAAGGCGCCGAGTGCGGCTGTCGCACCAGAACCCATCGAGATGATGATTTGTTTGTAGGCGCTGTTCGTGCAGTCTCCTGCCGCGAACACACCTGGGACGTTCGTCGCGCCATGACGGTCGACGACGATTTCCCCGAAGTTGTTGCGTTCGACCGAGTCGAGCCAGTCCGTGTTCGGGACGAGACCGATTTGGACGAAGACGCCTTCAAGTTCGACATGATGTGACTCGTTCGTCTCACGAGACACATACGAGATGCCGTTCACTTTGTCCGTACCCGTGATTTCTGTCGTCTGAGCGTTCGTGATGACAGTCACGTTCGGGAGGCTGTGAAGACGATCTTGTAGCACTTGGTCAGCCTTGAGTTCAGGAGCGAACTCGAGGACCGTTACGTGCTTGACGATTCCTGCGAGGTCGATGGCTGCTTCAATCCCAGAGTTACCGCCGCCGATGACCGCGACACGTTTCCCTTCGAAGAGAGGACCGTCACAGTGTGGGCAGTAAGCGACCCCTTTGTTTTTGAACTCCGCCTCACCTGGGACGTTGACGTTACGCCAGCGTGCACCGGTCGAGAGGATGACACTCTTACTCTTCAAGACAGCGCCGTTCTCGAGTTCGATCTCGACGAGGTCCTTTTTCTCAAGACGCTTCGCGCGTTGAAGGTTCATGACATCGATGCCGTACTCTTTGACGTGCTCTTCTAGACTGGCGACGAGCTTTGGACCTTCTGTATAAGCAGTACCGATGAAGTTCTCAATCCCCATCGTGTCCATCACTTGGCCGCCGAAGCGCTCTGCGATGATTCCGGTACGGATTCCTTTACGAGCCGCGTATACGGCTGCGCTCGCACCCGCTGGACCGCCACCGACGACGAGGACGTCATACGGGTCTTTGTCCGAAAACGCAGAAGCGTCAGGACCTGTACCGAGTTTCGCCAAGATCTCTTCGAGTGACATCCGACCGTTACCGAACGATTCGCCGTTCAAGAAGACCGTCGGGACAGCCATGATCTCTTTTGCTTCCACTTCATCCTTGAACGCGGATCCATCGATCATCGTGTGCGTGATGTTCGGGTTGAGGACGCTCATGACGTTTAGCGCTTGCACGACGTCAGGACAGTTGTGGCAGCTGAGACTGATGTACGACTCGAAGTGATATGTGCCTTCGATATTTTGAATTTGTTTGATTGTATCCGCATCGACTTTCGGCGCGCGCCCGCTCACTTGGAGGAGGGCGAGGACAAGTGATGTAAACTCATGTCCGAGTGGAATCCCCGCGAAGACGATTCCTGTCTCTTCGGATGGACGATTCACGCTGAAGCTCGGTGTACGCTCGAGTGTCGCGTGTTCGACCGAGATGCGTGATGACATGCTGGCGAGTTCGTTGACGAGCTCGAGCATCTCGTTTGAGACTTTGTCTTCCCCAGCGCTCACACGGAGGACGACATCGCCCTCCATGAGCTGGAGATATTGGTCGAGCTGTTGTTTAATCGCTGCTTCTAACATGCAATCGCTCCTTACAATTTACCGACGAGGTCAAGGCTTGGGCGGAGTGTTTCAGAACCCTCTTCCCATTTCGCTGGGCAGACTTCGCCTGGATTGTTGCGTACGTATTGTGCTGCTTTGACTTTGTTGACGAGTGTGCTCGCGTCACGGCCGATGCCGCCAGCGTTGATTTCGACAGTTTGGATGACACCGTCTGGGTCGATGATGAATGTACCACGGTCTGCGAGGCCGTCTTCTTCGTTCAAGACGTCGAAGTTGCGTGAGATGACGTGTGATGGGTCACCGATCATGATGTACTCGATCTTTCCGATTTTCTCAGATGTTTCGTGCCAAGCTTTATGTGTGAAGTGTGTGTCTGTAGAGACAGAGTAAACTTCTACACCGAGGTTTTTAAGTGTAGCGTACTCGTTTTGAAGGTCTTCAAGTTCAGTTGGGCAGACGAATGTGAAGTCAGCTGGGTAGAAGCAGACAACGCTCCATTTACCTTTAAGGTCGTTCTCTGTAACTTCGAGGAATTCACCTGTTTGGAATGCTTGTGCTTTGAATGGTAGTACTTCTTTGCCGATTAATGACATGGGTTATGTCCTCCTTGTTTTTTACTCTAGCGTTTCTATCTCGACTAGAATAATTATAATGTAATACTAACTTCATATAACGAGCTGGAATTGTCAAGACGTTTGCATGCTTTGAAATGTGTTGAAATGATAAGAATTATTCATAAGAACCTTCATATCAATAATGGTAACGTTTACAATAGTTTTTGTTTTTCTTTGATAACATTTATATAAATCTTTTGATTTTATTATAGAACAGCCGTTTATAAGAATGGAAAAGCGGTGGAATTCTCGCGCACAGGCGATATATTATCAATTAAAATAAAGTGTCGTAAGGAGTTTTTAAAATACTTGGGGAGTGTTATGAAATGGGAATCTCATTGAATCAAAATGCACTAGAGTTCATACAAGAACTCGAAAAAGTGGCTTGTAAAAGTACGTGGACAAAACATGAACTAGTAAAAAAGTTTATCGATTCCGAGTTCTATCATGTGAAATTTGAATCTTACTATCCGTCAGCAATAGAAAAGTCGATATGGTGGGCTGTCAAGAGAAGTGAAAATTGGGTGATGAGTCGCTCCCTTTATAAGATAGAGCAAAAGGAAGTTAAGTCGATGACTCATTTAGATGGAGAGGGAAATGGCTTTGGGATAGCAGTTGTGGAGAAACAAAAAGAAGATAAGAAAGAAGAACTTGATTTTGCGACGAATTCTAATGAGGATGTTTTAGACACCGTGGATGTTTCTGAAAACATCATGCATCCAACTATTTTGTCGATTTCTTATGACCGAGATGCGTTGATCCGACATCTAAGTGAGCATTTATACGAAGTCACGATGTTGTCTTTGTCTATTCGAGACAAAGGACTACGCCATTATCAATTAAAAAAAGGCATGGGTGAGAACTTATATTTTTTAACGGAAAGTTACTTTCGTAGACTTGGATTGGCGAAAACAAAATATCGGATGGGGGATTTCATTACAGAAGGAGCGAAAGAACGCTTAATAAATCGGATACCGTCTGGACTAGTATATGAACATATGGTCCCGAAAAACATATACCTAAATAAGTTTAGAGAGTTGGCTCTTAGAAACGAACTAACAAGGGAAAGAATCCATCACCTTTTAGACAAGTATCACTTCATTTGTATCATTACAAAAGAAGAGGACAAGTTACTGTCCTCGACGAAAATGCCAGATGATTGGGACGGCAATAATCCGTTTTATCGTTACGAAAAAGCAGGAATCGATTTTGAGCCTGTTCAATATGAAGCTTCTATCCTGACAAATTTGAGAGAGAGCGTTGACGGTCCACATAGTGAGTTATTACATGAATCACATGATCAAAATCGTTATTGATTTCATGCTCCCAAAATCGAAGGATGACCCAACCTTCTTCGACATAATGTTGTGTAACGTCGGCATCACGCTCGATGTTACGTCCAATCTTTTGACGCCAAAAATCGGCATTCGTCTTCGGTAGCTTGAAGTGGAGGGGACAGCCATGCCAATAGCAGGAGTCCAGAAATACGACGATGCGTAATCCAGGAAACGAGATGTCGGGTGTCCCGTAAAGTTTGCGATTGTTCTTGCGGTACCGGTATCCGGCCGCCCACAGCGCTTTTCTGACTTTGACTTCCATCTTCGTATCTTTTCCACGGTTGCCGCTCATCGTCTTGAACACGGCTGGACTCGATGCTTTCGGTACGTTTTTGGCCATATCCCTCACCTCCCTCTACTAGTAAGATTCCACTGTAGGGGGAGAAGTACTCATGTTAAGCGTCTAGAATCTGCTGAATGTAGTTTCGATCTAACCAAAACGCCTGCTTTGTGATCCATTGTCCATCGGGGAGGCGGATTTTGTCATCTCCATCCGCACCTTTTGAACGTATATGTGCGACTTGGTTGAATTTTGATCCGGGCAGGTTGTTCTTTACTCTATTTTTCATGGGAATCAGCTCAACCCCTTCTATTACGACCTTTCGAGCTTCGGACCACATCTCATATAGTTCGCCATCGATTGTATCGAGTGGCATGTTCCAGAGTCGAATGCCTACAAAGCGAGGGATTCGCTTTTTCTTTGGGACGTATTCTTCGTCATATTGAAATTCTAAGAAAAGATATTTCTGTTCTGCGAATGTGTCATATAGGTCTGAATCTTCCCAGTCACTTTGGCATAGATTTTCAAAATCGACCTTGCCGAACGACATATGTTCACGAATCGTTCCGTCGGGTTCTCGTGCGACCGTTTTGAACTTGATGTTTGCCTTCTCAAATTCTTCGATACCGGAAAGGTCTGTCTTTTTCACTCCTAACAGTTTGGCCATGACATGAGGAATCATCGCCTTGTTTCTAGGGTTGTATGGAACTTTCGTTTCTTCACATAAATCAATCAGTGTCTTGCCATAGTGTGCTGAGAGTCGGGTTTCGAGAAGTTCCTCGATAGACATTTCGTTTAACTCACCTTGGTTCGCGATAGATTCCATTAGTTCCGGTGTTAAATATTTACGAACCAATCCGGACATATAGGATGCTTTCAAAGCGAAGGCACGCGGTTTGGCAGGTTCATCTGAGAAGGGTTGAGTACGCACAATCGAACCGTTCGCCCCTTTTGTACAGGCGGACAGATACATCGTATCTGCCTCCGAAATGAGATGAGCCTCTCCATTCTTGATTTTAGTAACGATTGTTTCCCAATCTTGTCGCATCACGGCTAAATCTTCCTCCGAGAACTCGTTTAAGAATGCCTTGTAGATACGGTAGTCATCCATTGAGATCTCAGGCTCATATTGATAGAGCATGATGAGCATACTTGTGGCTTTCGATAAAAAGCTTGAAGTTTCAAACGAGTATCTATGCTCGCTATGGTAATCAATCATATTCAAGACGAGTCGTTCTTTTGAAGAATATGTACCATTTTTGTTTTTCTTGAAAGGAGTGACCTTTAACTCGATACCAAGTTCCTCAAAGTCTGGTCGGGCATCTGAATTGATTGGGTATCCGAAGTGGCTCTCTTCAATGATGTGACCGAGTGATCCCTTGGAACGAACATTTTTAATCCGTCCGGTCGTATCAATCTCGCCGAATGTCTTGCCCTCAGCCTCTCTTGCCTTATCCATTAATTCTTGAATCGTTTCGTAACGCAATCGAATACCTCCTATAAATTTACATATGTAAGATGAGTATAACGTAGTTGTTGATCCCATTCACCTTTTCTGTTAAACTAATTTCATCGAGCTAGTTCGGTTGTGATAGGACCTAAAATAGCGTAAATTTAAGATAGAAAATACGAAAGGGTGTTCCCATTGATTAAAGTAGTTGAGTTATTTGCCGGTGTAGGAGGTTTCCGCATCGCGCTTGAAGGAATCAAAGATGTGAATGCCGAGCCTACATCTGACAAATTCGATGTGGTTTGGGGCAATCAGTGGGAGCCGGCGACGAAGGTACAACCGGCCTTTGATTGCTATGCTGAACGTTTTAAAGGGCGTGGCCAACACGTAAATGAGGATATCGCGCTGTCATGGATGGAAGCAGGACCACACCATTTACTTGTGGGGGGCTTTCCGTGCCAAGACTATAGCGTGTCACGTAGCTTGAAGAATGAGCAAGGGATTCAAGGGAAGAAGGGTGTCTTGTTCTGGGAAATCATGAATATCATCGAACAGGAAAAGCCGCCTTACGTCTTACTCGAGAATGTCGATCGCCTAATGAAGTCACCTGCGAAGCAAAGAGGGCGTGACTTCAGTGTCATGCTTCGTGCGTTTGCCGATCAAGGATATACGGTCGAGTGGAGAGTCATCAATGCTGCCGATTATGGATTTGCGCAACGCCGCCGCCGTATCTTCATTTTTGCGACGCGAGCGGATTTGAAGCATTCGACCCGAGCGGGGAAAGCGAATCCTGAGCAGTGGTTGTTGAAAGACGGATTCTTTGCACCGACTTTCCCGGTCATGGAGATGACGAGCGAGAAACATCCAGGTTCGACGTTCGAGTTGCCGAAAGACATCGTTGAAATCTCGGACACATTCTCTGCGACTTATCGAAATGCGGGTGTCATGACGGGGGATCAAGTGACGACGCTTGAGGCGCTCCCAGTTCGCGAGACAGCTAAGACGCTCGGCGAAGTCGTTCGAGAGGTCTATGAGCAGTTTGGTCCTGCTCCGGAACACTATTATCTGGATACAGAGAAGGTTAAAAAATCTGGACGTACGGAAAAAGAGGAATTGGCTTACATGAAAGGACCGAAAAAAATCGAACGTACTTCTGCGAGCGGTCACGTCTATGTCTATGCTGAAGGAGGCATGTCCTATCCAGATTCGCTAGACCTTCCAGGTAGAACGATGTTGACGAGCGAAGGAACGTGCAACCGTTCAAGCCATGTCATCGAAGATCCACATACGAAAAAATTGCGCTATTTGCGTCCGGAAGAATGCGAGGGATTGAATGGCTTCCCATACGGATGGACCGCGACTATGACAGACCGCAAGCGATATTTCACAATGGGGAATGCCCTCGTCGTCGGATTGATTGAGCGGATGGGCCATCGAATTGCGGAGATTCATGAGCAAGAGGATGAAAAGAGCCTGTTGCATGAAGTGAAGCAGATGCAATTGTTAGGGACGTACAATAACTTTAAATAATTTAAATGCCCTCATCTGAATGACATTTTCATTCAGGTGAGGGCATTTGCTATTTAGAGTTACTCCGCCATCAACGCACACACCGCATTCGAATACGCTACCGGATCTTCAATCGGTAACCCTTCAATGAGGAGGGCTTGTTGATACAAGAGGTCTGTATATTGTTTCGCTTTCGCTTCATCTTCTTTATACACACGTTGGAGCGTCTGGAAGATGGCGTGGTCGGCATTCACCTCGAGCACTTTCTCCGCTTTCATGCCGCCGCCGTTTGGCATCGCGTTCAAAATCTTTTCCATCTCGATTGAGACGTCACCCGCGACCGTCAAGCAAACCGGATGCGACTTGAGACGTGTCGAGGCACGCACTTCTTTGACGCGGTCTCCGAGCTCTTCTTTCATGAATGCGAACAAGTCTTGGTTGTCTTCGTTGAGCGATTTCGCTTCCGCGTCATCGAGACCGAGATCGCCGCTCGCGATCGATTTGAATTCTTTGTCTTCATACGACTGAAGCATCTTGATGGCGAACTCGTCGATCTCTTCTGTAAAGTAGAGGATCTCGTATCCTTCTTCTTTCAAGCGCTCTGCTTGTGGCAAGAGGTCGATGCGATGAATCGATTCGCCTGTCGCATAGTAAATATACTTCTGATCTTCTTTCATCCGCTCGACGTACTCTTTGAGCGAAACGAGTTTCTTCTCGTGAGAAGAATGGAAAAGAATCAAGTCTTTCAATTCGTCTTTGGCTGCGCCGAACTGGTCATACACGCCAAACTTCAATTGGCGACCGAACGACTCATAGAACTTCTCATAGTCCTCACGCTCGTTTTGGAGCATCTTCTCGAGCATGCCTTTGATTTTCGACTTCACGTTCTTCGCGATCACGCGAAGCTGGCGGTCCTGCTGCAACATTTCACGGGAAATGTTGAGGGAGAGGTCTTCTGAGTCGACCATCCCTTTAACGAAGCCGAAGTAGTCCGGCAAGAGGTCTGGTGACTTCTCCATGATCAACACGCCGTTCGAGTAGAGCTCGAGCCCTTTCTCGAATTCTTTCGTGTAATAGTCGAACGGAACCGTTGACGGGATATACAGGATTGATTGATAACGAATCGTCCCGTCGACGTTCAAGTGAAGATGCTTGAGTGGCTCATCAAAGCCGTAGCGCTTCTCGTGATAGAACGCCTTATAATCCTCGTCTTTGAGTTCGCTCTTCCGCTTCCGCCAAATCGGCACCATACTGTTGACGGTCTCTTCTTCCTTGTAGTCCTCATACTCTTCTGAGTCCTCTTTTTGACGATGTTTCGTCACATCCAGTTTGATTGGGTAACGGATGAAGTCCGAATGCTTCTTGATGAGTGAACGGATCTCATATTCTTCGAGGAATGACGAATACGCATCATCTTCTGTGTCTGCCTTCAAGTGGAGCGTGATTTCTGTACCGATGTCCGGTTTGTCTGTCGGCTCGATCGAATAGCCGTCTGACCCTTCTGACTCCCATACGTATCCTTGATCACTGTCAATCGAGCGAGTCCGCACGGTCACACGGTCAGCGACCATGAACGCGGAATAGAACCCTACGCCGAATTGTCCGATGAGGCTATGGTCTTCTTCCATCTTCGTCGCCTGTTTCATGGCGAGTGAACCGCTCTTGGCGATGATTCCGAGGTTTGTTTCGAGTTCTTCTTCTGTCATCCCGATCCCTGTATCGCGAATTGTGATCGTCCGCGCTTCTTTGTCGAGTTCGACTTTGACGAAGTAATCGTCTTTGTTGAATTCGATGCTTTCGTCGGAGAGGGCACGATAATACATCTTGTCGATGGCGTCACTCGCGTTCGAGATGAGCTCACGCAAGAAGATGTCCTTATGTGTATAAATTGAGTGGACCATCAACTCTAAAATTCGTTTCGATTCGGTTTGAAACTGTTTTTTTGTCATGATCGTTCTCCTTTTGATGTCTATATTTTGGCACTCTGTATATAGGAGTGCTAACACTATTGATTATCCTAATTTTTAGGAAGATGTCAACCGAGATTGAAGAAAAGATTGACGAGGACGTAGGTTTCGCATATAGTTGAGTACATGCGATGAGCTGGTCTATGTAAGACGGCGGACATTCCCTTGAGGAGCACGTTGTGGAGCGTGGTCCGTCGCGGTAGACTTTCGAGAGCACCTCTAGTGAGAGGTGCTCATTTTTTATGTATACAATTAGCCTCCCTTCAAGCGAAGGGAGGTTTTTCTTATGCCCGAATGGATGTGAGGAACATCTCTTTTAAAGCACGCAATTGTACGGCCGGTTCGATATCGTCCTCTAAATAACTGATGTGCGACTTCAACATGATGTTGTTGCCGAACGTCCCGAACGTATTGATGATTGTGACGACGGTCACCTTCACATCGATATCCGAGCGGAATGAACCGTCGCGTTTCCCATCTTCGATCAAGGGTTCGAGTGTCTGCATGATCTGTCGTTGAACGTCGATGTATGTCTCGATTCCAGGAAGAGGTGAGACGACGAGCGATGCATAGCTCTCGAACGCCTCTCGGAAACGGGCATGGTTCGTCCGTTCCAACTGCATCTCGAAAAAGTGGTTCAAGATGGCCTCGAGCCGCTCATATGCGTTGCCTTCCTCATGCATGAATTGTTCAAATCTCTTGAGTGTCGGTTGTAGATTCTTGACGGCTGCCGCGACGATCAATTGATCCTTCTTCGGGAAGTAGCGAAACAGTGTCGCCACCCCAATTCCTGCAGCGTCCGCGATGTCCTGCATCTGAACCTTCTCAAAGCCATTCTCTATAAATAAGCGTTCTGCCTCTTGGATAATCAGTTGAACTCGTTCCTCTTTGTTTTGTTGTCGTTTACTCAATTCGATCACCTCATTGTCTGTCCTTAGTATATCGTCTTCGAGCAGTTTCGTTGAGATTAATGTCACATCCAATTATTATTATGATAGTTAGACTATCATAATTTAATGAATGGAGCTGGGACAATGCGTTTACAGGGGAAAGTAGCGGTCATCACAGGGGCAGGAAGCGGTATGGGAGAGTCAACGGCACGTCTATTCGCCAAAGAAGGGGCAACAGTCGTCGCGACAGACATCAATGAACAAGGAGTAAACAATGTAGTCGAGTCGATTCGTGCACAAGGTGGGGAAGCCATCGCGGTGAAACATGACGTGACATCACGCTCGAGCTGGGAGGATGTATTCGCGGAAGTGGAAGCGACATGTGGCAAATTAGATATTCTCGTCAATAACGCTGGAATCGCACTTGCAAAACCTTTCTTGGAACAGACAGAAGAGGACTGGGCACGCACATATCGCATCAACATCGATGGGGTCATGTTAGGGACACAGTACGCGATTCCGCTCATGACGGAGAATGGGGGAGGATCAATCGTCAACATCTCCTCCATCTCTGCATTGACCGGTATGGCGGGTGCCGGTGCCTATACGGCCTCGAAAGGTGCGGTCCGTTCTCTCACGAAAGCAGCGGCAGTCGATTACGGGAAGCAAAACATTCGGGTCAACTCGGTGCATCCAGGGTACATCGTGACACCGATGAGTGCGCCACATATGGAGCATCCAGACTATAAACAACATTTCTTGAATCAAATCGCTTTGCCGAATCTCGGACAAGCGGATGAGGTGGCGGCAGCCGTCCTGTTCCTTGCGTCAGACGAAGCGAATCATATCAGCGGGATCGAACTTCCGGTAGATGGTGGCGTGACGGCGAAGTAAAAGTAGGGTCTCTATGGAGGCCCTACTTTTTTAATTACTCTAAGATTCCGATTAACTCCATTTCCGATTGAAGTATGTGGAAAGATTGCACCATTCATGAGGATTCACCTCTTTTCATTTTAAAATCATCTGTATTATTTATATTCCCGTTTTGTGTAAAGAGTTTAAGTGATTCATCAAATTGACATGATATAGTCGACATGAAAGAGTGAGATGACAAGTGTAGAACAGTGCCAAATGAGCCGAAAAAGGAAATTGATTTTATTTAGTTAACTATGAAAGTTGGTATAGTGAGATGGAAACTCAGTTTGAGATGGAACGAGTATGGATGGATGAAACTGAGCTGTTTTATCAAGTTCAGCTTCAACTTCGGTCTTCTGCCTGCACCAGTAATCAGTTGATTTATTTAGATGATGCGAGTCTTGAAGATCTTCATCAAAAGATCAATCAATTCAATCAAGCGTGGGGCAAAGAACCAATCACATGGAGACTAGTCGATGAAGAAGAGGGTTCGGATGATTTGCAAGTCAATCTAACTTTCACGTTGATTGACCGGATTGGGACCATCCAAATCGATATTTTCATTCATGATGAATGGCAGTTTGACTCATTTGACCATGTTCATATGAAATTTAGAATGAGGACGACGATGGGACAGCTCGACGACTTGAGCGCTCAACTCAAACGTTTCATTCGTCGTGAGACCGACCATGTCTCATCACTTCGACCAGAATAAAGCAGCCTGAGACGACTCAGGCTGCTTTTTAGTACCATTCTTTCGGTTCGTAATTCAATTCGCGGAACAGCTGCTCACGCTCTTTTTTCGAAAGATCGCGCCATTGTCCAGGCGGCAGTTTCCCGAGCGTGATGTTCATGACACGAACACGTTGGAGGCGGAATACTTCGTATCCGAGCGCCTCACACATCCGACGGATTTGGCGGTTGAGTCCTTGCGTGAGGGTAATGTTGAAATCGAACTTTGAAAGCGGACGGACTTTACACGGAAGTGTCTTCTGGCCAAGGATTTTGACACCGGCTTCCATCTGCTCGACGAACTCTGGTGTGATTGGCTTATCAACCGAGACGATGTATTCTTTCTCGTGCTCGCCTTCTGCACGGAGAATCTCGTTGACGATATCGCCGTCATTCGTCATGAGGATGAGACCTTCCGAGTCTTTATCAAGACGACCGATGTTGAAGATGCGGAGCGGGTGGTTGACCATGTCGACCAAGTTCCCTTTTACTTTTTTTTCTGTCGTACTCGTGATCCCGACCGGCTTATGGACGGCGATGTAGACGTTGTTTCGGGCAACCCGTGCGACAGAACCGTTGACGAGGACTTCATCGCCCGGTTTGACTTGGTCGCCGATTTTTGCTTTTTTCCCATTGATGGTGACGCGTCCCTCTTCGACGAGACGGTCGGCTTGGCGACGGGACGCCTTGCCTGATTCACTGATGAATTTATTGATGCGCATGTGTACACGTCCTTTGTTTGGCTTCGTCCTCTCACTATAACGCATTTTATAAACTCTCGAAAGCGGGAAACGAACGGGAGAGGAGGGATGACATGGAGGCAGTACGACTGTTACAAGACGCAATCCGATTTCAACAAGCACTGTGCGACACAACGTTCGGGAAAGAATTGATTCAAGAGGCATCACCTGTCCTTTGGTACGGTCGACCTGGTCCGGATCAATGGCTGACCATCGGGACGAATCCGTCTCGCGGCGAGTTTTTACATCGTGACGGGACACCGAGAACGGGGCAACACCAAAAGTTCTATTGGCGGAACATACTCTCGTTTGACGATTACCTCGGAAATGAAGAGGCGCTGCAACAAACGCTCGAACGGGCATCGGTCTATTTCGAGTCGAATCGCGCGACGACGAACTGGTTCGGGAAACCGGATGGCGCCAAACTCGAGGCACTCCTCAACGGGATGGGGCGTTCGTTCTATGATCATCCGGCGGCTGTCATCCACGTTGATTTTTTCAAGTTTGCGACATATGAACAGATAGGGAAGATGAGGACGGGGCGCCACTGGATGGAACATCCGACCTCAATCGAACTGTTGGAGCGGACGATTGCGTACATCAAACCGATCCGTATCATCGTGCTCGGACGGGATAACTGTCGTGCCTTGAACGGTTTTTCAACAATCGGAAGACTGTCTGCATATCCCGCCGTCACCTATGAAATCGGACGCCATGATTCGGGTATCCCGATGATCGGCCTCCATATGAAGCCTTCAGAAGTGTTCGTTGGGCTCGGGAATGGCCGTGATTCAAACGGGCTACATTACGGGTCATACGCGAAGCGCGAGCACCTTTTAAAAATCGGAGAAGCGATTGACACGATTATGGACGAGTGGCTGGCGGATGGACGCGTGTGATGCTTCCCCAAAAGTTGAATTCGTTGAAGTCGATGTAGCGCACGTCCTTCGAACGATTATCGAGCACGGCTAACAAGATGACGTCCGGGAACCCCCGTTTTTCAAACTGTAAGTAGCCGACTCCCGTGACGGAATGATTTTTATAAAAGCCGTTCGCCATATTCAGCACAAACGGGCGTCCTGCTTTCAGCTCACGCTCAAACGTCGACCATTTCCAAAGATAGCGGGAACTGCCTCGACCGTCGTACCCGTATCGCTTCCACAGTTTCGTGATGATGGTGGCGATTTGTGTCGGCGGTGTCCCTTTCTCGTCTTTGAAATGGTGCCTGAAGGCGATCTCGCGCACATCTTCTTGGATCTGTGTCACATCATCTGGGATGTTCGCATACCCATGATCTCGATAGAAACGGAAGATGGCGGTGATCGACGTCAACGTACAGTTGTTCTTGCCGTTCTCGAACTGACGTTGGAGCAAGACGGGCACGCCTTCAATCTGTACAGAGCGCTTTAATGTCCAGCGTCCGTGATAACGATCGTTCACATAAGCTTCTGGGTCGATGATCCCGGCATAGCCGTTGTTCGCAACCTCGAGTTGTCCTGCAAATGGGTGCTCCATCTCGGTCTCCCTCCTTTTCTTTTAGTATACAAAGGACGCCCCATCTCATAAAAGAGAAAGGGCGTCGTTTTCGTTAAAACACAAGATGTGCGATGCCGACGATGATCGGAAGGGTGATGAAGGTACGTAACAAGAAAATCAAGACGAGGTCGAGGAATGAGATCGGTAGTTTTGAACCGAGCAACAAGCCCCCGACTTCTGACATATAGATGAGCTGGGTAACCGACAACGTAGCGATGACAAACCGTGTCAACTCACTCTCGATGCCGCTTCCGAGAACGGCCGGCAAGAACATGTCGGCGAAACCGACGACCATTGTTTGAGCGGCTTCCGATGCCTCAGGCACTTGAAGGAGCATCAAGATCGGTTCGAACGGCTTTCCGAGGATAGTGAAGAACGGCGTATATTCTGCGATGATGACCGCAATCGTCCCGACTGCCATGACGACAGGGAGGACGCCGATCCACATATCGAGCACGTTCTTGAAGCCGTCTTTGAGCGTCTCTAGGAAACTTTTACTCGAACGTGACTTTTGTAACGCCTGAATTAACGCCCACTTACCGAGTGACACGTTCGCGGGTACTTCTTCTTCCGGTTTGAGCTCGGTCTTCTCATAAGCCGTGTCTGCCTTTTTAGACAACGGATAAATCCGTGGCATGATGAGAGCGGCGACTAGTCCGGATAAGACGATGGCCCCGTAGTAAGGCAAGAAGTATTGGTCGAGTTCGACATACTGTAAGACGACGATGGTGAAGGTGATGGAGACGACGGAGAATGTCGTCGCAATGATCGAAGCTTCCCGTTTCGTGTAATAGCCTTCCTCGTACTGTTTTGTCGTCAGTAGAATCCCGATCGTCGCATCCCCGACCCATGAGGCGAGCGAGTCAAGTGAGGCGCGCCCTGGCAAGCGGAAGAGCGGACGCATGATCTTCATCAAGAACGTCCCGACGAACTCGAGAAGTCCAAAGTTCAATAAGAGCGGTAACAACATACCGGCAAAGAAGAATGTCGCAAATAAGATTGGAATCAAATCAAAGAGCAATAGGCCCCCTGTAAATTCTGACGTGATCATCTCTGGTCCGAGTGTGAGTAGCGTCATGACCCCGGCGATGAAACCGATCACGCGCATGACGAACCAAAACGGTGTCACGCTAAATAGTGCGTTGATGGATGGTCGCTCCATCATAAAAGCAGGACGTGCCGTAAAGAGTAATAATGAGCCGACAATCGAAATCCCCATCATGATGACGGCGAGTGTCGGGACGAAATCCCCAATCCAGTCAATCAGCAGATTGGATAAGAAGGCGACTGGAATCGTGAAGCCTTCCTCTGATGAGATTGGTACGATGAAAAACATGATCCCGATGAGTGATGGAATCAAGAACTTAAAGAAGTCTTGACTCGAAAAAGAAGGTTTCTTTCCGTCTGGTGTTGATGAACCATTCATGATGCATTCCCCATTTCCCCGAAGTGTTTGTGCTGTCTATGTATCCCCATTACACATCCAGCCGTTATTGAAACGTATTTCTTTCTTAGTATAAAAAATATGACCAGGTGCTATCAACAACATGCGGAAATTTTCTGAAAAATACAAGGTTAAATACTAGGCAAAACATTCGTATTCCATCAAACCATTTAGTATGATGACGGCGAGTCCAACAAATTCAAGATATTTAGAAACTTCATTATAGAGATAGGAGAATGCATGATGAGATTGAGTGTATTAGACCAGGCGCCGGTCACGTCGGGTCATACAGGAGAACATGCGCTGAACAGCGCGGTCGAGCTCGCACAAGTCGCAGAAGAGTTAGGATATTACCGTATGTGGATGGCGGAGCATCATGGTGGCATGTCGTTCGCCAGCTCGGCTCCAGAGGTCATCACGGCTTATCTGGCAGCTAAGACGAACAAGATTCGTCTCGGGTCCGGCGGCATCATGATGATGCACTACTCGCCACTCAAGATGGCAGAGGTATTCAAGACGCTCAGCGCGCTCGCTCCAGGACGGATTGACTTTGGTGTCGGACGTGCGCCAGGCGGTGATGCGAACGCGATCTATGCGATGTCACAAGGGCAGAAACCGATGATGGATGGACTTTACGAGAAACTCGATACGACGCTTCAATTGATTAAAGATGAGGCACCGGAGGAAAGATGGTATAAAAATACACCGGCTGCTCCGACTGGTGTCAGCCTTCCAGAAGCCTGGTTACTCGGTTCGAGTGGGAACAGCGCCGTGCAGGCCGGACGGATGGGGCTCGGCTATTCGTTTGCCCAGTTCTTTAACGGACAATTGAGTGCCGATACGCTCGACACATACCGTCACCATTTCACGCCGTCTGATTTCATGGAGAAACCGGACATCAGCGTCACGTATTTGGTCACGACGGCAGAGACGGAAGAAGAGGCCGAATATTTGGCCCGACCTTCTGATCTGTCGCGTCTCTTCTTGATGCGTGGTCAATTGAGACAGTTGTTGAGTCCAGAAGCGGCTCATGATTATCCGCTCACGGAGGTCGATAAAATTCATATCGCCAACAACCGAGCCATCCACCTCGTAGGGACGCCGAAACAAATTGCGGAACAGTTACGGGATGAATCGGAACGTTACGGTTTCGATGAGGCGATGATATGTAGCATCCAGCATAAGCAGGAAGATCGCCTGAACGTCTATCGTCTCTTGGCGAATGAATTGCTTTAACCTGAAGAGCACCTTCTCAAGTATGAGAGGGTGTTTTTTTATAAGAGAAAAACGTTTCCCCATTTTTTCAAAGGTTTTCTCCATAGTTTGAGCGAAACCAACTACACTATAAGAAAAAGGAACGGGTGGAGGGATACGATGCAACGGATGAAAGGCGACCCATATTATCTATTCGAGCTGTTCACACGCTTGTATCGAATGGTATTTCTAATGGAAGTGACAGAGGCAGGCTATCGTTACGTAAATGTGAGCGAACAGGGGAAGGTGGCCTCTTCGCTTCCAAGTGATGTAGAAGGGCGGTATTTACATGAGATGTATCGCTCGGAAGTGGTCGAGGAATTGATTGAACATTATGATGCGGTCGTTGAGACAGGGGAGCCGGTCTACTTCATGTCGCAAATGAACATCGACTCCAATACGGCCCGATTCGCTTCTTCTATGCTTGTACCGATTGAAGATGAGGATGGACTCGTTCGTTATGTACTCGGTTTGACAACTGATTTATCCGAGGAGGCGGAGATCAAGTTGTTAAAGAGTATCGAGCATATGGACTATTTGACCGGTATGCCAAATCTGATGAAAGTCAAATTGGAGCTCGACCAATTGTTCGAGCAACATGATATGGAAGAGACGAGCGTCATGCGCCTTCACATCAACCGTTTCAAGATGATGATGTCGCTTCAAGGTGTGGAGCGCTCGAATCAGTTGATTAAAGACATCACACGTCAATTGGCGAATACGCTTCCGAAAGGTTCAATTATCGGTCGAGTAGACGGTGAAGACTTTATCGCGGTGTTACCTCATACTCCAATCCGGTTGGCATACATGTACGCCGAGCATTTGCTTGACGTGATTGCAGATCATTCGTATCAAGTGGCGGAGGCCGAATTCCCGTTATCGAGTTGTATCGGGATTGGTGCCGGTACAGCGGATGCCGACCGTGTCATCATGAACGCCTCCACGGCTCTGTTGGAAGCGCGTCAGACGGGAAATCAAACGATTCGTTTATATGAACACGATGAGTACGTGCAGCGTTACATCGATGAGATGATGATCGAAACGGAACTGGTCAAAGCGTTGAAGCTAGATGAGTTATACATGGTGTATCAACCGAAAGTGTCGATGGACGGTGCGATTCATTTTGAGGCACTCATTCGCTGGGAGAGTCCTGTTCTCGGATTCATTTCACCTGAAACGTTCATTCGTGTGGCTGAACAGTCACTCTTGATCGAAGACGTGACACGATTCGTCATGAATCGGGTATGTCAGGATGTGTCGTCACAACCTGAGCAGTTTGAAGGGCGCCGCGTGGCTGTGAATGTCTCACCGAATTTATTTCATGAACACCATATGAATGAACTGGTTGCGATCATTGCATCGTATGGTCTTGTGCCAGAACAATTTGAGTTTGAGGTGACCGAGCACACGTTGATGCATGAACCGGTAGCGGCGATCAAAACGGTCGAATCGCTCAAACAACAAGGATTTCGACTGTTGATTGATGACTTTGGGGTCAGTTATTCCTCGTTGAATTATTTGAAGTTGTTCGAGATTGATGGAATCAAGATCGACCGGTCGTTCGTTGCGCAACTCGATCAGGAGAGCGGCATGAAAGAGTATGAAATCGTCAAACTGATTGTCTCGTTGGCCAAAAAGCTAGAGTTAGAGGTGACGGCTGAAGGTGTGGAGACGGAAGAACAATATCGGATCTTACGTCAGCTCGGCTGCGATGAGATTCAAGGGTATTTCTTCAGTCGTCCGATGCCGCTCGCGGAGTTAGAAGAGGCGCTCGGAATCTTGTATTCCCATCAGATGATGTTATCGAAGATCGAGCAGCCTGCGCAGTTGTTGCATCCTTCTCTAGATGAGCGTGAATTGCAACGACTCAAAGCGATATTACGATTGGAAATTTTAAATACGCCACAAGAGGAACGATTTGACCGGATCTCCCGATTGGTCGCACAAACCTTTCAGATGCCAATCGCATTCATTTCGATCATGACGACAGACCAACAGTGGTTCAAATCGTGTGTCGGTATCGAGCTCGAATCCGCTCACCTCAAACGGGAATGGACGTTATGTAATCGGGTTGTCACATCAGAGTCTCCGCTGGTGATTGAAGATGTTGCGGCAGCAGCGATTGAAAGTGACAGTCCTTGGATTGACCGAATCGGATTTTATGCAGGTGTACCGTTGCGGACGAAGCAAGGTCACGTCATCGGCACACTTTGCGTAGTGGATGGGCAGGCGAGAACGTTCTCAGAAAAAAACTTGAAGGCGCTCGAATCGTTTACGCATTGGGTCATGACAGAGATCGAGCACACGGAAGTCTCGAGAAGACAAATCACGCGACAACAATCAATCGAAGCATTGTATGAAGCGACGGCATTGCGTGTACCGTTCCAAGATCAATTGGCCCGGGTTCAAGAAATTTTATTGGAATGGATCGGTTACTCCCACGGGGTCATCTTCTCGATTGAGCCTTCGCATCGTCTTCTAGTAGAGCATGGGGTCTCTCGTTTGACTTGGGGGGAAGAAGAACTGCATTCCCTACATCAACTGACAACGGTCGGCGCGCAAACGCTTCAGGAAGGTGATCTGATTGTAGATGGTATCGAATTCACGAGGTTTGTCAGTTTTCCTTTGACGCATGAGCATCAAGTGTTTGGCTGGGTCGTTCTTCTCGCGGAGCAAGGCAACTTGAATGATCATCTTGATGAGGAAACGTTGCAAGAGTTGACTGGAACGGTACGGTTGCTTGCACGATGGATGGAGAATGGGATTCGAAAGGAACGGAAACAACGCGAGATGATTCGAATCGCAAAACAAGATCAACTGACAAAACTGTATAATCGTCATAAGCTCACGACCGATTTATACAAAAAGATGCACCGGACGCCATCGATTACAGTGACACTGGTCAATCTAGACGATTTTAAAAGAATCAACGATCAGTACGGGCACATGATAGGGGATGAAGTGTTAATTGAAATCGCACAACGATTAAATGAATTCGTCCAGCATGTTGGTGGTCAAGTGTACCGTTTTTCAGACGATGAATTCATGTTGGTGCAAACGGGTCCACTGAGTGGGATTGAACAGCTCAATGAAGTTATTTCCCAGGGAATAGACGCGTCGAATGGTGAAGTCATTCATCTTACGGCAAGTGTTGGCGTCACCCTAGTCAAGTCGACCGACACCGTCGATTCGATTCTTCAACAAGCAGATGCAGCGATGTATATTGCAAAGAACAATGGAGGAGACCAGTGGTTCCAATATGGTGGATACTCAGATGACAAGGGGATTTAAGTATGGGGAGATTATGGCTGATTGAAGGATTGCCAGGAAGCGGAAAGTCTACATTTGCCGAGAGGCTGCGAGATAAACGGAATGGCAAGTTCTATTCGGAAGTAGATGCGTCACACCCCGTGGATATGCATGATGTCTATTGGGTCGAGGACAAACCATCAACCGGTCGCATTCTCGATGAAATCGAAAAAGGGTGGCTCGTCCGTTATGATGGTGATGAAGAACGGATCGGAACAGACGTCTACGAGTTACCTTTCGCCCTTCACACACGAATCATGTGCGAACGCTGGCGGCGTTATGTTCAAAAGTTAGATAGGGAGGAAGAGGACGTCATCTTTGAATGTGCGTTGCTCCAAAATCCTTTCACCATTGGAATGGTTGCCCAAGATGTTCCGTTAGCGGACGTGGAAGCATACGTTCAAGAGGTCGCAGACATTCTGAAGCCGATTGATCCGATGGTCGTTTATTTGGCATTGGATGACGTTGCACGCATCTTTCCGATTGTATATGATGAACGACCGATGGGATGGCAAAGCGGTTTTGTCGAGTATTATACGAGCGGCACCTATGGTGTGAACCATGCGCATAAGGGTATGGCCGGAACGATTGAGATTTTAGTGGAACGCCAACGACGTGAGCTTGAACTGTTGAAACAATTACCTCTTCGCCACGCTCGGATTCAAAATGATAATCGGCATTCATTCGAAGAATTAACGAATTTATTAGAGGAGGAGTCGATTCGTACATGCAAACCTTAATCAAACATTCGGAACGTTTTTGGTATATGACACCCGTTGACCGTACCGATCGACCAATTCTCGGTGCCGTTATCGGCGATACGCATACGCTGCTCATCGATGCGGGCAATTCCGTTTCGCACGCCTCGTTGTTTTTAGAACAGCTAGAAAAACAAGGCCTACGTGCGCCGTCGATGGTCGCATTGACGCATTGGCATTGGGATCACATCTTCGGTTTACCTGCACTTGAAGGAATAGTCTCCATTGCGAGTGAAGCGACCAAACAGGGAATGGAAAAACTTGTCCCATATGCTTGGGATGATGTCTCTCTCGATGAGCGGGTGGCGGAAGGGATTGAAATCGCATTTTGCGCGGAAGCAATCCGTGAAGAATATGGAGACGCGCGCGATATCAAAATAGTATTACCTACGCTGACGTTTCAAGAATCGCTGACACTCGACCTCGGTGGCGTTCACGTCGTGTTACGACATGTCGGAGGAGACCACGCAAAAGATGCGGTTGTCCTTTACGTCGTAGAAGAACGGGTATTATTTTTAGGAGACGCGTTATACGCAGACATCTATTCTCCGACATGGCGAATGACTCCGGAAGAAACCCTGCGGTTGTTGAATGTATTGGAATCGTTTGATGCTAAACAGATTGTCTGGTCACACGGTGAGATGGTGAGTCGTGAATCCTTCGCAGAAGATTGCCTTGCATTAAGACGAATCGCCACCATTTCGAATGATTTCCCAGGAAATATTGATGAAATCACGCAGTCATATGCTTCACTCGTCAATCGGGAGATCACCGAGGAAGAGAACGAGTTGATTACGTTTTTTGTGAACGGGACGGTGGGAAGATGACTTACACTATCACGCGGATTCACGAGGAAGACGAGACGTTCCAACAGTTTTTGACCACTCAATTACGTGAGTATAACAACGTTCGTTCGATTTACCATCGTGACATTCGCGAGGCGCACGTGCCGACCATTCAGTTGAAAGTGGAGCAAGAAGGACGGGTGATCGCCGGCTTATATGGGAGTGTGTATTGGGGATGGTTCGATTTGGATCGCCTTTGGGTCGATGCAGACTTTCATGGTCAGGGCATCGGTAGCCAATTGCTTGGAGAAGGGGAGGCGTTAGCGAAGTCGCTCGGTGCGACGCGTGTGAAATTGACGACGTTCTCGTTTCAAGCGAATCCGTTTTATGAGCGATTCGGTTACACGGTAATAGGTGTGCTACCGGACTATCCGCCGGGATCGGATTACTATATGATGATGAAGCAATTATAAAAGGCGACACGAGGTCGCCTTTTTAATACACTTTATCCCCATTGAAGATTGAATTTTTCACCATGACGTAGTCTACGGTGCGCAATGCCTCGAGACTGTCACCACCCGCGTAAGAAATCGCCGATTGGAGGTCTTGCTCCATCTCGGTCAATGTATCTTGTAGTGCCCCTTTGTGTTCGACAAACATCTTTTTCCCCTCGACGTTCTTTCGCTCACCCTTTTGGAACTCAGAAGCAGAACCGAAATACTCTTTCAATTGTTTCCCGTCTTGCTCGAACGTTTCCCCTGGTGATTCATCGTGTCCTGCGAACAATGAACCAATCATGACCATCGAAGCGCCGAAGCGAATCGATTTGGCGATGTCACCGTGAGTACGGATGCCCCCATCCGCGATAATCGGTTTCGTCGCTGCTTTGGCACACCAGCGAAGTGCAGCCAATTGCCAGCCCCCGGTACCAAAACCTGTTTTGATTTTCGTGATACACACTTTACCAGGACCGATTCCAACCTTCGTCGCATCCGCTCCGGCATGCTCTAATTCGCGAACGGCCTCTGGTGTCCCGACGTTCCCCGCGATGACGAATGATCCAGGAAGATGGTGTTTGATATGCTGAATCATTCGGATGACCGCATTCGAATGACCGTGAGCGATATCGATTGTAATAAATTCTGGCGTATGACCGGTCGATTTGAGCATTTCGATAAACCCATACTCTTCTTCCTTCACGCCGACACTGATGGATGCATACAAACCACGCTCATGCATGTCTTGGATAAACGCCAGGCGCGTCTCTGGATTGAAGCGATGCATGATGTAAAAATATCCGTTCTTGGCCAGCATCAATGCGACCTTTTCATCGATAATCGTCTGCATGTTAGCCGGAACGACCGGTAATCGGAACGTGAAGCCACCAAGCTCGACGGTCGGGTCACATTCCGAACGACTGTCGACAATACATTTTGCAGGAATTAATTGAATATCTTCGTAATCAAATACTTTATCCATATATCGCACCCCTATTCACGAACATTAACGTATTGAACAATAAAAAAACTTCGCCCATTCGGTAATATAACGTGAATAGAGTTTAAAGTCAAAGGATAACTCAATCAATTTATCTTAAAAATGAATAAAATTGAATGGATTGATGTTTAATGTTCGGATTTATGATTTATTTTCGATGTTTCACGTGAAAAAAGGACCACTTATTGGTGGTCCTTTGCGAGTGCATATTGATTTCGTCCACCTGCTTTGGCTTCATAGAGAGCGAGGTCGGCACGTTTTAGTAACTGTTTGGTCGACAACCCTTTTACAAATCGAGCACCCCCTACACTTGAAGTCGTAATGAACGTATGTTGGTCGATTTCCCATGGGCGCTGTAGTGCTTGAATGATTTTCTCTGCAACCCGATGTAGGGCACAGGAATCATTGAAGCGAATGAGAACGGCAAACTCATCACCGCCAAGTCTGGCAATCATATCTTGTTTGCGAAGCACGGATGTCAATCGACGAGCGAGTTGTCGCAAGAGCTCATCGCCCACATCATGACCGAACGTGTCGTTGATTTGTTTGAATCGGTCAACGTCAAGAGCGAGGACGGCCAATTCACCTTGCTCGAATTCGGTTCGATCGATCGCTTCCTCGAGGTAAGCGAGGAAGAAACGACGGTTCGGTAAATCGGTCAGCGTGTCGTGATACGCCAAATGCTTCAGTTGCTTCTCTAGTGCTTTTCGCTGCATGATTTCTCGGCTGACCGTCAAATAGTGTAGGAGAAGTCCGGATTCATCATAGATGGCCTGAATTTTCGTTTCGAGCCAAATCCAGCGCTGGTCAGCATGGAAATGACGAAACTCAAGGGTCAAGGAGATGTCTTCTTCCTTCATTTCTTTCAACTGCTCCCGGACGATCTGGATGTCGTCCGGATGGATATAGTCGAGCGTATTCTTCCCTTCGTAATATCCGGCCGCAAAACCGAGTACGGTACGGTGAGAAGGGGACGCATAACGAACAGTACCATCCCGTTCTAGTATGCAGACGAGGTCACTCATGTTTTCTGTGATCAATCGATATTGTAACTCACTCTGTCTTAACGCTTGTTCCATTTCACGTTTCTCCGTGACATCACGCAAAATCGTTAAGACGGCCGTTTCGCCCTCATAATCGATGAGAAGGCTACTGATATCCATCTGGAGCTTGTCTCCACTCGGTGTCATGATGACCATTTCCGTGTCTTGGACGGGGCCTCCGAGCTCGAGAGAGGCAAGTCGTTGACGGGTGGACTGATGATACTCTTCTGCGATGAATGAAAAAATCGATTCACTCTCTAGATAGGTTTCTCCGATTGTGGCGAGTGCCATCGCGTTCGCATATATAATCTGTCCTTCCTGATGCACAATGATGCCTTCCGGAATGGTTTCAATCAACTGACGGTAACGACGTTCGCTTTCGACCGTGGCACGCTCGGCATTTTTCTCTGGCGTCAAATCGATGATGATCGCAAACAGGCCGGTAATGTTACCGCCGACCTCGATTGGAATGTTGAGGACGGTTAAGTCGAGTCGTTCCCCGGATTGATGTTCAGCATAAATGGAATACTTGTGTGGAATCCCAGACAGCGTGAATTGTAACCCTTTCCTGACTCGAGACCGCTCACTCTCGGGAAGCCAATGCAGGAACGGATGATGAAGCATATCTTGTTCCGTATGACCGGTGATGACCGTGACGGCCGGGTTGACAGATTTGATGTTCAAATGATGGTCGAGTACAAAGATGCCATGTGGAGAATAACGTCGTAGCGACTCGTGATGATCTTTTAAGATCGACAATTCGAGTTCGCGACGCTTCCGTTCCGTCACTTCACGAACGACAGAGACGATATGGGTACAGCGCCCCTCATCATTGAAAATCGGCGTCACTTCTGACTCGAAATAATGAAGGGGGAGCGTCAATACATCATCCGCCTCGACCGTATCCGTATAAAAGGAGTCAGCAAGACGGTAGTCTTCGTAGACGACACTCTTTTTTGTACGAATCGCTTCATCGTAATACTGCGTAATAAGTGTAGCGGTCTCGGTCGGGACCAACTCATCGATGGTCTTGCCGACATCCGCATCCGACCAATTGATGGCCCGTTTCCCAGGCTCATTTACGAAGACGTAGCGATATGCTGAACCATCGACTTCCATAAAGAACACATAGTCTGAAATTTTATCGAACGTCCGTAGTAAAATCGATGCGTTGGATTGAAGTGTTTGGTCAGCTTTCATCTCGTCTCCCTCATTTCGTTCATTCTATTTTTTACACGTCATTTTTATCTTACCGCATCATTCGATCAAATGTGTGAACTTTCAAAAAAAGACGGGATGTACGTACACCCCGTCAAGCAGCTTCGTTCAGTTGTTTTTGTTCGTTCCGTCCATTCATGACGTAATACAAGAAAATGGTAAAGAGAACGACGCCTGAAAGAATCAAATAAAGTGTCGAGAAGCCCGTCAATGGAATCAACAACCCGATGAAATAAGGACCAAACCCTAGACCGGCATCAAGTGCGATGAAGAAGGTCGATGTCGCCATCCCCATTCGGTGGGGTGGAGAGGCCTTGACGGCGATTGCTTGAGTCCCGGATTGGATATTCCCGAAGCCTAATCCGATTAACGCACCGGCAAGTAGAAGCATCCAACCGCTGTTCGCCTGGCTGAGCACGAGCAGTCCAATCGCGAAGATGGCGATTGCCGGATACATGACGACGTTCGCTCCACGCGCGTCCATCAACTTTCCTGTGATCGGTCGTGATAATAGGACTGCGACCGAATAAACGAGGAAGAAGATGCTCGCCGCCTCGATCAAGTCGAGTTCACTCGCATAGAAGTTGATATAGGACAAGACACTCGAGTAGCTTAGTGCGGCCATCCCGATAATCAAGGCGATCGGTAGCGCTTTTGGTTCGACGAACGATTTTAAAGAGAATCCACGTACGACTTCAGGTGCGTCGACCTCAGGCACATTCACAAAGAACGTGCTCGCCAAACTGATGACCCCGATCACAAAGCAAAGAGCGAAGATGACGGTGAAGCTCGTGTGTTGGCTGAGAAGTAATCCGACGAAGGGCCCGATGGCTGTCGCCAGAGTAGAACTCATGCTGTAGTAACCGATCCCTTCACCTTTTCGTGTTGCAGGAATGACTTGCGCGACGATAGTTCCAGTTGCCGTACTCGACAATCCCATCCCGAGCCCGTGTACGAACCGTGTCAGCAATAAGAAACCGACACCCCAATGGACGAAGTACAATAAAATCGTGGCGGTGAAAAAGACGAGCCCGATATAAAGTGTCTTCTTCCGACCGATCGAATCGATCAGTCGACCGATGAATAAGCGCCCGGTCAGCGTCCCGATGATGAAGATGCCGGTGACGAGTCCCGCTTGACTCGTGGTCGCCCCGTACGACTCGACGGCATGCACCCCGATGGTGACCATCAATAAGAAAAAGATGAGCGTCAGGAAAAAGTTGATGAGCGAGATGATTAAAAAGTCTCTCGTCCAAAGTTTTTGAATAGGTTGTTGCATCATACGTGACGTCTCCTTTTCTTCAAATTCGAATAGTTAATAAACATAACTAAAAGAGTATACCAAATCAAATTAGGATTGTCCGAGATGATGCACTACATGCAGTGAATGACAGACATGAAAAAACTCGACTCGGGAATCGAGTCGAGTCAAGTGACGTCGTTAGGCACGGTCCCAGAATCGGGCAGTCGCAATTCCATCGATGAACGCATTGAATCCATCGAGGTTATGCTCGTCGAACGTGAAGACACCAGGCTGGTCTTGCTTCACGCGACATGTGGCGAGTGCCTCTTTATGGTGTACGTGTAGAGCGAGCGGTTTATAGTGCTTGTACGTGTTCTCGATAAATTCGAGCACATCATCCTCGACAGTCGTCGCGGCACTCACCAAGAAGGCGGCATCGAAGAGGCTCGAGTCGACCGTATCGTACGTCTCCTTCACTTTCAAGTCACCAAGCATATACGCCTTCTTGCCGACAAGGCTGTAGTTGACGTTGTGATCGGCGAGCGTCTGCACCCACTGTTTCACCTGATTCGCATCCACGTCACCGGCAAGGAGAAGGGCGACGCTCTTCGTATCGGGCTTTTTGATTGTGTTCGCCATCGAGAGGGCAGGGGACGTCTTATCTGACTTGACCTCGTTGTTCTCTTCTGGCACATGTACTCCTAAGTTGTCGGCGACGACTTCAGCGAGATGACGATCGATGCGGTTCAATAAATCGACGGCATTCTCTTTCACCATGTCCGACTCACATTTTCCGAGCTCAAAACTGCAGGCATCTTGGATGTGTTGTTTTTCGACATCGGTCATGCTGTTATAGAAGAGTTTCGCCTGTGAATAGAAATCAAGGAAGCTGTCGCTACGTCCCCGAATCTTATGTCCATCGATTTTCTCTTGATAGTGCTCAAATCCACCTTGATCGGCTGGCACAGGTTCCGGCTGATTATTGTTGAGCGCATTTTTATGGTAGCTCGTCTGACCTTTGTGGACGGCCATTTGATGCATCCCGTCCCGCTGGTTGTTGTGGAAAGGACAGACGGGCTTGTTGATTGGGATCTGGTGGAAGTTTGGTCCACCGAGACGTGAAAGCTGCGTGTCCGTATACGAGAACAGACGACCTTGTAAGAGCGGATCGTTCGAGAAGTCGATTCCTGGGACGAGATGACCCGGGTGGAAGGCGACTTGTTCGGTTTCCGCGAAAAAGTTGTCGACGTTCCGGTTGAGTGTCATCTTCCCGACGAGTTTCACTGGAATCTCTTCTTCCGGCCACAGTTTGGTCGGGTCTAAGATGTCGAAGTCGTAGTTGAACTCGTCTTCTTCCGGGATCAGCTGCAGACCGAGCTCCCATTCCGGATAGTCGCCTTTATTGATGGCTTCATACAAGTCGACACGGTGGAAGTCAGCGTTTTTCCCGACTGCCTTTTGGGCTTCGTCCCATACTTGTGAATGAACCCCGAGCTTCGGTTTCCAATGGAATTTGACGAAATGCGCTTTTCCTTCCGCATTTACGAGACGGAACGTATGCACCCCGAATCCTTCCATCATGCGTAGACTACGCGGAATCCCCCGGTCACTCATTGCCCACATGACCATATGGGCTGTTTCATGGTTTTGTCCGACGAAATCCCAAAACGTATCGTGCGCGCTTCCCCCTTGCGGCACTTCCGTATGTGGTTCAGGCTTCACGGCATGAACGAGGTCAGGGAACTTGATGGCATCTTGGATAAAGAAGACCGGAATGTTGTTTCCGACTAAATCATAGTTCCCTTCGTCTGTATAGAACTTCGTCGCAAAACCACGGACGTCACGTACCGTATCCGCGGACCCGCGTGAGCCTTGGACGGTCGAGAAACGGACGAATACCGGTGTCGTCTTCGAAGGGTCATTCAAAAAGTTCGCTTTTGTGAACTCGGCGAGCGGTTCATACACCTGGAACTCCCCGTGTGCCCCGACGCCGCGCGCGTGGACGATTCGTTCCGGAATCCGTTCATGGTCGAAGTGGGTCATCTTTTCGCGGAAATGGAAATCCTCGATCAATGTCGGACCACGACGTCCTGCTTTCAGCGAGAATTCGTCTTCCGCCATCTTCAGACCTTGGTTTGTCGTCAAGCCAGCTTGTTGTTCGTTATCAATCGTATGTTGTTTTAACTGCTCTTCTTTCTTGTTCCCCATGTGATTGCCTCCCTTAAGTATGACTGACCGTCGTAAGTCGCGTTTTGACCTACTGTATCGGTGTTCCCTAACGCCAATAAAAAAATCCCTCTTTTTCAAAAAAGAGAGATTTCACACAAATATTTATAACGCGGCCCACACATGTTGTTTCAATACGATTTGTTGTACCGTTTTTGGGTCGAGTTCGTATTTTGTGGCAATGATGCGTGTTACTTTCGCTTTCGCATCGGGGTCGTCAGGATTTTGTTTCGTATATTGATTTTGCCATGACCTCCAAATTTGAATCTCTGCATCGGTCAATTTGGTCGCCCATTCTTTTTCTCGAAGTTGCCAACCGAACATCATCTCGTCTGTTTGACCGGGTTCCACCCAGTCTGCAAGTGCATAGTCGCCTTCCGGAGCGAATACGGCTTCACCAAGTGGCGGTTCCGTCCCGATATAGGCAGCATCATCATAAAATCGTAACAAGGCGGCCTGGAACTGATCAGACTGTTTCACGTCATCGATGACGTCATGGCTGACAGATTGAAGCTCATCCGTACTCGGTTCACCATGTACGACGATATCATATTCGAACCGAGTGATACCGTCTTCTTCAATGGGAGTACGTTCTTCAATCGTATATATTTCCTCGGAAATGGATGCTTGTTCAGCCTTTAACTGCGTCGTGGGGACGGATTCCTGTGGCCAAAACCAGAAGGCACAACCGAGAGGGACAAGGAATACGGCAAGACGACGTAGTCGGTACACCCTGTTTGATTTTCTTTTTTTCTTCAATCCAAAAACACTCCTTCAATTATGTAACAATCCCCAAAATGTCGGGGATTACGTTCGATCTAAACGAACGAGGTCCGCATCGGGATGCGACTGACCACGAACGAGGGCACTCAAAATACGAGAGCCAAGCATGCTATACACGGTCCCATTTCCCCCATATCCGAGCAAGTAAAACAAGTTCGGTCGATTCGGGTGCTCCCCGATGAACGGGAGTTGGTCCACCGACTCTCCAAACAAGGCGACCCAAGCATAATCGACTTCTAGGTCATACATCGGGAAGAGCTCGGCGATTTTTTCTTTCACTCGTTCCGCCCGATCGTTCATGAGCGCCTCATCGTGCGGCGTTTCGGCCTGGTCTTCGTCAAGCCCACCCGCGATAATTCGCCCTTCCGGAGTCGTGCGTAGATAGAGATATGGTCGTTTCGTCTCCCAAATGAGTGCACGTCCTTCCCATTCGCTGAATTCGGCGATTGGATTCGTTGCGATGGCGTATGAGCGATTCAAATCGATCCGATGGGAGTCGAGTAGGGGAGCTGGCCCATAACCTGTCGCAAAGATGACTTTATTCGCTTTAAATGTTCCGTTTGAGGTGAACACGATCCATCCGTCACCATCAGACACGATTTCATCTACTGATGTCTCTTCAAAAATCGGGACGTGTTGTTTTGATAAATAGCGGATGATTTGACGACTGAGCGTGAGTGGGTTGACCTCGGCATCGCCTTTTGTGATGAGGGCCGCCGGTTTTTCAAATGGGAAGCGTTCACGTAATGCTTCACGATCCAACCACTCCACATCAAAACCATGTTTGGATAGCATCTCATACTCACGTTGCAATTTGGCAACATCGTCCTCTTCACTCGCAAAACAAAGGCTGTCCCGTCGAATATATATATCGGATGCATCGACATCTTTCGCCACCTGGTCGAGCGATTCGACCGCGTCGAGACATAATTGATAGAAGCGTACCGCTGCCGCTTCTCCAATTTTTTCTGCAAGTTCATGTAACATGATGTCATTTGAATATTGAATTAAACCGGTATTTGCTGATGTGCTTCCTGTACCGACTTTTCGCCCATCGAGCACCGCAAAATCGACTCCATCCTGCTGAAGCGTATAGGCCGTCAACGTTCCAGACATGCCGGCTCCGATGACGAGTACGTCGTAATGCTCTTTTTTGTCAGGTCTTTCTAACACGACATCCTCTGATTCGGTCGTTGGCCAATATAAATCTCCGTTATACAATTCCATCGTTTCATCCTCCATGATTCAGTATCTTCCTCTTTATCCCCGCTTCAAGAGAGGTGAAACCAAAAAACCGCAGACGATGTGTCTGCGGTTCAACATGTTATTTCTTGATGATGATTGATGAAGGAGAAGCACCTTTCGTATATGTGATGCGTTGGACATGTTTCGCCCCACGAATCTCAGCAAGGTTTTTCCCGTCAACGATTACTTCTTTTACCGTCGCGCCTTTGAAGTCGATGATGGCACCGGCTTCTTTCGGTTTCACTTGAACGACGACATTTTTCAACGGTTCTCCTGTCAATTCCGTGTATACGCCACGAACGAAGATACCGTTTTTAAAGTTCGTGCCTTTTCCGATTGTCACGCCGATGTAATCCTCTTGAAGGACGAGGCGAGCAGCTTTATGGTTTTCTACAGTGTAACGCGTCAATTCCACTTCTGGTTCCGGTGTGAAGTCGATTTGTGCAAGTACTGGATCATGGTCACTCGCACGCCCTGACATCTCAGTGAAGTCCGAGTTGACGTGAATCATGTCAATTTTCGTAGAAGCGGCCAAGCGGTTCGAGACGAGGATATGATCGAGTACTTGTGAGTTCCCTTGATACACATACGAGTAGCGGTCGACAGCAGGAACTTTCTCGACCATGTTCGTCATCAAGTCACCTTTAAAGATTTGGAGCGCATCCGAGAATTCGAAATCGTTGAAGTCACCAAGTGCTACAACATTCGCTTCTGGATTCTTCGTCTTCACGTCTGCGACGAAGTTGTGGACGACTTGTGCGATTTTCTTACGTTGCACTTCACTTCCGAGTACGACCGGTTGTTGTGACCCGAAGAAGCCGGTGTCACCACCTTTTGAGTTCCAGTGGTTCGCGATCACGATGACGTTCTCGCCTTGGAAGTCGAATTGAGCAGCTAACGGTTTACGTGAACGATCGAACGCTTCGTTCGTCGGATCGATACGTCCCGGATTGTGCGTCAATTTCCCGTCAGCATATCCGACGGCCGTCGTCGCGTCACCGGCAGGCATTCCCTCCGTCAATGACACGCGCTCAGGATCGTACAAGAAGCCGACACGGATGTTGGCATCCGGTGCACCACCGTCTTGGTTGTTCTCGGGGTCGATGTTGACGTATTTATATGTCTTCCCACCGACAGCGACAATGTTATCGATTAAGCGCTGATAGCTCTGGTCAGCGGCAGAACCTGCCCCTTTATCCTGTCCATCGTTGTCCTGTACTTCCGTCACACCGATGATGTCAGGGCTGTTCAATTCGTTGACGAACGCTTTCGCCAGTTTGAGTGCCTTTTCATCTGATGTTTCTTTGATGTTGTTCGAGAAGTTCTCTAAGTTATACGATGCAATTGTTAATTGATCTTCTTCTGCCTCGATGAATGTCTTCTCACGCTGCGCATCTCCTTTGACGAATGAAGCTTTCATGTCTTCAAGTGAGGCTTGAATCTTATAGTTACCGAATGAATAGCCGACGACACCGACGATCGGTCCGTTGAAACGGTCGCCCGTCGCGACATCGAAGTCACGAGCTTCTGCATTTGGTTCGAGACGGAACTGAATGCGTTCTGGGTTCGCGTCGTTCTTTTTCAATAAGACACCGCCATTATATGTCTCTGTTGGCGTATCTTCGAGAACTGTGACTAAGTCACCATATTCTTGTGGTCCAACCGATTTCAAGTTGTTCGTTTGAACGCGCATCCCTTCAAGGCTCTCCCAGAAGTCGATGGCATCCTTCTCCGGGTTGAAGACGGCGAGGTTATCGCTGTCGATAAACTCAGTCGGAAGGTTTGAGGCATCAATCGTAATTGGAGTCGGAAGTGTCACGCCGCTCGCGACGACTTCAACTTTTCCGTTACGCGTATCGATTTGTGTCATCTTCATATCCGTCTGTTGGCGATCACTATATCCTTCGATTGCGTACTCGCTCACTTTTCCGTTCACTTTTACGAGGTCCCCGACTTGAATGCCAGCAATCGAACGTCCGCCGTAAAGGACAATCCCTTCAGATGTCCGTGCATCGTCATCGGCTTCCGAATCAGGCGTTTGGATGAAGTAATAGGTCGTTCCACTTGAGACGAACGTAGACGTGACGATTCCTTCGACACCTTCAACCGTCTGTCCGTTCATCGGAGTCGTATGGTTCGCACCTTGGATGTCGTGAATGCGAATCTTGTCTGTGATCTTATAAGAGAATGTTGAGACGGCGCTGAACGAGTCGCCTGTTTTCACGACCGTTTTCAACGTCGTCGAGTTTTCAATGCGGATTGGGTTTTCGTAACGAAGCCCATTCTCTTTTGGATCAGAGCCGTCGAGTGTATAGAAAATCTCTGCGTCTGCTGTCGTTGTCGAGAGCGTCACGTCTTGTGAACCAACGAATGTACCGGCACCTGGTTTCGCGACAGCCGGCCGAAGAACGGACGTATCGATAACCGTGTCCGCCGGGTCACGAGGGATGATTTGGTACGTATCGTCAAACTGTTGAACGATTCCTGTGATCGATGAATAGTTCACATCCGTCTGTAAATCAAGGATGCCTCGCTCGTCGCGAACGACGAACTCCTTCGTTCCGTCCGTCGCCGTCAAGTTCTGACCGCTACCTGTGAGTGTGACATTTTTGACGGTAACGAGTTCGGATTCGACGTCCTCGTTGATTTGTTCCCCTGTCAAGACTTGGGCAGTAGGAAGTGTTGCTGCTTGTTTTGAAACAACGACAGCGCTGTTCAATTGAAGAAGCTCACGGTACGAACCGACGACCCCTGTGACAACGACCTCGTCCCCGACGTTGACGGCAAGAGATGTCGGACGGATAGACAGACCACCTGTTGCGTCTTGAATGGAGATGGTGTTCGCTAATTTAGCCGTGACGACTCCTTTTACGGTGACCGTCTCATTTTCTGCCTTTGTTCGTGCATCAGCAATTGAAATTGGTGTGATTGGTGCAGGAGGCTCCGTTGTGCCGCCATCTCCGTATTCGACGCCTTGGAACGTATGTAACCCGAGATTGTCGAACGTGTCTTGTGGTGTCGATGACCATTCGACAGCCGGGTCGAAGGCATCACTGCCATCACTGTCTCCCTTTGTGACCGTGTCTTTACGGATGAGCGATTGGTCAGCAGTCGCAACGGTCGTTCCCCATTTTGTCCCTGGGTCGAAGCCGAGTTGACCGAAGACATCAAGAACCGTGTCTCCTTTTTTCAAGACGATCGTGTCATCCCCGTTGAAGTTCGTCACGGCACTCACCGTATCCGATTTTGCTTTCAATGTGTCCGACGCACTGCCGTTCACAATGACATATGTAGCTCCTGGTGCGAGTGTGCCCGTCAAATTCAATGTATTTCCGGCAGTCGTACCTCCGTTTGAATACAGTTCAATTTTGTAAGCGGAAAGGTCGATTGTCGCGTTCGTTCCGTTGAATAACTCGATTGCTTTATTGTTGCTCGATCCTTCTACGTACTCTGAAATGAAGAGGTCTGATGCGTTCAACGTCTCGGCGTTTACGTTTGCCGCAATCGGCGTCATACTGCTGACGATGAGTCCTGCTGATAAGGCGAGGCCAGTGACTGCCTTAAATGATTGTGTTGGTTTCCCCATGTGTAAGTCTCCCTTAGATGTAATGGTCTAATCCGATTTCCCCAACTCGTGTCGTTATAAATAAGTGAATTTATATCCTCCTTTTTCAAAAAAACAAAATGATAACGCTTACATTACTTTTCTTGTGACGAAACCCTTGAAAAATTATTCGTGTATTGTCAAAAATAACACGTTCATTTCCCAAGTTTTTTACTACATGTTAAACATAACCAAGCAGACGTCAGAACTCAATCCACTAAACACGAAGTTATGATTACATTTTGATTACAAGGTAAATGTAGTCGGAAGAACTTGACGAGTAGCTTAAGAACTCTTACACTCTTCTAATACGAATTAATTGTATCGGTTAAGTTGGAATTAAAGGAGGCACTAATGAAAGCAGTCAATCACCCAGTCATTCCTGGAGCAGGCGCGTTTTATTATGAAGGAAACGAAATCGGTATTTTGCTTTGTCACGGCTTTAACGGGACACCTCAGAGTGTACAGGACGTCGGAATTGAGTTGATGAAGCAAGGGTTTACGGTGTATGCCCCGCGCTTGAAAGGGCATGGGACACATCCGGAAGACTTTCGATGTTCCACGCATCGATGTTGGTATAAAAGTGTGACGAAAGGAATCGAGCGATTACGCGAGTCGTGTCAGACGGTCATTGTCGTCGGTCAGTCAATGGGTGGGACGTTGGCACTCAAGGCTGCCCTTGAAGGAAAGGCGGATGCGATTGTGACAATCAATGCCGCGTTATCGGTACCAGGATATGCGTGTCATGCGTCGGATACCGAGTGTCGATTTATCGACGAAGATGCGCCCGACATCTTGGCAAAAGACGTATATGAGATTGTCTATGACCGTGTGCCTACAAGAGCGATTCGGGAATTGCTTTCGCTGATTGACGAGGTGCGACCGCACGTCGGAGCGGTTGATGTGCCGACATATGTCATCCATTCTGCTGTCGACAACGTAGTACCGCCTTCCGACTCCATCTGGTTGTTCGATCAGTTACAAGGAAAAAAAGAATACGCGGTGCTTCCTAACTCGTATCACGTCGCGACGATGGACAATGATTGGAAGCATTTGTCGAAGCTGATCACGACCTTCTGTGAACAGGTTGGGTCGCGCCATCAAAATGCAGTGTAAAACTGCATTTTTTTGTGAGCTGATTCTTTGCAAACGCTTGCACTAGTGCTATGGTAGATGTGAATCATACCTTATTGTAGGAGGCACGGTGCCGTATGGAGACGTTGTTCAGCCAAACGAAACAAACAGAAATCAGTCGTGTATGGTGGAAAGAGGCCATCGCCTATCAAATTTATCCAAGAAGTTTCAACGATTCAAACGGGGATGGAATCGGTGATCTTCGCGGAATCATTGAAAAGCTCGATTACTTAGAAGACCTTGGAATTGATGTCATTTGGATTTGTCCGATGTACAAATCGCCAAATGATGATAACGGATATGATATCAGTGACTATCAAGACATTATGGACGAGTTTGGGACGATGGAGGATTTTGATGCCTTGCTAGAGGCGGTGCATGCACGAGGGATGAAACTGTTGCTCGACCTCGTTGTCAACCATACGTCGGACGAACATCCATGGTTCCTTGAATCGAAAAGCTCGAAAGACAATCCGAAACGGGATTGGTACATTTGGCGAGATGGGAAAGATGGGAAAGATGGGAAAGATGGGATGCCACCGAGTAACTGGGCGAGTATCTTTGGCGGGTCCGCTTGGGAATATGATGAACAGACCGATCAATATTACTTGCACGTATTCTCGAAGAAACAACCCGATTTGAACTGGGAGAATCGTGAAGTTCGGACGGCTGTCTATGACATGATCAACTGGTGGCTCGATAAAGGAGTCGACGGATTCCGTGTCGATGCGATCAGTCATATTAAAAAGATGCCGACGGAGACGATGTTACCTTCTCCGGAAGGGAAGTCGATTGTTACGGCGTTTTCGATGTACTCGAATATCGATGGAATCCATGAATATCTACAAGAGATGAAGCGAGAAACGTTCTCCAAATACGACATTATGACCGTTGGGGAGACGAACGGAATCGAGCCGGAAGAAGCCGACCAATGGATGGGACCTGAGAATGGTGCGATGAATATGGCCTTTCACTTTGATCATGTCGATATCATGCGACGGTCACGTCTTGCCCCGCTCGATGTCGTCGAGCTGAAACGAATCTTCGATAAATGGCAACAAGGATTACGCGAAACCGGGTGGAACGCGTTATACATTGAAAATCATGACATGGTGCGAGCGGTCTCGCTCGTCGGGGATGAGCATCATTATTGGCGTGAAAGTGCCACGGCGCTTGGGATGATGTACTTCTTCATGCACGGGACACCATTCATTTATCAAGGACAAGAAATCGGGATGAAGAATGTGCCGCTCCCATCCATTCATGACTATGATGATGTCGCGACGAAAAACGAGTACTTCGAACGGATCGCGAACGGGATGAGTGAAATCGACTCGATGCAACAAGTATGGGGCACATCTCGTGATAACGTCCGGACACCAATCCAGTGGGATGCCTCACCTTATGCTGGTTTCTCGACGACGACCCCGTGGATGCCGATTCACGAAGAGTATGAGACGCTCAACGTCGAGGCACAGCGAAACGACCAGCATTCGATCCTGTCGTTCTATAAGGAGATGATCCGTCTTCGTCGAGCTGAGGAGACGTTTACGTATGGTCGTTATCGTGACGTCTTGCCTGAACATAAGCAAGCCTTCGTCTATGAGCGTACGTTTGAGAACAACCGCTTCTTCGTGGTCGTCAACTTGACCGCCAATCCGGCAGAAGTGACCGTTCCGGAAATTGCAGGCGCCACGCTTGTCATGACGAATGAGATTGACCCCGAGACGATTGATACGGAAACGTTTATGCTTCGACCATTCGCAGCACGGTTATATCGTTTATGATAGAAAGGTACCTTCCTAGGAGGGTACCTCTTTTGAATGAAGGGTGGGACGAGGATGCATACGATTGAATTTTCTAATGACAATGAGGTCGTACGCATGGTCATTGGTGGTGCCGATCGCGAACGGTTGGAATTGATGATTGATGAGCGACGCGTTACGATTTACGTGAAAGCGTATCTCGATTTTGGAGAGGCGTTCGCTAAGGCGTTTCATTCGTTGAAAGGGACGGCCGCACTCCGTGATGTGGAAGGACAGTATGTCATGGATGTGACCTTTTCGCATCGAGGGGTCAGCGTTCGATTGCATGATCCGTTTCCTAAGAAGACGCTTCAGACCGATCAAAGTTACATGACAGAAACGATGCGACAAATTGGCATCTGGAATAGGCTGTGACAAATGAGGGAAAAGAGCATATGATAGAGATTGACTAAATGGAAAGGGGTGTCGGGTATGGATGGAACGAAACGTGCTGACATTCGCCCAGGACTCCACGTCCAAATCGTTTTAAAACAAGATCAACGAAGCGGAAAGCTGACGAAAGGCGTCGTTCAAGATATATTGACGAACTCGCCACGTCATCCGCACGGAATCAAAGTGCGTTTGAGCGATGGGCAGGTCGGTCGTGTGAAAGTGATCGAAGCTGGAGGTGAGTAAGATGAGTGAGAAAAAACTATCTTTTCAAGAGGCGATGAAACAAAAGCTGGCAGAGAAGAAGCAAAATCAAACGAAGGTTCCCACGGGTTTACATGGTACAAAACAGAAACCGTTGACGAGCCAATTGACGAAAAAACCAAATAACCAGAAGAAACGTACTGGTATATAAAAAGCAGTCGCTCCTCAAAAGCGACTGCTTTTTTATCTGTTAATCGTGTAACGTGTTTACGAAATAACCATTGTTAAACTGATCGAGAAGTTTTTGATAGTATTTCATTTGATCAATATTTTTGTTGGAAAGAGCGACTTCTGCACCTGACAATAGTTCACCCACGGTCAAGTCAGTCGATACACCACTGTCTTTATAAATGAGCTCAAGACTCAAGAGCGATGGATCGTTCAATAGTACGTTGATTTTTGCAGCTGTTAATTGCATAATCAAACGTTTTTCTTCAGTCATTGATTTCGACGAGCTTGTCATTAGTGCGGACAAGGCTTGCTGTCCTTCAAGCGTGCTGACATCATAAGCAATTCCTTGAATATAAACGATTGATCCATATTCGAACGATACTTTCTCATAATTGAAGATGTTTTTCCAGAAACCAATTGTATAGACCCCATAATCAAATTCTGGTGGCGGTGGTGTACAGTCTTCAACGGTAAGTGTCACATATCGTACCCAAGGATTTCCTGTACCTGGATCACCAGGATAAGCAGTTTCCGTTTCTCCATTAACGATTGTATCTAGGTGGAGGAAGACGTTAAATTGGAAACCGTCTGATTTTAGAACGCTTTCGTCCACACCAAGATAACTTGCTAACGAGGCGTAAGGAATTAAGAGATATGTTGGATCAACGAGGGATTTTGTTTTAAACTCATATGCGCCAGGACTACCGCGCTCAAGCAATTCACTTGTTAATCGAAAATCAATTTTAATGTTTTCAGGTACGTCGGCTAACGTCACTCCGTCATTTAAATCGATGACAATCTTTAAGCCTTCCGCGATAAACTCAAAATCAACGGCTCCAATGGGAATGTTTTGACCAGCATAGATAGTAGAATCAGAAGTCGAAGATACACACCATTGCGTCTCTCTAGTCGCTTCCGCCACATTTCCCTTCATAGGCAACAATGACAACACGAAGGCCAATACGACAAACCAGGATAACCACTTCCGATGTCTTTTCATGATTCTTCCTTCTTTCTTCTAGATGACTATTCGTGATGAACAGAAGGTGACAGCTATAGTTAGTTAATACCCGGGAAACAAAAAAATCATAGATTAAATGTGAAAAAACAAATGATAAAAAAGGATGAGTGATTGATTTATCCTTGGAAATAATGAAATTTAATTTTAAAAAGTATCTGCGCAGACATGATTTAATATTTCTAAACATTTTTATGTAAGCGCTTTAAGTGCTTATAAATAAGGAATCTCGCTTATATGATGTGAAAAAAGAGTGAAATGACCTATAAAAAAATTATTGATAATTGTCAGAATCTTTGTATAATTCAGAACTAAGACATCATAAAAAATTCTCAACTTCAGATTCACACAACAGGGAGGAACTTATTCATGGAAGCGATTCAAGGTATGTTACAAGGAAGCGTCGACTTTTTGAACAACATCTTATGGTCGTACGTATTGATCGCCGTTCTCGTTGGAGCCGGGATCTACTTCACGGTCAGAACACGTTTTATGCAGTTCCGTTACTTAAAAGAAATGTTACGTACGGTGACAGATAAATCGGACGTTACACTTTCAAAAGACGGGAAGAGTATTTCTTCAATGAAATCATTCTTTATCGGTGCCGCGACTCGAATCGGTACAGGTAACCTTGCCGGGGTCACGGTAGCGGTCACACTTGGTGGACCAGGAGCGGTCTTCTGGATGTGGATCGTCGCCCTTCTCGGTGGTGCGACAGCCATGATTGAAAGCACGCTCGCTCAAGTATACAAAGTGAAAGACGATGTCGCGTACCGCGGTGGTCCAGCTTACTACATCGAAAAAGGTTTGAACAACCGTGCACTTGGAATCGTATTTGCGGTTCTCATTGCTGTCACATTCGGACTCATCTTCAACTCTGTTCAATCGAACACAATCGCTGCAGCATTCGATAACGCATTTGGAATCGATGCGGCGATCGGCGGAGCAATCTTAGTTGTTCTTACTGGTCTTGTCATCTTTGGTGGTGTACAACGTGTCGCGAACTTCTCGGCGATCGTCGTACCAGTCATGGCTGTTCTCTACCTTGCCATCGCACTCTACGTTGTCGCTGTGAACTTTGCTGAACTTCCAGGCGTCTTCGCTATGATTTTCCAAAGCGCATTTGGTTTGAACGAAGCAGTCGGTGGTTCAATCGGTGCTGCAATCTCAATGGGTGTACGCCGTGGACTCTTCTCGAACGAAGCAGGTATGGGTTCTGCACCAAACGCAGCAGCTGCTGCTGAAGTATCGCACCCTGCGAAACAAGGTTTCCTTCAAGCACTCGGTGTATTCTTGGATACGTTGATCGTATGTACAGCAACTGCAGCGATCATCCTTCTCTCAGACAGCTACGCTGCTGGAAATGGTGAAGGGATTGTCCTTCTTCAAAACGCATTGACTGAACAAATCGGAGCACTTGCCCCAGCATTCATCGCTGTCAGCGTCTTCTTGTTCGCCTTCAGCTCGATCGCAGGAAGCTACTACTACGGTGAAACGAACATCGAATTCATTAAGAAGAGCAAAGGTGCAGTTCTTGGATTCCGTCTTGCGACAATGGCATTCGTCTTCATCGGAGCGGTCGCAAGCCTTGGATTCGTATGGAGCCTCGCTGACCTCTTCATGGCAGGGATGACATTGATCAACATCGCGGCAATCACATTGCTCGGTGGCGTTGCCTTCAAAGTTCTTAAAGATTACGAAGAGCAACGAGCTCAAGGTCTCAACCCACGCTTCTCGGCTCGTAAACTCGGTATCGAGAATACAGAGTGCTGGGATGTGGAAGAAGACGAAGTGGCACAAGGTACTGTTCAAGCAGCAGCAGCCGACGCTTCAAAATCATAATTCGTGAAATGCAACAAACAGGGACCCTGCTAATCGAGGTCCCTGTCTTTTTATGCATGATAACGTATCGGCTTGACGGTTTGTTCCGTCTCCGATTTGTTCAAATACAAGTAACTTCCGGCAACGAACAACGCACCACCGACAATATTACCGAGTGTGGCGAAGAATAGATTGTAAAGGGCACCGCTAAAGGTGACGAGGTCCGACGGTACATAGTGGAGCGCGAGAGCGAAAACGCCCATGTTCGCAATCGAGTGCTCGAATCCAGCGGCAAAAAATACGACGACCGGAAGCATCGTCAGCATAATCTTCGCGACATCATTGTTCGTTTTGAGTGGCATGAAGATGGCCAAACAGACGAGCACGTTACATAAGATTCCTTTCAAGAAAATAGCAAGGGCGTCTCCACCGATTTTCTTCGCGGCGACGACAGCAAGCAAATGGTCACCCGACACGTCACCCATGCTGTGAGCTCCGATGACGAGAAGCGATAGCATGACGGCACCGATCAAGTTACCGACCCAACTGAGTCCCCATATTTTTGCGAGGTCGAACCAAGCGACACGTCCCCGTTTTGCACCAGTGTAGAGATACATCGTGTTGCTCGTAAACAATTCTCCCCCCATCCAGACGATGAAGACGAGTGCCACTGAGAAACTGGCGCCCGCAATCAGCATCGTTCCGGGGACATCGATGAACATGTTTCCGACGGTGAATGAGAAGACGACTCCAATTCCGATTAAAAAGCCAGCGATTATCGATCGCAACATGTATTGAGGAAATGAATGTTGAAGCAATGATGATTTCTTAAATGCGGCTTCTTCCATATAATCGACGACTTGCTTTTCCATGAAAAGACCTCCTTTAGACCCTTTTAGTCTAGGAGGTCAACGTGAAGTTTGCAATTGTTTTCACAAACTTTCAAGAAGTTCTCAAGAAACCGTTCACATCGTTGCCACGAGTTCAACTTTGATGCGGTCCGGGTCTTCAAAAAATAGTGCTGTATAGTTTGGGCCTCCTGCGTGGGGGAAGCGGTCTGCGTACAATTCACGAAACCCGTGTGATGCGAGCTGTTGCCGAACTTCTTCTAATTGTGCGAGGGAAGACGCATGAAATGCCAAGTGGTTGAGACCAGTCTTTTTTCGGTGATACGGTGGCGCAAGGTGAGTCTTTTCCGTTTGAACGAACACGAGATATGTTTCACGGTATCGATAGCTCCGTCCTTCTGGCCAAGATTGATAGAGCGTGTAATCAAGTTGTTCACAGAGGAGCCATTCCCAGGCACGTATACTGTCGTGTAGGTTTGAAACGTAAAGCTCAACATGGTGAAGCATGAGAATCATCCTTTCGATGGACGTTTGAAAATGGTCCGTTCGGTATAATTGAACTATACAACGAATGAGGGAGGAAACGTATGGATCGGACAGGGCTCGTCTCAAATATTTTGATTGCCGGAAAGACCGGTGTCGGAAAGAGTGCGTTTATCAACTATATATATGGACATGACGTCGCCGAATCGCGTGCTGGAAGTCCGGTCACCGCAGAAGGACTTCACGAATATGAGTATTACGATTTAGAGCGGGGTATCTTGTTTCGTTTTTTTGATACGTGGGGGCTCGAAGCAGACCGCTCTGAAGAGTGGCATCAAGCGATCTTATCCATCGTCCATCAGCGTGAAGGCGCGCTCGATATCGCGGAGTGGTTTCATACAATTTACTACTTGTTGTCGGTGCAGTCAGGACGTGTCGAGGCATATGAGCTCGAGGCGATTTTAAAACCTTTATATGAGCGGGGGAGCAACGTCACCCTCATTCTGACTAACTTCAACGAAGACGACCCGATGAGTGTGCAAAAGGCAGAGGCGATGGAACGGGTATTGTTACGTGCACTACCGATTGAAGAAGAGAACATCATCCGTGTCAACAGTGTCGAAAAGAAGTTACTCACAGGAAAACACGTCCCGGTAAGAGGATACGAAGAGGTATGGAATCGGAATCGGACGAATCTATGGAAAGACATCGAGCGAAAACTTCCCATTAACTTGACGAATCATCTTCTTGAAGAGTTAGAGGATTGGCGAATTCGGAGTATCGCTTCTGCAGAGACGATTCGGATGCTGACCCCGCAAGCGATGATTAGTTGGAAAGCTAGAAAAATAGAGAAAGATTTAGAAAAGACGCTTGAAGAGGCCGCTTTGACGACGGAAGAGGCGATGGCAGAAGGGGTGCGTCATTATATCCAACTCATGCAGCGGTACCCGCTAGTCGGAGAGCAAGCAGACCTTTTGTTTAGAACAAGACGAGTTGAGCTCGGATTTGACTACTCGTTCGGAAAAACAGTTCGAAAGATGGTTCTCGGAATGATTCCTGGAGTGCACTTCATCTACTGGGCATTCAAGCGTCGGACGGCAGAGCGAGGCATTAAAAAGGCCATCGAGCAACAATATGCATCTGTAAGACAAACGATTGAAGAAGAGATTCGACGCGGCTTTGAGCGCGAGATGGGTCAGCTTGGTCGCACGCTCAACTCATAAGGGGGAAACGTAAATGGAATCGACGAAACGATTTGATTTTAAAGATTATGATTTAAAGGCAGAGCTCGAGCGGCTACGGGGCAATGTCAAAAAACCAAACATCCTCATCGCGGGAGCAACGGGAGCAGGAAAGAGTTCTGTTGTGAACTACGTGTTTGGACGTGATTTGACGAAAGTAGCAGCCGGGGAACCGGTCACAAGAGGAATTCATCAATATACGAGTGATGATATCGCAGTCACCTTGTTCGACAGCGAAGGATATGAGATTGGGAGTGCGCGGCAACAACATTACGAAGAGGAAGTCATCGGGTTTGTGGAGAACGCAAAGCGGCAAGAGGCATCCAAACGAATTCATCTCGTCTGGTATACCATCAACGCTGCGACAAAGCGTGTCACACCACTCGACAAGGCCTTGATTCGCCGTCTACGTGAATCGACCGCTGTCGCTGTCTTATTCACACAAATCGATCAGGTCGATTTAGAGGAACTGACGGCATTACGGAATGAACTGAATGGAATCCTTCCGGAAGAAGCGATCTTCCAAGTCAGCATTTCTTCGGAAATATTGAACGATGAAGCGTTGCGTCAATATGTGGATTGGGAACGACTGATTGCGTGGTCGGTTGAACAGCTAGATGCTTCCTTGCAGGAAGGGCTCTTGATGGAGATTCATGCAGAGAGTGAAGCGATGCTCAAGTTAAAGCGTAAAAAGGCGAATCGAATTATCTCTGGCTATGTCGCGAGCGCAGGAACGGCTGCTGCGGTTCCGCTCCCGTTTGCTGATGCCGTGGCATTGACGCCGATTCAGGTGACGATGAGCGTCCATCTATTTCGCTATTGGGGTGTCAAAGCGAGTGATGATTTGTTGAAGACGCTCATTGGAAGTACCATCATTCCACAAATCGGTCGCACGTTATCGAAAACGATCTTATTGAACGTCATGAAGTTTTTCCCGGGAGCGAACGCAGCGGCCGGTGTCATCAATGCGACCGTCGCATCAGGGATCACGTGGGCCATCGGACTCGCAATTAACGAAATCGCTTATCGTAATGCTATGGATTCATCGAAAACGATTGAACAGTTGTTAAATCAAGAGTTCGGATCGCTATTTGAACAGTTTTTGAAGCAAAAACCGAAGGCGGATCAACCCTCTTAACGCCTCCCATTTGTTAGACTACAAGTAAGTGTAGAGAGGGGGAGAAAAATGAAAAAGCGAATCTATATTACGCGTCGCTTGCCAGAAGAGGCAGTCGAACCGCTTCGCGATCAATACGATGTGCGCATGTGGAAGCATGAAGGGGAAAGTGTGCCGCGAGAGGTTCTTTTAGAAGAAGCGTCATCTGCGCATGCGCTCTGGACCATGCTCAGCGACACGATTGACCGTGAAGTGTTTGAGCGTGCCACACATTTAGAGGTCGTCTCCAATTTGGCGGTCGGATATAACAATATCGATTTGAACGCAGCGAAAGAGAATGGCGTCATCGTCACCAACACACCCGATGTCTTGACGGAAACGACAGCAGATTTGACGTTTGGTCTCATGATGATGACGGCACGACGTCTCGGAGAGGCGGAACGTGACTTGCGCGCCGGGGAGTGGAAGTCCTGGCTGCCGATGGGCTACGTCGGGATGGACCTTTATCAAGCGAAATTGGGTATCATCGGAATGGGGCGAATCGGTGAAGCGGTCGCACGTCGGGCAAGAGGATTTGACATGGAAGTTCTATACCATAACCGGACACGGCGACATGAGTCGGAGTCGATGTATGGCTTCACCTATGCGGAACTCGATGAACTATTGACACAATCCGATTTCGTCGTCGTTCTCGCACCGCTCACGGACGAGACACGGGGAATGCTCGGGGCTAAAGAGTTTGCCAAGATGAAGGAAACATCCATTTTCATCAATGTGGCTCGTGGAGAAATCATCGATGAACAGGCGCTATATGAAGCACTTAAAGCGAGGAAGATTTGGGGAGCGGGATTAGACGTATTCACAAAAGAACCAATCGACCTCGGTCATCCATTATTGACGCTTCCGAACGTGACGACATTACCGCATATCGGGAGTGCAACGATTCGGACACGTCTGGCGATGATGGCATTGAATCGAGATGCCATCACAAATGTGCTCGAAGGGAAAGAACCGAAGAATCGTTTGACGTAAGAAGAGCCTGACGCGGGTGCGTCAGGCTCTTTGTTACTATGTTAGAAACGTCGGATATTATCCGGATCTTCTACGTCATTTCGATAAGCACGATCATCGAGACCACGTAGTTTTTCCTCGCGATCTGGATTCTTCGTTTCTTTATCCAGTCTATCTTGCTCCGGGTCTACGGGATGGCTTGGGTCGACGGTCTGAGCCTCACGGTAAGGTTTTGAGTCGATTTCCAATCCATCGTCAGTATGACTACCGAGATGAGTCGATGATGCGTCTTGATATGGTTTCGAATCGACTGTCACCCCGTCTTGATGACGACGTTCAAAGTCTTCATCCACATAAACGAGGATTTTCCCGGCTTCTACATCGTCATAGTGACGTTTTACTTCCTCTTCGCTCAGTCCCATGTTGCGTAGACCAGCGTGCACGTCTTCATGACCGCTGAGGAACGCCCGAACCTTATCGAACCAGCTCGCTTGATGGGTCGCTTCCGTATGAACATCTGTATCACGTCTCAAAATCGAAACGTTGTCTTCATGTTTTGTGACGACATAAATGTGTGAGTCTTCATAACCTTTCGCTCGCAACTCCTCGATTTTCCCAAGTGCTGCATCCTGCGTGTCGTGCATGCTGATAAATCGTTTCTCATTCATAGTCGTTCCTCCTTATAATCGGCGATGATCTTCTAATCCAGAATGACCGCGTACAATCGGATCATCCTTTGTACCACGTGGATTCTCGTCGTGATCGTTAAATGGTTTCGCGTCAAAGGCGATCCCATCCGCTTTTTCCCCTTTATCATGATCGAGCTCACTGTCTTTTTTATACATGTTCGGATAGCGGTCGTACGAGTGTCGATCGATGTAGAGTAAAATTTGTCCTTCATCGATTGCATCATAATACTGTTCCGCTTCGGCATCGTTTAGCCCCATATTCCGTAACTCATCACGAATGCGGTCACTTCCGTGTAGGAATGCTTTGACACGGTCAAGCCAATTGACGTCACGGATACCGGACTCGGCATTTACATCCGTGTGGTCACGTAACGCAGAAATTTCCCCGTCCCGCTTGGCGACAACATGCATATTTTTTTCAGCTTCCCCTGCAGCTTTCAGCTCTTCCACTTTGTGCATGACTTCCTGTTCTGTCTGGAACAGGCCAATCATTTTTCGTTCTGACATCGAATACCCCCTTTAGAATTTCCAATCTAAAACAAGCGTCACAATAGGAGTAATTTCCGTTCTCGCCATAATCGAAACAAAAAACGCCATCTCCTAAGAGGAGTGGCGTGGTTAGTAATAAAGCATGAGCGTATCGTCTCCGAGAGAACAACGTGTACTCTTCCAGACGAACTCGATTAATGTCCAGATGGCCATAAAGCCACTGATCGCCATTAAAATGAGCGCGTAGAGTGGGGTCAACTGAATGATGAATGACCAACCAATTGTCATTAAGAGCGGTTGAATCAGAAAGATAGACATGATGTAGACGACAACGATGAGCAAGGCGAACGCAATACGCCGACCGAGCGTCTGGATGTAATGTCGAAAACGGGTCAATATGCCGAAGATAGCACCGGTCACGAGGACGGGTAACAGGAAGGCCAGATAATCAATTGGATACGTCGACATGGGGGCGGTGAATAGTCGACCGCTAAAGACATCGTCAATCACGAGCAGTAAGTTGGCGTAGGCAAATGCCAAAATCATACCTAGTAGCCAGCCGAAGCGGTTCCAAATCGTACGAGACGATTTGAGTGCTTCAATTTTTGTGTAGGCGAGGAAGGCAAGGTCGCGCACTTCGATTTCTTTTAACGAAAGCTTGGCTTCGTCCAATTGATTGACGGCCCAATCGAATTCCCGGTTTGCTTGCGCTTTTTCATGAGGTTTTAATTCATCCGAGGCATCAATCAACACGTGATAGCGTCGACGATATTCTTCATTTGTTTCGGGTTGTTCAATGAGGAAACGAGCGTATTCCTGAGGATCTTGGTTTAAAAGACTTTCGAGCGACTGACCACTTTTCTCTGCATGCCGGATATATCCAGCAAGTGCGAGTAGATGGCGATCCGCTTCTGCCTCATTTCCAAGTAGTTCGATGAGGCGCTGGCGCACGTCGTTAAAGAACTGTTGGACGTTCGGATCGTGAATCATATTCGGTTCCAGGGAGATTCCTCTCCTTTCTCAGTTTGTCATGGTCAAGCCGGAGGTTCGTCGTTATGAGAAAGTTTAAGTGACTCGAAATCACCTTGCTCGATACTTCGAATCAAAATTTCGCTTCCACCCATATTTGTCGAAAGCGGGATGGAGTAGACGTCACAAAGACGCATCAATGCGCTCACATCCGGTTCATGAGGTTGAGCAGTTAATGGGTCTCTGAAAAAGATGATCATATCCATCTCCCCGCGTGCGACGGCAGCACCGATTTCTTGGTCCCCTCCAAGCGGTCCGGATCGGAAGCAATGGACAGGCAAGCCGGTCGCTTCAGCGATTCGCTTACCCGTTGTACCGGTCGCAAACAACTGATGTTTCTTTAGTATATGGGTGTAAGTTTTAATGAGGACGATTAAATCATCTTTCTTCTTGTCGTGAGCCACTAAAGCGATATTCATCCTAAATTCCTCCTAACATGACGTCTCTTGTTATTCGTATCATATTTGACTTCATTTGGCACGATTTCTCTCTTAAACTAACGTACCCATTTCCAATGAATCGTAATAGTCATGTAAACGAATTGACTTACACTTCAGGTTTGATGATTTTGAAATATAGGTATGTATGAAATAGCACTGTTAAATAAAAACAATCATTTCATGTGAAAAAGGAGGAAGATTCGATGAACAACACAACGTATAACTTCAATACGTTCATGTCATGGCTACCAGAGCTTTTGCTGGCAATTGTTATTCTCGTAGTCGGTTATATCTTGGCGAAAGTATTGGAAAACGTGACACGTAAAGCATTGAAGAAGGCACGACTCGATGAGCGGGCCGGTATCAAAAAAAATGAGGAGAAAGGAGAAAAGTGGACCCCTGAACGCATTATCGGAAAAGTCGTGTTCTTTGGGGTATTACTCCTCGCATTCCTGATTATCTTTGAATTCATGAACGTTCCAGCCATTACGGAACCATTCAGTCAGATTTATGAAGGATTCTCTGGATTGATTATCGGTGTCATCAAAGCCGGCTTGATTTTACTCGTTGCCTGGGTCATCGCTACCCTGTTGAAAAAAGGGATTCAAATGGCGGGACATCGTTTGAATTTGAGCAAGTTGATGGAAAAAACGGGGCAAGAGTCGACAAGCGTCAACCAAACGAAATGGGTCGACACGGTCGCGAACATCGTCTTCTATCTCGTGCTCTTATTGGCATTACCGGCTGTACTTGACGCCCTTGGACTTCGTGGGGTCAGCGGACCATTCGAAGATTTATTGAACAATTTCCTCGGGTTCATTCCGAAACTTGTCGCAGCAGCGCTCATTTTCGCAATCGGGTATGTGGTGGCGAAGATTGTTCGCGACATTTTGACGAAATTCCTCGAAGCTGCAGGACTAGATCGCTTGGCAGAGCGATTCCATCTATCTGATTACGTGAAAGGATCGAGTCTTGCGAAGGCAATCGGTACAATCGTCTTCATCTTCATCATGATTCCGGTGACGATTTCGGCGCTTGAGGCGCTCGATATTCGAGGGATCTCGGAACCGGCGATTGCGATGCTCAATGATGTCCTTGTCATGATTCCAGACATTCTCGTTGCAATCGTCCTCGTCCTCGTCGGGGTGTTCGTTGCAAAATGGTTGAAAGGGGTCGTTGTATCACTTCTTGAAAATCTTGGCGTCAACTCGTTGGCTCAAAAAATGGGCTTCGGGGAACGTGCGTCTTCGATGTCAATTGCCCAAGTGGTCGGTGTCATTGTCCAAGTAATCGTGATCTTGCTCTTCGTATCCGAAGCGCTTCAAGTCGCGAATCTTGAGTTCATGGCATCCCTCGCGACAGCCATCTTTGCTTACTTGCCGATGGTCATTGCAGCACTCATCATCTTGGCAGTCGGATTCTGGTTGGCGAACATGGCAGAGCGATTAGTTGGAAGTGTACTTGTTGATGGAGCTGGACAACCGAGTGCGCTTCGCTACGTAGCGAAGTATGCGATTCTCGGACTCGTCTTCTTCATGGCAATTAGTCAGCTCGGCATCGCACCGATGATTGTCAATACAGCATTCCTTCTTATTCTTGGAGCTGTTGCCCTTGCCTTCGGTCTTGCTTTCGGTCTTGGTGGTCGCGAGACGGCTGCACGTTATTTGAAAAAGGCAGAGCGACGCATTGATGAAACGGAAGTTTCAAAAGAAGGTCTCGAGCAGGAGAAAGAACAGATGAGCCGCGAAGCGGAAGCTGCAAAACAACAAGCGAAGCAAGGCGTGGAGCAGTCGAAACATGAAGCGGAACAATCGAAACACGAGTTGAAGCGAGATGTTCAAAATCCAAAAGTTGACCATATTGATGGACCGGAACCGAATCCGTTCCATGAAAACATCACTCCGGATCAGGACAATCGATCACTTGATGATAACGATGGTCCGTTACGCCCATAATCGATGCTTGAACGGGTCTCCTACAAGGAGATCCGTTTTTTTGTGTTCAACTCAAGCATAAATCTGGTCGATAGTAAAAGAAAAGAGTGTAGGGGTGAGGGGAATGTTTGAACGTTTTCAACGGACGCTCGTGATGAACTATATCATCGGCTCAGGTTTGGCCGTCTTTGGAGTAGGTGGTGTCTTTATTTTTCAAACGCTTGACCTGTCCATTCGAGAGATTTTACTACTGTTAGGCATCATGTTGGGGTCAGGGATAGTTATGATTTTCTCAGAACTACTCTTATACCGTCGCCACATTCGACCGATACGACAGCTTTTTATGATCGAATCCCCATCGATTGACGAATTGACGTCGGCATTCGAACAAGCGAGTCGATTCCCGATTTTAACGGTGCAACGGATTTTAGGTCCTCATTTGTTTGGATTATCCATCCCGTCAATTGGTTTAACCGCCGTTTTTATTCAGATGGGGTGGATTGACTTACCTTATCGTTTGATCGGCTTGGCTGCAATCGGGGCCGTCATGATTGCGGTACTACATGCCTTGATTGAATATTTTTTGACGGTTCGATCGGTTGAGCCATTACTTGTATACATGAAAGAAAGGCATCTCGAACTTTATCATCTGCCTATTCATGCAACGTATCGATCATTTAGTGTCCGAACTAAATTATTGATCAGTATGCTCATTACGGGTATCTTTCCCATCATGTTGTTCATGTTGGCGTCGAGTGTCCAATTGTCGACTTCGACTCGAACGGATACGTATTGGAATTGGGCGCTCGTGATTCTTGTCATCATCGTCGGAATTGCGGTGTTATGCAGTTTCTTACTCTATGACAACATCAAACGTCCGATTGGATTTTTGACGTCCGGCATCGAACAGATGGAGTCGGGACAACTTCAGAAAATCGAGAATCCGTACTTAGATGAGTTCGCCCAACTGATTGGGGGATTCAATCAAATGGTTGAGACGGTAACTGCTCGTGAACAAGAAAACGCACAGCTGTTAGACAGTCTCTTCATTTTATTCGCAGCAACGCTCGATGCACGTGATCCCTACACAGCAGGTCATTCGGAGCGTGTCGCGATGTATTCCGTTGAGCTTGCTCGCGCCATTGGCTTACCGCATGCACAAGTCGATTTACTCAACAAGTCGGCACTTCTACATGACATCGGGAAAATTGGAATTCGAGATGACGTCCTACTAAAAGAAGGGAAGCTGACAGACGAAGAGTTTTCAAAAATTCAAGAACATCCGACCATTGGCATCCATATTTTGAGTCAAATTCATTTACCTGCATCGCTTCAACCGATTTTAGCCGGAGTTCGATCGCACCACGAACGAATCGATGGGAAAGGATACCCGGACCGCTTACATGCGGTCGACATTCCGTTATTCGGAAGAATCATGGCGATTGCCGATGCTTATGATGCCATGACATCAGATCGACCCTATCGGTCAGGGATGCCAGTGGAAAAGGCGCTTTCCATATTGGAGAGCGGTCGGGGAACACAATGGGACGCGGAATTTGTGGACGTATTCGTCCAGCTTCGTCGTCAGGGCATATCAGCATAAGAAAAGGAGCAGCACCTCGTGTGCCGCTCCTTTGTCATATAGTTTGAAAGGCATATACCCCGAATACAGCTCCAATGACGACAACGACGAGGTTGACCCGTAGTAGCGCCAGGAAAGTGGCTACCACTCCTCCGAATAAGGCAGACGAGGTGGTGGTGGTGGAGGATAGGACGCCCGGAAAAATCAAACTAGCCAGTACCGCATACGGGATGAAGGAAAGAAATCGTTTCATATATGCCGGTAACGCCAATTCCTTTAGCCAGAGTAGCGGGACGAGGCGAGGGATATACGTGACAAGTGCCAATCCTAGAACGAGTAGAAACAACGATATCATGTGACCTCTTCCTCCTTAAATACGAAAGCACCGATTCCGGCTGCGACAACGGTCGCGACGATGATTCGAATCCCATCTGAGATTGAGAAGAACGGGGTGATGACCCAATGGAGTATGGCTTGAATAATGATAGCTAAGCTTGCTACGACGAAGACAGGACGAGTCGTTAATGATGGAACGAGTAACCCGATGAACATCGCATATAGCGCAATCCCCATACTCGCCTGTAATGTGCTTGGAAGACCGAAGGCGAGGAAGACCCCCATCCACGTCCCGACATTCCAAGCAAGAAATGCGATTGTATTCAACCCGAGCACGAACATACCGGAACGGGCCTCTTGACGAGTAGAGGCGATGCTGAACGTTTCGTCGGTCACACCAAACGCGATGGTAGCCAATAGTCTTCGAGATGTACTCTCAATCCGTTGGGATAGTGAGGCGGACATTAAAAAATGGCGAGAGTTTAGAATGAACGTCGTCAAAATGATTTCCCAATACATCGAACCGGCCATCAGAAGTTGTACCGTAATGAACTGACTTGCCCCGGCAAAGATCAAAAAGGACATCGATAATGTGATAGCATTCGGCAAGTTGAAAGATTGTGCCAAAAGACCGAAGGCAATCGCAATCGGGATATATCCGATGGCGACGGGAATGCCGGCGCGTAGTCCTGCGCGAAACGTGGGTTGCGGTGAAGTTGGTGATGTGGGATGAATCGAAGTCGCCATGATAGCCCTCCTCCATAATTAAGATGATTTCTATGTCATTCGGGATGAATAAACGGTTTCCTGCTCAAATGATAAAAAAGAGGGTATACATGTATCGTTAAGGAGGGTGATCACATGAGTCGTGCTGAAGAATTTTTGGCATCCTATCATCGAATCGAGGACTACTTGAGTCGAGAGATGGGAGATGGGCAACATTTCAGTTTTAGTAACATGGTGAATCGGTTAGCGAAACAAAATCCAATCATCGACCGGTATAAAGAAGATTTACATCAGATGAGTCAACTACGAAATGCCATCGTCCATGAGCGGCGTGAACCTGATTTTATTATCGCGGAGCCACACGAGTCGCTTGTTGCATTGATTTTAGAAGTAGAGCGAGAGCTCCTTCATCCACGTCTCGTCATTCCATTATTTGCGAAATCGGTGGTGACGTTTCAGTCGGAAGATTTTTTGACGGAAGTACTCCGGGAGATTCGAGATAAAAATTATTCGCAATTCCCTGTATATCATGACAATGGGTCTTGGCGCGGACTGTTGACGAAAAAAGGAGTGACCAGTTGGCTAGCCGAAACAATCGACGGGCCCAACTTGTCACTCAAAGGAGTTCGGGTGAAGCACGTGCTCCACCACGATCCGCATATGCACCGGTATCGATTCATTCGAAAGGATGCGACCGTAATCGAGGCACAGCACTGCTTTACGCAAATGAAAGAGGGCGCACGATATGACGCCCTTCTGATTACAGAGACCGGAAATCCGGATGAACCGCTACTCGGCATCATCCGTCCTCAAGATTTATTGAACGCGCTCCGTTGAGGCGAGATGTTCAATGGCGACCTCATATTGGGTAACGGTGTTGCCGAGGACGATTGGTTTCACTTCTGAAGTCCCGTCATCACGTTTCTTATGGGCGTGCTTATAAGCATTGCTGTCGCGCCAGTTCTCAAAGCTGTCTGCATCACGCCACGTGGTCATGATGACGACATGATCCATCGCCTCATCAGACGTATCCGTCAACACTTGCATACGGACAAAGCCATCCATCGCTTCGATTCCTTTAGTCGTTTCGAAGCGTGCTTTGACCGCGTCGGCCTTTCCTTTTTCAACGTCTAGTTTGTTCATCACAATCCACATCCCACATTTCCCCCTATACGAATAAGATGACTCCATTATAACGTGAACAGGGAAATGCCTGAAAAAGGATGCTCACTCAACGTTTGCTCCACCATTCTTCGAACGCCCAGTTCTTCTGCTTCATCATCGTCGCTTCAGTGACACCGACATAACGCAAATGCCAAGGTTCGTAATTGTATCCCGTGATTTTCTCTTTTCCTTTTGGATAGCGGACGATAAATCCATAGAGATGGGCGTTTTGAAGCATCCATTTCCCTTCAGGCGATCGGTCGAAGGATTCATATAGGCCTAGACGCATGCGTTGACTCGTCATATCAACGGCGAGACCCGTTTGATGTTCACTATGACCGGGACGTGCCACATATTTTGAAGCATATGCGACCCCACGTGTGTTGACGTAATAGGCATAGAGTGACTTTTGTGTCGAGTAAGATCGGTAGGCGCTAAGGGCGTATAACGTATGACCTTGCTTCCGACCGGCGTAATATAGTTTAGCCAAAGCGTATGCTGCTTCCGCTGTCATCAAGGTCCGTTCACTCCCTTTTTGATAAACAGTTGGAATGGTTAATGTGACAAGTTGTGGGGAACGGTAAGTGGACGGGAGTGCATTCGCCTTGTTGACTAGTCGTAAACGGTCTGCAGAAGGCATTTTAGGGATGCCGGCTTTCAAGTTGGCAGAGGGAGTGAAGTACTTCGTATTTCCGATATAGACGTTCGACCAGCTCCGGTTATAGGTCGTGTAGCGGACCGGGACGTTCGTTCGTAGCGTCTTAAGAATTGGAGAAGATTGCATGGCACGACCGTACAAATACGTCGTTTTAATCGTATAACCTGGTTGTGGGGACGAGGATGCCGCTGTCACCGGCGACACTTGAAACAACAGCAAACAAATGATCAAGATACGCAAGGACTTCATGGCAAAACGCCTCCTCGAGAGTTAGATGATGTTCCTTTTCCCTTTTTTCTGAAAGAGTGCACATCTTTTATCCGCCCACAGGTCGGAAGAGGATACGCCTAGGGCCCGATGAAGGTGAGCATGAAATCCGATACAATAAAGATAACGAATGAGATCGTAGAGAGGAGTGAGCGAATGGAAGCTTTAATTGGGTTACCGCTCTTATTGCTCGTCCTATTCTTTGCCTTTTTATACTTTAATATTAAAGGGCTATCGAATATGTGGAAGGACTATAATCGAACGAAATCGATGATTCCGCTCGGATTCTTCATCGTCGGGATTATCGGGATTTTCACAGGGGTGTGGACGTGGCTCGTCATTTTGATTTATTACGTCGTCCGACCGAAAGAATAAACACTGTATGCAGACGCATACAGTGTTTTTGCTATACTGAGGACGAGGTGTTGAGATGGAGAAATTGATAAAAGCATGGTTTATCGTGACGTTGATCACGTTTGGAATCTTTAAGCTCGGTGAAGTGCTGACGACCCCTTACTCGGAAACACCGGGTGAAGGGAATCTATACTGGATTGTTCTCTTGATTGGATGGCCGTTTCTTTTATTGTTTGTTTGGATCACCATTCGTTTGACACATCGAGTCGTCGCATCCGTGCGACCGTTTGGAAAGGTCAGTTTAGCGATCGGAAGTTTCGTCATGGCCGGTATAGCTTGGATGACTAACCAATCACAGGCGACGTCTCTTCGAGAAGGGATTCGTTTATCAGCCAATGAGTCGTACGCAGAAGGATGGAACCAGTTCACGAATATCATCTATATGAACCAGCTGACGTTCTTCCTTTTGACGGTCAGTTGTATGGGAGTAGGAATTCTCTCATCATTCTTCCTGAACAAAAAACAGCGAGACGAAGCCGTGTGAGCTTCGTCTCGCTGTTTTTATAGGTGTTCTTTATAAAGACGTGCATAGCGATCCGCAGCGATGATGGCGTCAGCAACTTCTTCAGGTGTAACATCGAAACCGCTATGAATCGTTTCGCCATCTGCCGTGGCCGCTTTCCCGACCTTCAAGATATCGTCTCGAGATGCATCTTTCAATTTGATATCTTCAAGTGTGACCGGTAAGTCGAGTGCCATATAAAAGGCAACATACTGCTCGAACTCTTCTTGAGGGCGTCCTTCGAGTGCGAGTTGCACGAGTGTTCCAAATGCAACTTTTTCACCGTGCGTCAAATGGTGGATGTCTCCTTCAAGTGCGGTGAATCCATTGTGAATGGCATGGGCTGCAGCCAAGCCACCACTTTCAAAGCCGAGCCCGCTCAATAAGGTGTTGGCTTCCACAACAGCTTCAAGCGCAGGTGTGACGACTTTTGCTTTCACAGCTTCATACGCTTGAATCCCATATGTGAATAGAACCTCTTCACACCGTTCGGCAATCGCCTCCGCTGCAAGTGTCGGGACACCGCCAGCCATCGTCTTGCCTCCGAATGCCAGGACACTTCGCACTTCCACCCATGTGGCCAATGCATCGGCAATACCTGACGCTAAGAAGCGTGGCGGTGCTTGTGCAATCAATTCCGTATCCACAAGGACGAGATCCGGATTCTTTTTATAGAAACGATAGCTTTCGAAATTGCCTTCATCTGTATATATGACCGACAATGCGCTCGTCGGTGCATCCGTAGAGGCGATGGTCGGTACAATGACGATACGCGCATCCAATTCATCTGCGACCGCTTTTGCTGTATCGAGCGTTTTCCCACCGCCGAGACCGATAACAAACGCTGTTTCATGCTTCTTAGCGTCTGTAGCGATTCGAGTGATTTCGTGCTTCGACGCTTCTCCGATGAAATCAGCTTTCGTCGCCTTGAGCTGGCTCGCTTGCAGAGACTGGGTCACCCGTTCGCCGATCAACTCCCATACGACGTCATCCGCGATGAGTAAAGCGTTGGAACCGAAGTGAGCGACAAACTCTCCGATGCGATCAATCGTTTGTTTCCCTTGCACATACTTGGCCGGACTGATGAAAATGCGTTCTGACATAGTGAACTCCATCCTTTCATATCAGGTTTGGTGTAAGTGCTTACAAGGCAATCATACTACAACTGGTAAAGAATATACGTGAAGATTACATGAAGAACGGCAGCTGACCAAGCACAAGCAATAGGATGATGATGGCGACAACAATGAGAAATCCCCAGTCGTTCATTCGTTTCGTCATAGCACACGTCTCCTTCATGGGTTGGAATTGCAATTCTTCCTCAGTATAGAAGGTGGTAAGAAAAAGGGAGGATGAATAAATAACCAGGTTAAAAAAAGTTACGCCTTGTCGTGAGCGGACAGGTCATCGGGTTTAACAGATGATGAATCGGGAACACTAGAGTCGTATGTTGATTTTCTTGAAGGAGGAATTGAGTATGTCGAAACATGTACTGATTGTCACAACGTCAGCAAATCAATTATCAAATGGTCATGCAACGGGACTATGGCTTGAAGAGTTTGCCGTTCCTTATTTATTGTTCGAAAAAGAAGGGTATAAAGTGACGGTCGCGAGTATCGAAGGTGGAGACGTGCCAATCGACGCGAATAGTTTAGAAGATGGTTTGTCAGAAGACATTCTCAACACACGGGAATTGCTTAAAGACACAGCCCGTCTCGATCAAGTCGCAGACGAGTCGTACGATGCAATCTTCTTACCGGGAGGTCACGGAACAGTTGTCGATTTCCCAGGGAATGAAACATTACAACGTGTCATTCGTAACGTATACGAAAGTGGAAATATTGTCGGGGCAGTTTGTCACGGACCAATTGGATTGGTCAATGTGAAACTCAGCAACGACGAGCCACTCGTTAAAGATAAACAGGTGACAGGGTTTACCGATGCGGAAGAAAAAGAGATGCAACTCGATTCTGTCGTACCGTTCTTACTTGAAACGGGACTACGCAATCAAGGCGGGCAGTTCAAAGGAGCTGACAACTGGGCGGTGAACGTGGCAGTTGACGAACGTCTCGTCACTGGTCAGAACCCTCAGTCTTCTGAAGCGGTCGGGAAAGAACTTGTTAAGCTACTCGGATAATCGTGTGAAGCAACTTCGAATGTCGAAGTTGCTTTTTAGTGTTTGGACATATGTCCTATTCAAGTCTTCTTTCTTTTCGTAAAGTCAGACGGAGAGAAAGGGGAATGACATGGGAATTTTATTTGCCATCTTATCAGGGACGTTCATCGCCCTTCAAGGAATCTTTAATGCAAAACTAGGAGATGCGGTAGGCGCATGGATGTCCGTCACCATCGTTCATTTTGTCGGACTTCTGTTGGCACTTGCGATTTACTTCTTCAAGCGAGATGCGGACATGACAGCCTTCAAGCGCGTACCTTGGTATTATAGTTTAGGAGGATTGTTCGGTGTATTCGTTGTCTTCGGCGAATTGACGGCGATTCAACAACTAGGGGTCACATGGGCAATCTGTGTATTGCTTGTGGCACAATTAGTAGGAGCCTTCATCATCGATTTGAATGGTTGGTTTGGTGTCAAACGGAAACCGATGAACACGGGACAGGTCATGGGACTCGTCTTGATGGTTGTTGGAATCGGAATCTATACATTTTCTTAAGGAGTTCACTTTACATGATGGATATTATGGATGCACTGAAACGATTGCAGTGGAATCATCTGTTTTCGAATGAAACGCTTGAGTCTTCGTCCGTGGTGACATATGCGTCTGGGACCATGTTATGTTCGAACGATCAGCACATCGAATCTTTATTCGTCGTCCTTGAAGGGCGTGTCAAAATTTATACGCTCAGTGAAGAAGGGAAATTGCGATTGTTGCGTCTGAAGGCTGCTCCAACATTGATTGGAGATATCGAATATGCGAGCGGGCGCAATGTATTGCATACGGTTGAAGCGGTTGGTCCCGTAACATGTCTGCGCATCCCTTTCGAGGCGCTTCGAAGATATAATCGAACGGTCGAATTCACGGAGCATCTGTTACGAGGCGTGTCCGAAAAATTATTCATTGAGGCGAACGCCTCGTCGAATCATCTCATGTCGACTTTAGAAGAGCGCTTGGCCGGTTACTTGATTTCACTCAGTGAATCAGGGAATGAACTGTTTCAAGCGGAGATGAGTCAACTGAAGCGTAAAGAAGTCGCAGAGTGGCTAGGGACGAGTTATCGTCACTTGAACCGAACGTTGCAGGCATTCGTGGATGAAGGATTGGTCAAACGAACGAGAAAAGAAGTCATCATTTTAAATAGTGAGCGATTGAAAGAACGTGCGAACGGCATGTTTTATGAGTAAGGAGGGGTTATATGATTTTTGGTATCATCTGTTCGGCTGTGGCTGGGGCATTTATTAGCGTACAGGCGGCGGTCAACGCGAAAATGAACACAAATTTAGGGGCTTGGGCCACCACCGTATTGGTCTTTATCGTTGGTTTAGTCGGATCCATCATCCCGTTGTTATTATTTGGAGGAAACCTTGCTGGATTACGTGACTTGTCGCCAATCTATTGGCTTGGTGGTTTGCTTGGGGTCGGGGTCGTGTACTGTGTCATGCGCAGCATCCAGTTACTCGGACCCACGTTGTCTGTGTCACTCATTCTCGTGTCACAACTCATTTGGGCGTTAGTCGTCGATTTATATGGCGCCTTCGGGATGCCTCAAATCACGTTATCGGCCGGACAAATTGTAGGGCTCACCATCCTTCTTGTCGGGGTCATTCTCTTTAAACAGTCTCAGACGGCGGCTATCGCCAAACAAGCTGTCAACGAAGCCACTTCTTGAGGAGTGGCTATTTTTCTGAGCAAAACGGGTACAGGTTGGTAACGATTTTTTGATAAAATGAAGCAGTATGGTTTAAAAATTAGCTGAGGTGATGAAAAAAGTGGATTCTTCCATAGTGATTGATTTGTTGATTGTTTTGTTTTTGATTGTGTTGAACGGGATTTTTGCGATGACAGAAATTGCGCTCATCTCATCGAAACCTGCAAAACTTGAGGTTGAAGCAAATCGAGGGAAACGAAGTGCAAAGATTGCGCTTCATTATTCGAAAGACCCGACAGATTTGTTGTCGACCGTTCAAGTCGGAATCACATTGATTGGGATTATTAACGGGGCCTACGGGGGCGCGCGCTTCTCGGCACCGCTCGCATCGGCGTTTGAACAAGCTGGGATGAGTACGCAGTATGCCGGAACCGTTGCTTATGTGGCCGTCGTTACAATCATCACGTATCTATCCCTGATTATTGGTGAATTGGTCCCGAAACGGATTGCGCTCGTTTCGCCTGAGAAAGTCACGATGGCGATTATTCCTTCGCTCGATTTATTCAGTAAAGTGATGAAACCGTTCATTTGGATTTTATCGAAATCGACACTCTTTTTGTTCAAATTGTTAGGGTTGAAGGCGGAACAGACGAGTGGGGAGACTGAGCTCGAGATCAAACAACTCTTGTTTGAAGGCGCCCAGCAAGGGCAGTTCGCTCATGAAGAAGTTCGACAAGTCGAACGGGTCTTTGCGTTTCATGATCAATTGATTTATGAGCTCATGCAACCACGGACGACGCTCGAATGGGTCGACTTAGAAGATGACATGGACGATATGAAGAAATCGATCTATGAAAGTAAACATAACAAGTTACCGGTTGGACGCGACTCGCTTGACGATTTTGTCGGGTACATCGACGTACGTGACATCTTGACGTTGCCGACACTGCGTGAGCCGTCACAGATTTTGAAGCGCATCAAACAGCCGCTCATCGTTCCAAAACAGCGAGAGGCGAGCCAGGTGCTTCAAATGATGCAGAAAAATGGTGTGGAAATCGCCTTTGTTTTAGACGAATACGGCGGATTCCTTGGTATGGTCACCTTGTTCGATATTTTAGAAGAAATCGTCGGAGAGGTGATGATTGAAGAGGATACACCAGAAGTGGTACGTCGTGAAGATGGGTCGTATTTGGCGGATGGGTTACTCGGGATTGAGGATTTGAAGCGAACGTTCGAGATTCGGGATGACCGATTCGACGAAGGGCGCAACTCCTATCATACGCTCGCGGGACTCGTCATTTACGCACTCGGCGATTTTCCGAAACGGGGCGATGTGGTCGAAGCGTACGGTCTTCGCTTTGAAGTCGTGGATATGGACGGAAAACGTGTCGACCAAGTACTTGTCTCAGAACTACATGAACCAATTACAGAAGAGGACTGATGCGATGCATCAGCCCTCTTTTTCGTGTACCATCCACGTTCGTTGTAAAGCACCTAACAAGACCTGAGCTGTGTGCAGCATCGCCCGTTCATCCACATCGAAGCGAGGATGATGATGCGGGAAGATTGCAGAGAGCTCGGGATTTCCTGCTCCTGTGAAGAAAAAACTACCAGGAACGCGCTCGACATAATAAGCGAAATCTTCTCCGACCATGAGCGGTGCCATCTCAATGACACCGTCTGCACCAACGACCTCCACCGCACTCTCACGGACGAGTTCCGTTTCGGTCACATGATTCACGACAGCAGGATATCCTTTTATATACTCCAATTCATAATCAGCATCACTCGCCTCACAGACGGAACGGATGATCCGTTCCATATCGGAGATGATTTTTTCTTGTGTCTCCCGAGTGAATGTACGCACGGTGCCGGATAATTTGGCTTCTTCGGCAATGACGTTGAACGCTTGCCCGGAGTGGAGCGTACCGATGGTCAGTACGGCAGGTTCGAGCGGATCGATGCGCCGACTGACGACCTGTTGGAGATGATTTGCCACGTTCACGGCAACCATGAGGGCATCGACTGTATGTTGCGGAATCGCGCCATGTCCACCTTTTCCTGTAATGGTCAATTCAAAGCGATCTGCCGCAGCCATGACAGGACCTGTTTTCACGCCAATCGTTCCGAACGGAAGTGGCGTCCAAATGTGCGCACCGTATATATAATCCACGTTGTCGAGACAGCCGTCTTCAATCATCGGTTTGGCACCACCTGGAGCCAATTCTTCTGCGAACTGGTGAATCAACACGACGTCTCCTGGAAGGCTCATCTCAGTCAATACTTTCGCTAAAACGAGCAGTGTCGCCGTGTGGGCATCGTGTCCACACGCATGCATGACCCCGTTCACTTTTGAACGATACGGGACATCTTTCACATCTTGGATGGGAAGGGCGTCAAAATCGGCACGTAATGCGATGGTCGGACCGTCACCGCCTTTGATTCGACCGACGACCCCATTGCCGCCAACGTGCTCACGTACTTCAATCCCAAGTTCACGGAGATACGAGGCAATCATCTTTGGTGTTTCGACTTCTTGAAAAGACAGTTCAGGATATTGGTGAAAATGGCGTCTTAGGGACACCATTTCTTCGAACAACTCGGTCAAACGTACTTCGGCATGCGTGACGATCATTGCGAACACTCCTTTGTGGTTACCGTGTCAAGAAATGAATTCATTTACAAATTGTTATGAAAGTTAAGCTTATCTTATACGAGTAAAGGGAATTAATACAGGAGAAAATGAAGAAATGAGGTGCCAACATGGGGTGGATTATTGCGATTGTAGCGGTTGTCGTGCTTGTACTCATCTATTTTTCGATGTACAACGGGCTCGTCAAATATCGAAATTGGGTCGATGAGGCATGGGCTCAAATCGATGTACAGTTGAAGCGGCGGTATGATCTGATTCCGAACTTGGTCGAGACGGTGAAAGGCTATGCGAAACACGAACAAGAAACGCTTACAAAGGTCGTCGAACTGAGAAACCAGCTCGGAGAAAAGTCGAATCGTCAAGACCAGATGGCAGTGAACGATCAATTGAGTGGAGCACTGAAAAATCTCTTCGCGCTTCGTGAGGCGTACCCAGATTTGAAGGCGAATGAGAACTTCAAGATGTTGCAGGAAGAATTGACGCAGACAGAAAACAAAGTGGCGTATTCGCGCCAGCTCTATAATAATACGGTCATGAAATATAACACGAAAATCGAATCGGTCCCGACGAACATCATCGCTTCCGTCCATCATTTCGAAAAGCGCGATATGCTCGAGGCACGTGCCGAAGAGCGCGAGAACGTTCGCGTTTCGTTTTGATGAATCGAGGTGGCGCGTATGCTCCTCTATGAACAGATTCGAAAGAATAAAGTGAAGACTGTTTTCATCGTCACGGGGTTTGTCTTATTCGTTCTTCTCGTCGGAGCGGCGATTTCCTACGTCAACTATGGAGACGCGATTCCGGGGTTGATCTTCACACCGATTTTCTCGTTGTTTTACGTGGGAATCGTCATCATGTCGAGTACGAACATCGTCATGAAGATGAATCGGGCACAAGAGGTGACATCGGTGGAAGAGCACCGCTTTTTATGGCATACGGTCGAGAACATGGCGATGGTCGCACGAGTGCCGATGCCGCGTATCTTTATCATCAACGACCCATCGCCGAACGCTTTTGCGACGGGATTGAAACCGGAAAAGGCGGCCGTCGCCGTCACAACGGGACTGTTGGATCGATTATCGCGAGAAGAAGTAGAAGGTGTGATCGCGCATGAGGTCGCGCATATTAAGAATTATGATGTGCGGCTCTCGACGGTCACGCTCGCACTTGTCTCGGTGATTGCCATCATGAGCGATATCGGGTCGCGCATGCTGTTCTTCAGAAGTATCGGTGGAAGACGCGATCAAAACCAGAATCCAATTTTCATGATCATCGGACTCGTCCTGTTGGTATTGGCACCGCTCATCGCCATGCTCATCAATATGGCGATTTCCCGGAATCGCGAGTTTCTGGCAGATGCGAGTGGGGCGGAACTGACCCGAAACCCAGATGCGCTCGCCTCGGCGCTTGAGAAGATTGCCAACGTCGAGACACCCGTCGAGCAAGCGTCGAGTGCCTCGGCACCGCTTTACTTCTCCGATCCACTTAAGAAGAAGGTGAGTGGTCTATTCTCGACACACCCCGATCCAGTTGAACGCATTTCCCGACTTCGTCAAATGTAAGAAGAGCCTGTCCGGTTGCGGCAGGCTCTTTATGTTACACTGAACTGGGAAAATAAGGAGGTGGATGAGTTGGGTAAAAAGATATACATAGTGTACGGTCTGATCTTTTGTATCGTCATTTTCCTAGCGGGGGCGATATTAAATAATCCGATTTGGCAGTTGATGCGTGTCATCATGTGGCTCACGCAGTACATCTTGCCGTGGATTTTCCTCTATTATTTCATTAAATTTTATCAACAATATGCACAAAAACAAGAAAAGCCACCTGAATGAGGTGGCTTTCGATGTTTATCCGGCGCGGTGGCTACGGATTTTTTCAATCTCATCGAGGACGAACTGAACGTTTGTGCCGACGATGACTTGAATATGGTTTGGACTGACGACTTTGATTCCCGGAATACCGGCTTTTTTGATTTGATCTTGGTTAACCGTATCCATGTCTTTGACATCGACACGTAGGCGTGTGATGCACGACTCGATGCCTGTGACGTTGCTGTCACCGCCAAGACCGTCATAAATCATATGTGCCATTGCTGAGTATTCGCTACCTGAAGCTGATGCGACCGGAGCGACTTTCGCTTCACCGTCTGCCGTCTCACTTGCAACCGCATCGACGACTTCATCTGGTTCACGGCCTGGCGTCGCCAAGTTGAGCTTCACAATCATAAAGCGGAAGATGACGTAATAAATGACTGCGAACACGAGACCTTGAACGATGAGCATGTACGGTTGGTTCGCAAGCGGCAAGCGTGAGCTCAAGATAAAGTCGACCAAGCCTGCGCTGAATCCAAAGCCAGCTGTCCATTGGAACGTTGCTGCAACGAAGAGCGAAATTCCTGTAAGGACTGCGTGTACAAGGTAAAGAACAGGAGCGAGGAACATGAATGAGAACTCGAGCGGTTCTGTTACACCTGTGAAGAATGAAGCGAATGCCGCTGCGAGAAGAAGTGAAGCGGCTTGTTTTTTCCGTTTCGTTTTCGCTGTGTGGTACATCGCGAGTGCTGCGGCCGGGAGACCGAACATCATGATTGGGAAGTAACCTGCTTGGTACATCCCCGTTACACCTTTTTCACCTTGACCTGACCAGAAGTTTCCGATGTCGTTGATTCCTGCGACGTCGAACCAGAATACAGAGTTGAGGGCGTGGTGAAGGCCGGTTGGAATCAAGAGGCGGTTAAAGAATCCGTAAAGTCCGGCACCGAATGCGCCAAGTTTTGAAATCGATTCACCGAAACCGACGAGACCTGTATAGACGACCGGCCAGATGAAGTAAAGAGCGACCGATACAAGAATCATCGAGAAGGCTGTCATGATTGGTACGAGACGCTTCCCACTAAAGAAGGCGAGAGCATCTGGCAATTTGACTTGACTGAAGCGGTTATACATGGAAGCGGCGACGAGACCGGATAGAATCCCGACAAAAGCATTCCCAATCTTACCGAATGCCGGGTTGACGGCTTCTACGTCGATTCCTTGGAACAATGCTACCGTTCCTGCGGAGAGAAGCGTTGTGACCGTCAAGAAGGCAACGAGTCCACTTAGTGCTGCTGAACCGTCACGGTTCTTAGCCATTCCGAGCGCGACCCCGACTGCGAACAGAATTGGGATGTTATCAATAATAGCGGCCCCTGCCTTAATTAAGAATGCAGCGGCAATGTTTTCAGATCCCCAGCCGACTGGGTCAATCCAATAACCAATCCCCATGAGAATGGCAGCAGCCGGTAGTACGGCGACCGGTAACATGAGGGAACGTCCGAGACGTTGGAAAAAGTTCATCATTGTTGATTTCCTCCTTTTTGATGGTGTTGATCTTGTAGACGTTGGATGTGAAGCGTAATATAACCAAGTTCTGACTCGGGCAAGACGATGCCATAGGTCTCTTCCATTTCTTTTGCGACATCTGATGCACACGCATAGGCAGACGTGAACTTCGTCTGAATCATGCGGAGCATGTCTTCATCAATCGTATGATGATCGTAATGGTTGACCCGATCCATAACGAACCGTAAATGAGTTAATAATCGTTGGTAGGATAAGTCATCTTCTTCAATGGATACATCGAGTCGTCGTGAAATCGATTGAATCATGTCGCGGACAATTGTTGTCTGTTTGACCGTCTTGCGTAAATCACCTCCTTTCACTTTCATCGTATGAATATGAAGCGCGATGAACGCAGCTTCGTCTTTCGGCATTTGGACGTTGAGCTTTTCAGCGATATGCTCAATCGCCCATAGTCCAATCTCATATTCATTCCGATAGAGGATTTTAATCTCGTTCAACAGTTTGTTGCGTAATGAGATGCCATCCATTTCCCGCTCGATGGCGAACGAGATGTGGTCGGTCAAGACAATGTGGATATGTTCGTTGAACGATGTCTCGAGACGTTTTTCCGCATAAGAGATAATGTCCTCGGAAACGGTGAAGTGTTCAACGGGAATCCGGCTCAATAACTGTTGGAACTTGTCATTCTCTGGCATGATGAACAACTTTTCGATTTTATGGGGATTGACGATGTCGTTCTTCGCTTTTTTAAACGCGACGCCAGGGCCAATCGCAATCTTTTCTTCACCCTCGTCTGAGACGATGACCGCATTGTTGTTTAGAATCTTTTTGATTTTAATCATGTGTCCTCCTTATTCCGGAGTCACGCTTCCACTCGGGCGACAATCGTCTTGCCCGGAACAGCTTCCTTCGTGAACGTGAAGGCGTAATGATGGGCAAGTGCGCCACCATTCGTCACGACCATTGGCGTGACCGTGTCCTTACCAGCTTGATGAATTTGCGCCAAGTCTGCTGTGAGTAACAGCTGTCCCGTCTTGACGTGGTCGCCCACATCTACTTGAAGATCAAACGGTCGACCTTCGAGTTCAACGGTATCGAGTCCGACGTGTATCAAAATCTCAGCCCCATCCTCGGTCCGAATGCCGATGGCGTGCTTTGTTGGAGCGATTTGTACAATCTCTCCATCAGCCGGTGAGACGACGGCACCGTCTGTTGGTGTGATGGCAATGCCATCGCCCATCATTTTTTCACTAAAGACCGGGTCCGCAACTTGTTCGAGTGGAATGACGTCTCCTTCCATTGGTGAGTGCAGTGTCGGTTTGTGTCGATTCATTAACTTATTCCATAGCATGTCTACTACATCCTTTCTTGAAACAAAACACCGAAAAACAAAACAGGCATGGAGTATAGACGGGTGGCATGCACCGTACGTCTTACCCCATGCCTGATCGAATCAGTCACATGTGATCACTATTCGTTTCTTCACGTTCAACATAACATGTGTTGGTTTGAGACACAAGTCTTTTTTTGAAAGCGTTCTCTAAAATTTTACAAGGGAACGAATCTATTGTATAGTAAGGGCGAATCTAAGTAAGAAAGGTGTTGCATGTTGATGAGTGAGGTTGTATCTGCCTAACGAACTGAAAAATGTCGGATGACACGTCTTTTTGTCATGCCGTCATGTTCCGTTACAGATACCGCCCATCAAAAACTGCCAGACACCCGTCTGTCTTTTTGCGTTGGTCGTCATCGACCGACGCTTTTTTGTTTGCGCGGTATCTCGATTCTATCATTTGAGGAGAGAGAAACATGAACGAACAAACATTTGAAAAATTACAATACAACGAATTGATGATGAAAGTAGAACGCTTCTGCATCAGCGGATTCGGGAGACGATTACTCAGACAGCAACGCCCAACGAGCCACATTACGACGGTGAAGAAGCGCCTGCAAGAAACATCCGAAGCCCGAGCGATTTTAGACGCGACGTCACACGTCCCGTTCATCGGTGTGTCTGACATGGAGACCATTATCGGAAAACTGCAACGAGGCATCCAACTCGAGGCAACAGAGCTTGAAGCGGTCGCCGAGTTTTTACGAGGGGCACGCAAACTCAAGCGATTCATGCTCGAGCATGAATTCTTTGCACCGCTTCTTTCGGCTTATGCTTCAGGAATGGGCGAATGGCGGACGTTAGAAGAAGACATCACACAATCGATTCGAGCCGGACAGGTCGTCGATGAAGCATCAAAAGAGTTGAAGCGGATTCGGAAGCAAGTCGACATTTTAGAAGGACGAATCGAGGAACGATTGAACAAGTTCTTAAAGAGCGCCGCCAATCGCGAGATGATCCAAGACGGATTCGTCACGAAAAAACAGGATCGCTTCACCATCCCAATCAAAGCTTCCTATAAGCATAAAGTGGCAGGGACGATTGTGGATACATCGAATCGTGGGACGACGGTCTTTATCGAACCGGAAGCGATCGCGAAGTTAAACGCTGAACTTGTCGTCAAGCGTACAGAAGAAGCGGTAGAGGTGTATCAAGTGCTAGCGACGTTGACGGGAGCGGTGACAGAAGTCCTTCCTGACATCGAATCGACGCTCGATGTCATCGCCCAGTACGATATGGTCTTCGCCAAAGGGAAGTACAGTCAGTCGATTGACGGGGTGACACCACACGTCAATGCGAGCGGTCGCATCCGATTGAAGCAAGTACGTCATCCACTTTTAGAAAGCGCCGTTCCACTCGACTTTGCCATCGGTACAGACTATCGCGGCTTGATCATCACCGGACCGAACGCCGGAGGGAAGACGGTCGTCTTGAAAACGATTGGACTCCTTAGTCTCATGACGATGACGGGACTGCATATCCCAGCTCACACCGATACGATCATTTCGACGTTCGATGAAGTGTTCGTCGATATCGGAGATAATCAAGACTTGGAATCGGCACTCAGTACATTCTCTGCACACATGTACAATGTGGCGAATATCATGCAGACCGCTGGAAAACGATCGCTCTTGTTATTCGATGAGATTGGGAGCGGGACGGAACCGAATGAAGGGGCGGCTCTTGCAATTGCCATCTTGGAAGCGGCATATAAACGGGGCGCAATCGTTGTGGCATCGACACATTATGGTGAAATCAAATCCTATTCTGAAGCCCACCCAGATTTCATGAACGCTGCGATGCAGTTTGATCCGGAAACGCTCGAACCGAAATATCGGCTGATCATGGGGCAGTCTGGCGACAGCAACGCTCTTTTTATCGCCCGTAAGATGAGGCTGCCGGAATCGATTTTGAAACAGGCATCCCGTTATATGAACGAGAAAACGTATGATATTACGAAAGTCGATGATTCTAAAATTACGCGAGAAGTGGAGATGGCCCCGCTTGAAGAAACAGAGCATTTTGAAAAAGGTGACCGTGTCCGCTTGTTAGAGACGAATCAAGTCGGTCTTGTCTATTCGTTTGATGCATCGCGTCGACATGTCCGAGTGTTCGTAGATTTGGAATATGTAGAGTTGCCGAGCCGCCGCGTTCGTCTTGAGGCACGTGCAACAGAACTCTATCCGGCTGACTATGATTTAGATACGTTATTCACGACGTATCAGGAGCGTAAGGAAGCCCACGACTTTGCTCGAGGATCAAAGAAAGCGTTACGACGAGTAGAGAAAGAGATCCGAGAAAGGAAGAAACAAGAGCAATCTAACCGGAAATAAAATGTCTAGATTCATTTAGAAAGGGCGGCCACCGCGAGTGGCTGCCCTTTTGACTTATAAGCTATTGCTTTGATTTTCTACGTTGCTGTCGCTCTCTGTTGAAGCATCGTCATCTGAAGAAGTTGAGTCGTCATGGTGTGGACCGTGACCATGGCGACCACCTTCACGTCCACCGCGCATACCACGAATATCTTCCAAGTCATCGTAACTTGTCACATCGGCAAACCGTTCTTTGTGGTCCGCAAGGATTTGATCCGCGTCTTCTTGCGTCAAGTTTCCTTCTTCCACAGCGGTTGCGAGTTTTTCTTCATGCGACGTCATGATCGCGTCGATGAACGCTTCAATTGAAATCCCTTTTTCTTCTGCGAGTTCAGGGAGAGATTGCCCGTTTTCGCGAGCCACATCCACTTCTTCTTGCGTTAAACCGAGCGCTTCGATGAGAGCGGCATGCCCTGCTTCTCGGTCACCGAACATACCAGGCCCTCGTTCACCACGTTCGCATTGTGTGGATGCTGTCGTTGTCGATTCATCAGTCGTCGTGTCATTCGTCGCGGCATATACGCCTGTGCCTGAGACGGCCAATAGACCGGCTAAGGCGATTGCTAGTTTTGTTGATTTCATGTGTATCTCCTCCTTTGTTACTTCAATTGTAGGACTGAACGCTTCGGAAGTTGTGAGGGAGTTGCAAGATTTCTGCAAATTGTCTTTGGGAAACGGTGGGACGTTTGATGGGTACGATATAATGGATGTGGAGGCGATATGAGATGAACGTACTCGTTGTGGAAGATGAACTAAAACTGGCGGACGGCATGTCCCGCTTTTTAACATATTCCGGATTTGAGGTGACCGTGGCGATGACTTTGAGTGAGGCGAAACAACAGTTGCATCAACGGTTTGATGCAGTTTTATTGGATGTTCGACTCCCTGACGGAGAAGGTTGGACCTTGATTCCGACATTAAAAGCGCAACAGCCCGCACCTGCTATTATCCTGACGACGGCTCGTGGTGAGGCGGATGATCGCGTGTTCGGATTGGAACTTGGCGCAGACGATTATTTAGTCAAACCCATCGTTTTAAAAGAGTTGGAGATTCGACTGAAACGTCTCGTCAAACAAACCGATATGATTCAATTTGGAACGCTCACCATCGACGTCAAATCGAGAATGGTACAAGAGAACGGACATCCGCTTCGATTAACGAACAAAGAGTATGAGTTGTTACTGTATCTTTGGAAACATGTCGGGGAGGCGTTAGACCGGAACCGTTTGCTCGATGAGGTGTGGGACTACGCATTCGTCGGAGATACACGAACGGTCGACACCCACATTAAACAACTGCGTGACAAATCGCCGACCTTGAAAGAACAGTTGAAGACGGTGCACCGGGTCGGTTATCGATTAGAGGAACTGTCATGAATCGATTAATGAAGAAGTTACTTTGGACGGCCATTCTACCACTTGCAGTGATGGCACTTTTAACATTCGGACTCACGTCATTATTGATTGGACGCTTCGCAGAAGAGGAGACGTACGCACAATTGGAGCGCGAGGCGGCGATTGTGTATGAAGCCATTCAAGAGGGCCGTGGAATCCCAGGGCAACTTGACGTGCTTGTATTTCAAAATGGGCAGCGTATCGAGTTCGAACGAGGCGGACGGATGCATCGCATGATGCCAATCAACCTCGATCCGAATGATTTAGCGATTCAGGACGAAGTGGGTGTAAATGGTACCCGCTTCTTGACGTATCTGAAAGAAGAAGGGGACATTCAAATCGTGACATATAGTCCCGTTCCGTTTTCAAATCCACAATTCCAGCAAATCTACCTCATCTTAGCGGGTGGGTTTATTCTGGCCCTACTTGTCGCAATCGCTGTCACGTATTGGATGAGTCGTCGGCTCACGCAACCGCTCGTCGAGTTGAAACAAGCGACCGCATCCATTATGGAGGGGCGACACGATATTAGCTTGCCGAGCGTGACGAACGATGAGATTGGGGATTTGACCGTCACCATCGGACAGATGAACACATCACTTCAAGAAAAAGAGGCGCTTCAAAAATCATTTATCTCTGGGGTCACACACGATGTGCGTACACCGCTCGCTATCGTTCGAAACGAGGCGGAACTATTAGAGCTCGGTGTCGTCCATGAAACAGAGATGGCCACAACCGGTAAAAGCATTACCGAGGAAGTGGACCGGATTGACCGACTCGTCAATCAGATGCTCGAATACTCTAAATTGTCCGCAGGTTCGATTCCCCTTGAAATGGAATCGATTCAACTGGATGAATTGGTTCGTCGGTTGACGCCACGCATGTCTGAGTGGTTCCGACAAAAAGACGTGACACTCGACCTCCGACTCGAAACGGTATCAATCCAAGCTGATCGATTGGCGATGGAACGAGTGCTCTCGAATTTCATAAGCAATGCGTATGAGGCGAGCCCTGTCGGGGGAAGAATCACCATCACTCTAACCCCGAAGCGATTAGAAGTGACCGACGAAGGAAACGGGGTTGATCCTTCCATTCAGCATGCGATATGGGATATGTATGTGAAAGGGGATCGCTCCAACGGCCATGGTTTAGGTCTCGCTATCACGAAATTACTTCTTGACGCACAAGGACTTTCTTACGGGGTCGATTCAGATAAGGGGGCGACGTTTTGGATCGAATGGACATGACTTTATTTTTGCGTGGGGTACGGTTAGAGAGGGAACGCATTCATTCAACGGGTTATCCGTACTCGTTACCAATCTTTCAGACACTCGATGAACTGACGTTTCATCATCCTGTCACGTTTCTTGTTGGAGAGAACGGGAGTGGGAAATCGACGTTGATTGAAGGGATGGCGGTGGCGGCCGGATTCAATCCGGAAGGCGGGGCGCCGTCCTTCCAATTCGAAACAGAGTCGACACATAGCTCGTTGTATGAGGCGTTGCGTCCGATTCGAGGACCATATCGACCAAAGGATGGCTTTTTCTTACGCGCCGAGACGGCATACCAGCTATCGAGTTATGTGGATGAGATGGCGAAATTAGGACGAGATCCTGAGCGGTTTTATGAATCATACGGCGGACGTTCTCTTCATGAACAGTCGCATGGGGAAGCGTTTCTCTCCCTCATGTTGCACCGATTTCGTGGAGAAGGGCTTTACATTTTGGATGAGCCGGAGGCCGCATTGTCTCCGATGCGCCAACTGACGATGCTCGCACGCATGCATGAACTTGTCCAGTCCGGAAGTCAATTTATCATCGCGAGTCATTCACCCATCTTGATGTCGTATCCGGGTGCGATGATTTTACAAGTGGAAACGGGACTCTCCCCGACGTCGTTTGACGAACTCGAGCACGTGAGGGTGATGCGTGACTATTTACAGGCACCGGAACGGATGCAGCGAATCTTGTTTGAAGAGTAAAAAACGGTCACGATGTAAGCGGTTTACTTTTTATGTTGACGTCAAGATTTATAGGGAGTATGCTTATATCGAAAAGAAGAAAATCCACTTTAGGATTGTTACTGGTGATGCAGGCAAAACCTAAATTGACGCCACGACTGTATGTTGGACGTTGGTGTGAATTTAGGTTTTTTTCTTTTTAGTTCAGTCGAATGAGAGTGAGGTGAGGAGACCATGCAGATTTCAAAAGTGTTCAATAATAACGTCGTAGCAATTGATGCGAACGGTCAAGAACAGGTCGTGATGGGGCGCGGGATTGCATTTCAAAAACGGCCAGGCGATCCGATTGACCAGACGCGAATCGAAAAAATCTTTACGCTCGAGAGTAAAGAAAGTTATGAGCGTTTCGTTCACTTTTTAAATGAAATGCCGACGGATGAGATGGAGACGGTGAAACAGATTGTCAGATTAGCCGAAGAGCGATTAAAACAACCTATTCATGATTCGCTCTACGTGACGCTAGCGGACCACCTTCATTTCGCGCTTAGTCGGTATCAGGATGGAATCCAGATTCGTAACCCTCTCGTTTGGGAAGTGAAACGATTTTATGCTCCGGAGTTCGCTGTCGGCAAAGAAGCGGTAAAATTGATCAATGCGCAACACGAGGTCAACCTGGATGAAGATGAGGCCGTTGCGATTGCCTTACATCTCGTCAATGCGACGATGTCTGGTGTGAAAGGTGAAAACCTGCATCTCGTAACGGAGATGACAAAAGCCACCCAAGCCATTTTGACCATTATCACGTATCATTTTCAAATCGAGCTGGATGAAGAGTCATACGCCTATTCTCGATTTTTGACTCATTTAAAGTACTTTGTGCAGCGCCTCGCATCGGGGGAAAAGGTCAAGTCCACAGGTGACGAAACCTTGTTCTTGATGGTGAAGCAGAGATATCCGGAAGCGTTCGAATGCGTTGAAAAAATCGCTGGATTGATCGCGACGAAATATCGTTATGATGTATCGATGGACGAACGGCTGTATATGATGATTCATATCGAAAACTTAATGAAAGAACGTCGATCCTAAGGATGGTTACTGATGACGCAGGCCAAACCTAAATGACTACACCTTTATTTGTGTAGTGATTTAGGTTTTTCTTTTTATCCAAAAACATGAGGAGTGAACAAGATGGACCAATATAAACAACTGGCAGAGACGATTGTGCAGCATGTCGGTGGGAAAGATAACGTCAAAAGTGTCTTTCACTGTGCGACACGACTGCGTTTCAAATTAAAAGATGAATCAAAGGCAAATGCGACTACGCTGAAGGAACAAGATGGCATCATCACGGTCGTTCAAAGTGGAGGACAATTTCAAGTCGTCATCGGGAACAATGTACCATACGTCTACAAAGAGGTTGTCGATGTTGGTGGTTTCCAGACATCTTCGACTGATGATGAAGAAAAATCAGGAGTATTCAACCGATTGATTGATGTGATTGCTGGAATCTTTACGCCGATTCTCGGACCGATGGCAGGTAGTGGTCTGTTGAAAGGGTTACTCGCCATCCTTGTCGCGTTTGGATTATTGACAGAAGAAATGGGCACATATGTCGTCTTGAATGCCGCGGCGGATGCACTATTTTACTTCCTACCCGTGATCTTAGGACATTCGGCGGCTAAGAAATTTGGTGGGAACCCGTATATTGGGATGATTATCGGTGGGGCGCTTGTCTATCCATCGATTGTGGCCATTCAAGGAGCAGGGGAGGCCTTGACGTTCCTCAATGTGCCTGTCGTCTTAATGAGTTATGCGTCTTCGGTTATCCCGATTATTTTGGCGACATACGTTTCTTCAAAAGTCGAAACATTCTTTAACCGTCATACGCATGAAGCTGTACGAAACTTCACAACACCGATGATGGCGTTGTTACTCGTTGTCCCGTTGACGTTTTTAGCAATTGGACCGGTTGCGACGTATGCGAGTCAAGGTTTAGCGAATGGTTACTCGTTCTTGTATGAGTTGAGCCCAACCATCGCCATCGCGTTCATCGGTGCGTTCTGGCAAGTGCTTGTCATGTTCGGTCTCCATTGGGGACTTGTACCAATTATCATCAATAACTTATCGGTTGTCGGTACGGATACGATTGTTGTCGGTGTATTGATGGCCACGTTCGGTCAAGTAGGGGCAGTTCTAGCGATTACCTTAAAAGCCAAAAATCCGAAAGTGAAAGGGTTAGGAACATCTTCCACGATTGCAGGTGTGTTTGGAATTACGGAGCCGGCTATCTATGGCTTGACGCTTCCCCGTAAAAAACCATTTGTGTTTGGGGTTGTGGGTGGAGCGGCTGGTGGTGTCGTAGGAGGTTTGTTCGGTACGGCGGCTTATGCGATGGGAGGCCTCGGAATCTTTAGCATCCCAGTCATGATTCCTCCAACGGGTGTCGATTTAGCCTTCTATGGAGCATTTATCGGAATGGCGGTTGCAACAGTAGTCGCTCTCGTCTTGACGATGGTCTTCCACAAAGAAGAAACGACCGTCGAGTCGACAGAAAAAGTGGTTGTACAATCAATCTCTGAACAAGTCGGCTTTCCTGTATCGGCTCCATTGAAAGGAGAAGTCGTGTCGCTTGAAACGGTTCGTGATGAAGTGTTCTCAAGCGGGGCGATGGGGAAAGGGATTGCGATTATGCCTTCAGAAGGCGCGGTATATGCACCGTTTGACGGAGAAATCGTCACGGTCTATCCATCGAAGCATGCAATCGGTCTTCGATCTGATACAGGTGTGGAAGTATTGATTCACATTGGATTAGATACGGTCAAGCTAAATGGACAGTATTTTGAAACGGTCGTTACGGACGGTCAGAAAGTGACAGAAGGAGAACTGCTCGTCCGATTCGATATAGATGCCATCGCTCGTGAAGGGTATGACACCATCACCCCGATTATCGTAACAAACACCGAACATTATCTCGATGTCTTACCGGTTTACACAGGTGTGGTTGAAGCCAATCATGGCGTATTGCGTGTCATTGTATAACAAAGGAGGAGACAGTATGAAACAAGTATCAAGTGAATTTCTATGGGGCGGGGCTACTGCGGCCAATCAGTTAGAAGGTGGTTATCAAGAAGGTGGTAAAGGACTTTCGATTGCTGACGTGATGCCAGGCGGAAAACAGCGAATGAAGATTATCCATGATCCGACGTTTGATTTTGAATTACATGAAGAGTATTCATACCCGAACCATGAAGGAATCGACTTCTATCATCGTTATAAAGAAGATATTGCCCTCTTTAAGGAAATGGGATTCAAGACGTTCCGCATGTCAATTGCGTGGTCACGAATTTTCCCGAACGGAGATGAAGTGGAACCGAATGAGGAGGGACTCCAATTCTATGATCGTGTGATCGATGAATTAGTCGCCCAAGGCATTGAACCACTCGTGACCATCTCCCACTATGAGATGCCCCTACATCTTGCGAAGCATTATGGGGGATGGCGAGACCGTCGCTTAGTCACATACTTTGAACGATACAGTCGTGTCTTGTTCGAACGTTATAAAGGGAAGGTCAAATACTGGTTGACGTTCAACGAAATCAACGGGGCACAGTTCATGCCGATGCTCAGTCTAGGGATTGCGGTTCGGGAAGAAGAGAATACGTTACAGCTCACCTATCAAGGATTGCATCACCAACTGGTCGCAAGTGCCCTTGCGACAAAGGCGGCCAGAGAGATTGACCCATCGATGCAAATCGGATGTATGCTCATTGCGGCTCCGGTTTATCCGTATAGTTCAAACCCGGATGATGTTTGGTATGCTCACGATGCAGAACGGATGATGAACTTCTTCTGCGGAGACGTCCATGTACGCGGCAAATATCCGAGCTTTGCGAAACGATTCTTCCGAGACAATGGCATTGAACTCGCTATGGAAGATGGCGACCTTGATATCCTCAAAGAGAATACTGTCGACTTCTTCTCACTCAGTTACTACATGTCGCGCACTGAAAAGGCTGAAAAAGGTCAGGATGAGGCGGAAGGTAATATTATGAGCGGGGTCAAGAATCCATACTTACAGGCGAGTGACTGGGGATGGGAAATTGATCCGACAGGACTCCGCGTCATCTTGAACAAGTTATATGAGCGTTATGAGCTCCCATTATTCATCGTTGAAAACGGGCTAGGTGCTTATGACAAAATTGAGTCGGACGGAACGATTCATGATGACTATCGCATCGATTACTTACGTGATCACTTGAAAGGGATGATGGATGCAATCGACGATGGAGTCGAAGTGATGGGATACACGAGTTGGGGGTGTATCGATTTAGTGAGTGCCTCGACAGGTGAGTACAGCAAACGGTATGGTTTCATTTACGTGGATCGACATGACGACGGTACCGGTACGTTAGAACGAAAACGGAAAGAGTCGTTCTTCTGGTATCAAGAGGTGATTCGTTCACAAGGTGCGAGCTTATACGAAGAAGAATCAGTCAAATGAAAAAGCGGCCTCGGCCGCTTTTTCATGCTTTCGTGATTTTTCGCAATAAGATGATCGCGAGACTAATGCCCCCAGCAATCAACATATACAAGATAATTTCCATCCAAGTGTTCATTCGTCGTCTCCATCCGCAAAGATTGCGAGCTCCCCTTGTGGCATCGCGACCAACAGATAGGCGTCTCCACCAAGTGGTCTCGCGTCCCCTGCTTGCCAGCACTCAAAGTGTTCTTGATATCCATTGATGAAGAGAAGGGATCCGGATTCAAATTCCAGTTCGAGGTGGGGGTGTTCGTCACCGAGGCGTACTTGATGGATGCGCTCTCTTCTTAAGCGCATGAGCTGTTCGAGTTGTTCACCTTCGTCAAACGTATTTTGCGTCGCATGGACATGCCACGGTCCCTCAATGGAGATCCAAGATTCCAGTCCTTGACGACTGAAATAGAGAAGATGATGGTTCGGACCAGAACCGAAATCGATTCCGACAAAAGAAGAGGCGGTAAAGAGGTGATGCAAAATAGATGTCGCTTGTTCGTGCTCTGTGGTAGACACACCGTCACCTCACTTTAAAGAGTTGTTATCATTATCATTTCACGTTACCACGCTAAAGTAAACGAATCTAACTCAATCTAGAAAAGAAACTGTAGATGATTCGCAAAGTATAATTTTGATTTATTTCACATTTCTGTATACAAAAAAACGGACATTCACGATGAATGTCCGTTTTTTTTCAAACCTCATTATGCTTCGACAAAGGCAGCGCCGATCACACCCGCATCTCCTGACAATTGAGTGAGGCAGAGACGCGTTTTTCCACTAGCATGTGGATACATTTTATTCGAGACTGCTTGTTGTAATTCGTGCCAAAATAATGAGGCCGACATCATGACGCCGCCTCCTAATACAATCACATCAGGATCGACAGTATGAATGATGTTAGCTAGTCCGCTAGCCAGTTCCTCGACGAAGTGATGGCGGTACTCGTCATCTGATAATAGCGAAGGGACGTTTGTATATCCTTTTTCGCTTGCGCGACTCATGAGCGCGGTACCACTTGCGAGTGATTCGAGAGAGCCTCGATTCAGTACAGGGTGAACTGGTCCGTTCGAACGGATAATCATATTTCCGATTTCACCGGCACTGCCGTTCGCCCCTCGAATGATTTGATGTTTATAGACATAACCGCCACCGATTCCAGTGCTGACTGTTACATAAAAAACAGCATCGAATCCTTTTCCTGCTCCAAATTTAGCTTCTGCGAGAGCTGCTGCATTCGCATCGTTTTCAAGGGTGACAGAAAAGCCGAGGCGCTGTGTTAAAGGCTCAACGATTTTTTGATTGTGCCAATTCGGGAGGTTTGGAGGCGTTAAAAACATCCCTTGTTTCAAATCGAGTGGACCGGGAGCCACAATTCCAACATGCCGGATATCGAATTCAACATTGAATTGATGAATCGCAGTCTCAATAGATTGTAGTGTCTCTTCGAAAGGAAGTTGAGGCTGCGTGTTAAACGTGAGTTGTTTCAGTACTTCACCTTTGAGTGAAACAGCAGCAATCCGAGTGTTCGTCCCTCCTAAATCAATCCCGATTCGGACAGCTTGTTTTTCATCGGAAGGAACACCAGTCACTAGACAAATCGCTTCTCCCTCAATCAAGAACGACTCATTGGCCGGGAGAAGGAGTGTACCTCCCGTAGGTACTTCCATCTCATCAACGATTAATGTTCCTTGCACGACAGATAGTAACCGGAACGTGTCGGTCGAAATCTTTTCTTTCGCTGTAACATGCCATTTTTCCACGAAGAAGAATGGATTCTTCGTCAAACGTGTTCGAAAGTGATCGAGTTGACGGATTGGTTCACTATAGCCAAGGTGAGGAACGAAAGAAGCGAGAATGCCCTTTTCTACGTGAAGTTCACGTGGACGACCGGTCGTCACATCCAGTCGCTCGTAATCGTATAGACGATAGGTTGTGTCCGAACTTTGTTGAATTTCCAGTACGCATACCCCTTTTGTCAATGCATGGACCGTTCCAGCTGGGACATAGAAAAAATCACCGGCATGAATCGATTTTCGTATCAAGCCGTGTTCCAAATCGCCTGTTTCAAGCGCTTTGTTGAAGTCTTCTGAGGTGGCATAGGAGTGACCGTAAATGAGTGTCGCATTTGCTGGAGCATCGAGAATATACCAACATTCATTTTTTCCATATGATTCGTTTTCGAGTTGTTCCGCTAACGAATCATCAGGATGAACTTGAATAGACAAATCATCGTTCGCATCAATCCATTTAATCAGTAGCGGAAACACGTCCGCTTTAATTTGAAACAACTCTGGATATTGTTGATAGAGTTCACGCAAAGAAAGACCAACGTAGGGTCCGGAAGCAACGGCTGAACTACCTTTTTCTAATGCAGAAGCCGTCCAAGCTTCACCGATCGAAGGGTCATTGAAATCGAAACCAAATTGCTTCAGACGCTCCCCTCCCCAAAGTCGCTGTTGATAGTGTGGTTTTAAAAGAATAGCGCTCATATCCTGTCCTCCTGTTAATTTGATATACACTTATGAATTTAAAAACTAAACAAAGTTTAAATCAAGTATAGACATGAAATAAATCATGTGTATAATAAAACATGTAACCGATTTCAAATAAGGAGTGAGGACACATGAAGAAAATCTTATTAGCGTGTAGTTCAGGGATGTCGACGAGTTTACTCGTAACGAAGATGAAAGATCATGCCACATCAATCGGGGATGAGGCGAAGATTTGGGCAGTCGGTCAAGATCAGGTCGTAACCGAGATGGACGAGGCAGATGTGATTTTGATTGGTCCACAAATGCGTTTCTTGTTGGATAAATTGAAAGCGCAAACATCAACACCGATTGAAGTGATCGATATGATGGCATACGGCACGGCGAATGGAAAAGCTGCATACGAACAAGCGATGAAATTAATGGGGTGAACAACGTGGAACAGGTAGACGAGTTAACCTTGGAGCAAATGGCATTCATGATGATTTTGCACAGTGGCAATGCGAGAAGTACGATTCAGGAAGCGATTCAACTGTATAAAACGAGTTCTTATGAAACGTTCGAAGAAAAGATTGATGAGGCACGTGGACAATTAAAAGAAGCACATCAAACACACTTTTCACAAATCCAAAGAGAAGCGAATGGAGAAAAAACAGACGTCTCTTTATTGCTTCTTCATGCAGAGGACCATTTAATGTCTACGCAAACAATGCTTGATTTGACAGCGGGTTTGGTCGAAATGGTCGAACAAAAGATTGTAAATCCTAATCAAGAAGGGTGAATCATATGTCACAGGACAATAAGATGTTCAACATGATCAGTAAACTGCTCATGCCGATGGCGACCTATTTAAACAACAGTCGCTATTTACAAGTATTGCGAGATGCATTCATGCTCGCTTTCCCGATTACCATGTTTGGGTCAATCATCGTCGTCATTGCAAACCTGCCGTTCCTCGACCGTTTCATGTCCGAGAGTACACTCAGTGTATTTAAAACATCACTCGGAAACGCACCATCTGCAACGATGGGGATTATGTCTATCTTTGTCGTCTTCGGTATCGGGTATTATCTATCGAAAAGTTATCAAGTCGAGGCTGTCTTCGGAGGAGCGATCTCGCTCGTGTCTTTCCTTCTCTTAACGCCTTTCTTGATTGAAGTTGACGGTATGTCAGAGGCAGTCGGGAATGTCCTTCCGTTGGATCGCCTTGGAGCGAAAGGGATGTTCCTTGCGATGATTACCGGATTCCTGTCCGGTGAGATTTATCGATTTGTCGTTCAAAAGAACTGGACGATTAAGATGCCGGATGGAGTACCGCCAGCTGTTGCGAAATCATTCTCAGCACTTGTTCCTGCATTATTAACCTTGACTGTATTTTTAACATTCAACATCATCGTGACGAACTTATTCAATACGAATCTTCATGACGTCATTTTCAACGTCGTTCAGCAACCACTTGTGACATTGGGGAATGGTCTCATTCCAACGTTGATTGCAATCTTCTTCGTTCAGCTATTTTGGTTCTTCGGACTTCACGGTCAGGTCATCGTCAACTCGGTGATGGACCCGATTTGGAACACATTATCTGTGGAGAACTTGACGGCTTATACCTCGACTGGAGATGTTCCGAACATTATCAGTAAACAGTTCATTGAAATTTACACGGTAGGGCTTGGTGGTTCCGGATCTACACTTGCTGTCGTCGTGGCTATCTTGTTGTTCTTGAAATCGAAACAGTTGAAACAAATCGGGAAACTATCCCTCGGACCTGGACTATTCAACGTAAACGAGCCGGTCATCTTCGGACTTCCAATCGTTATGAACCCGCTCATCATGATTCCTTGGATTGTCGCACCGCTCGTGACGGTAACGGTCACATATTTCGCGATGTCGACAGGCTTAGTCCCACCACCAACGGGTGTCGCTGTTCCATGGACTGTCCCAATGTTCTTGAGTGGTATCATGGCGACGAACTCGCTTGCCGGAGGTCTTCTTCAAATCGTGAACTTCTTCATTATTTTGGCGATTTGGTTCCCGTTCTTGAAATTTATCGACCGCATGAACTTGAAAAAAGAGTTAGAAGAATCAACAGATAAACAAGAAGCAGTGTAAACAAATAGAGAAAATAGAAATAAGGGAGAGATAAAAGATGACGAACCCGACACAAACACGAATGAAAGAGCAAAAGACCTATCAATTTCCGACAGACTTTTGGTGGGGAACGGCTTCTTCTGCTACACAGATGGAAGGTGCTGCTTTTGAAGGTGGAAAAGGATTGAACATCTGGGATTACTGGTACATGCAAGAGCCGAATCGCTTTTTCAATGGCGTGAGCGCAACAGAGGCCTCAAACTTCTATCATTTGTATGAAGAAGATATCGCATTGATGAAAAAACTCGGGCATAACACGTTCCGTTTCTCCATTTCATGGTCACGTCTTTTTCCAAAGGGTGTCGGGGAAGTAAATGAAGAGGCAATCACATTTTATAACAATGTCATCAATTGCTTAATCGATCATGGTATCGAACCGTTCATCAATCTGTATCACTTCGATATGCCGATGGCGCTTCAAGAACAAGGTGGTTGGGAATCACGGGAAGTCGTGGAGGCATATGTCACCTTTGCGAAGACATGCTTTGAGTTGTTTGGTGACCGCGTCGAGAAGTGGTTCACGCATAATGAACCGATTGTACCGGTAGAGGGTGGATATTTATATGATTTTCATTATCCAAACGTTGTTGATTTCAAGCGAGCTGTCCAAGTAGCGTACCACTCGATCTTATCGAGTGCGAAGGCAATCGAAGCGTATCGTGACATGGGACAATCTGGGCAAATCGGGATCATCTTAAATCTGACACCCTCATATCCGAGAAGTCAGCACCCAGCTGATTTGAGCGCAGCGCGCATTGCTGATGCGATGTTCAATCGTTCGTTCCTCGATCCATCTGTTTTAGGCACGTTCCCTCAAGAACTAGTAGAAGTACTGAAGTCTGAAGATGCGATGCCACAGATGGAAACAGGCGATCTTGAACTCATTCGAAAACATACAGTCGACCTGCTTGGCATCAACTATTACCAGCCGCGTCGCGTGAAAGCAAAAGCATCACTGCCGAATCCGGACGCACCATTCTTACCGGAAAACTTATTTGATTTTTATGAGATGCCTGGACGTAAAATGAATCCATATCGTGGATGGGAAATTTACGAAAAAGGAATCTATGATATATTAATCAATCTAAAAGAAAACTATGGTAATATTCCTTGCTTCATTTCAGAGAATGGAATGGGGGTCGAGGGTGAAGAGCGTTATCGTGACGAGAACGGAAGTGTCCAAGACGATTATCGAATTGATTTCATTCGCGAACATCTGAAATGGATGCATCAAGCGATTGAAGAGGGTTCGAACGTAAAAGGCTATCATCTTTGGACGTTCATGGACAATTGGTCATGGAGCAATGCTTATAAAAATCGCTATGGATTTGTAGGCATTGACTTAGATACGCAACAACGTACTGTAAAAAAATCAGGGCACTGGTTTAAACAGTTGATTGACGCTAATGGTTTTACAGAATAATGAAGTAAGCTGACAAAGACTACTCTTTGTCAGCTTTTTTTGATATATTGTACATATATGTCTATACATGAGGTGCTATATGTCTACTAAGAAAAAACCGAAATATGAAACCATTGCTGATGAAATTCGTAAAAGAATTATTGAACACGTTTATCCGCTAGAACATGCATTACCTGATGAAATCCATTTGGCCCAAGAGTTTGGGGTGAGCCGAATGACGATGAAACGTGCGCTTGAGATTCTCGTCATGGAAGGACTGATTTATCGTAAACGTGGCAAAGGAACATTCATTTTACAGTCGAGCTTCCAAAAAGATCGCATCAACGTGATTAGTAAAGAAACGAGAGGGCTGACTCAAGTAATCGGAGATCGCTCGTTACGAAGTGAAGTCCTGAATTTTGAGGTGAAGTTTCCGTGTCAGGAAGTCGCCAATCATCTCATGATTGAGCTGACAGAACCAGTCTATGAAATACGTCGTGTGCGTTACGTAGACGATGAGCCATATGTCATCGAATTGACGTACATGGTTGCTAACCTCATTACAGGAATCACACGTGAAATTTTGGAAAAATCCGTGTACGCGTATATTCAAGAAGATCTTGGTTATACGATTACAAGCTCGCATAAAGTGATTCGAGCAGATAAACCGGATGAGTACGATCAAGCTTACTTGAAGAATGATATCACTGAACCGATTATCGAAGTCGAGCAAGTGGTCTATTTAAGTAACGGGAAACCGTTCGAGTATTCGTTTGCCCGTCATCGATACGATAAATTTGTGTTTTCATCGGTCAATATTGTGAAGTAAAAGTCGCCGCGATGGCGACTTTTTCGTAAGGAGGACCCATCGTGGATGTGAAAATTGAACAAGCAGGATACGAGATAAACGAGCCCGTCATCCAAGACATTTCGTTTGATGTACGGGCAGGTGAGATTTTAGGGGTGATTGGGTCGAATGGTGCGGGAAAAACGACCACCATCGCCTGTCTTACCGGAACGATTCCTTGGATGAAGGGAACGGTCGAGATGGAACGCTATGCGTTTATCCCGGAACAACCGGTCTACTATGATTATTTGACGCTATCTGAACATATTGCACTCGTCCAAGAATTAACGGGAATCGATTCAACAGAAAAAACGGAGGAGTTGCTACAGCTATTCCGGTTAGAGCATGTGACCGATCGGTATCTCTCCTCTTTTTCAAAAGGGATGAAACAGAAGGCGATGATTCTATTGGCGCTCATTCAAGAAGCGCGGGTATTGATTGTCGATGAACCATTTATCGGATTGGATGCGACGACGACGATTCAGTTACTTCGACTGTTAGAAGCGGAGCGTACGAGGGGGGCAAGTGTCTTATTAGTCACACACGTTCTTGATACGGCCGAGCGATTATGCGACCGATTCGTATGGATTGATGATGGACAACTGCTCGCGAGTGGGACGAAAGTGGAGATTCGTGAAGCGCTCGATACAGAGGGTATGACCTTGTTTGACATGATGGAAGATGTGGCGATGCGATGATTGCGAAACGATTGTTTTGGATGCGTGTCTCCCGGTACATAAAACAGCAATGGAAGACGGTCCGATTGATTGTCGACTGGACGATTTTTTTATACGGTGTCCTTCCTTTTCTCATATGGGCAGGCTATTCCTACTGGCAAGTCTGGGAAGGGAACTTCCCCTGGTTAGGTGACATCCCTCATTTTCTCTGGGCACTTCTGATTGGATGGTTCATGTGGCAAGACCGTATGTTTGTCTGGATTGAGCGTGCCGATCTCATCCTTGTGTCAAACCGGAGCATGATTCGGGATTTAAAAAGGTATTCGGTTTGGTATCAACTTACGCAACACGTGATTCAATATGGATGCTATCTGCTGTTGCTTGCACCGATTCTATACGTAAAAGGAAGGGACGTGGGCGAGATTCTCACGTTTGGGGCTGCACTTTTTCTACTCGCTTGGTGTCACGTATGGGTCCAGTATCATCTACGTCTCCGACACGCCCATCTCATGAAGCGATTTTTAATCGTACTCCTTGCTTTTGTAGGCGTGTATGCGTTATTGATTGAGTCGATATTGCTTAGTGTGTTGATCGGAAGCATCATGGTCACATTTGCGTTATACGTAGGGGAAGGATGGGTGTCGAAACATCCGAGTGTCGGTCGAGAAATTGAAATCGGAGAACGTGAGCGTGCCTCATTCGATCGTGTCCTGTTGACGACGTCAGGAGCCATCGAGAAGACGAGTGAGCGGAAACGTCCCCTGTATCGACCGAGACCGAATCGCTTCGGCACCGTCAGACGGACGATGGCACTCCTTATGTACTTTAGAACGCCGAGTCATCGGAATTTATGGTTTCGACTCATTCCGCTCGGGATCACGAGCGTGATTCTTCTCCCAAGTTGGTTCAAACTAGTGGTTCCGATTTATCTGTTGTATGTCGCCTATCAAGAACAGACGTCGTTCACGAGAGAAATGGAGCGACATCCATTCTTTCAATCCATTCAAGAAAGAGGTTCATCATGAACGAAGAGCAGTATGAGCAACTGTTACAAATCGAGACGGCCAAACCTCAGCAAGGATTCCCGTCCTCAGCCGAGTATAACCGTTATGAACCGACTCCTTACGAAGCACTCGATTTGCTTCGGAATGCGTATCCGTTAGAGTCCACAGATACCATCGTGGATTTCGGTTCGGGAAAAGGACGTCTGCCGTTCTATTTAGCATATACGTTTCGTGTGAGGGCGATTGGTGTCGAGATGGACGGTGGATTTCATGAGGAGGCACTTCAAAATTGGATGAGCTATACGAAGAAACATCGTAATCGGGGAAGTGTTCAATTGGAACAGGGATTCGCGGAGAGATTCATGATTCCACCGGATGCGAATCGATTCTACTTCTTTAATCCGTTCTCGGTGAACGTATTCCGCCAAGTGATTGCCAACATCATCGAATCTGTTGAAACGGTTCCTCGCCCGGTCGATGTGATTTTATATTATCCGGCGGATGAGTACCTCCATTATTTGAACGACGAGACGCCTTTTCAGTACGTACAAACGGTGCGATTGCCGCTGAGGAATCTTCATGAGCGATTTTTGATTTATCGGTTTGATATGATGGAGTCATCTTGGTAATGGAGGAGTGAGCACGATGAAAAAGAAAGACATTTTAGAAGCGTATCGTTGGCGTCAAGCGACGAAAGCGTTCGATGCGGATCGTAAAATCAAAGAAGAGGACATGGAGTTCATTTTAGAGACGGGACGTCTTTCGCCGAGTTCGTTCGGATTCGAGCCATGGCAATTCGTCGTGGTGCGTCGGGAAGATTTACTCCAAAAGATTAAAGATCATGCATGGGGAGCGCAAGGTCAGGCACTGACTGCCAGTCACTTTGTATTGATCCTCGCAAGAACACCGAAAGCCATGCGTTACGATGCAGACTATATTCGACACATCGTCACAGGCGTACAAGGACGGACGGAAGAAGAGTACGCACAGCGCGTGAAACGAGTGCAAGAGTTCCAGGAGAACGACTACCGTCTCTTAGACGATGAGCGTGTCTTCCAGGAATGGATCAAGCGTCAGACATATATCCCTCTTGGGAACATGATGACGGCTGCCGCACAAATCGAAATTGATTCATGCCCGATTGAAGGGTTCAATCAAGAGGAGATTGATGAGTTGTTAATCTCAGAAGGTGTGATGGAACGTGGGGAATGGTCACTTTCAGTCATGGTCGCATTTGGGTATCGAGCGCGCGACTTTGCACCGAAAACACGTCGTGATTTTAACGAAGTCGTCAAATATATCGGATGAAAAAAAGGTCAATCGCCTCAGCGATTGACCTTTTTGAATTATTTCCAGTCTGTGATGCGGTCGACTGGGAAACGGACTGATGGGTAACCTTCTTCGGCTGCTTTCCCGATAGAGAGAAGCATGACTGGGAGGTAACGCTCTTTGTCGAGACCGAACGCTTCAGCGATGTTCGCTTTATCATATCCACCGATTGGGTTTGTGTCATATCCGTGTGCGCGTGCGACGAGCATAAGCTGCATCGCAACGAGACCTGAATCGAGCATGATGCTATCTTTGATCATTTCTTTCGGTGCATCTTTGAAGATGCCTTTGATCATGTCGACTTGACGGTCGCGGACTTCAGACGGCATCATACCGCGCTCTACCGCTGTATCGAAAATCTCTTCTGTGTAATCTGCCATTTGATAGTCGGCGAAGAGGGCGATGACAGCTGAAGATGTTTCCACTTGGCGTCTGTTGAAGCTTGCGAGTGGAAGGAGTGTTTCTTTTCCTTCTGCGCTATCGATGACGACGAAGCGCCATGGCTGTAAGTTAAGGGATGAAGGAGCTGTTGTCGCTTCTTCAAGAATTTGTGTCATTTCTTCTTTTGAGATTTTGACGTTCTCATCGTATACACGAATCGAGCGGCGTCCTTTGACAATCTCCATAAAGTCTTTTTGTGTAGCAGTGTTCATATTGTAGTCTTCCTTTCATGGTCAATAGTATCTTGTAACATCGTGAGTGATGCTAGTAACTGTTGTTGATCCTCTACCTTCATGTTGACAAAAAGTCGGTCCGTTAAGCACTCTTTTTGCTCAGTCCAATGTGCAATTTGTTCACGACCATCGTCTGTCAACTCAACATAGATGACACGGTTGTCTTGTTCACAGCGTCTCCGCGTGATGAGTCCTTGTGTCTCTAACTGTTTCAAGTGTCGGGTGATGGCGGCATGGTCGACATCGACGCGCTGTTGCAATTCACGTTGCCGCAATGGACCGACGTGATACAAGTTGCTCAAAATGTCGTAGCGACTCAAGCTGAGCCCGTCCATTTCAGAGTCGAATAATTGCCCTAATTCTTTTTGTACAGTGATGATGTGATAGAGAATTTGATCACGAAGCGAGCAAGAATCTCGCATGCACATCGCCTCCTCAAATCATTGATGACTCAATCATTGATGGGTCACACAATGTATAGTAAACCCATCCTGACGATATTTCAAATAAAAAGTTTTAAAAAATAGGTTGTCAAACTGTTATATAATAGTCTATATTATAACCAACTGATATATAACAATGATTAAAGGAGGATGTGAACGCTTGGAACACTATGAACGACTAGATAAGTATCATATTCATGAGAAACTGCTCGAATTTGTGAATAAAAACGTTCTTGAACCTCATGAAATCAATGATTTTTGGGAAGGGGTCGAATCGCTTCTAGAGCGTTTCATTCCAGTGAATCAGACACTTCTGGAGCAGCGCAAGACATTCGAGCGATTGTTACAGGAATGGTACAGTAGGCAAGACGAAGTCGATCCAATCGAATACGAGACATTTTTAACGTCGATCGGCTATATCGAACCGGTCGTCGAAGATTTTAATATCGACGTGTTGAATGTCGATCGCGAAATCGCTCATCAAGCGGGACCGCAACTCGTCGTACCGTTAGACAATGCCAGATATGCACTCAATGCCGCCAACGCCAGATGGGGAAGTCTCTACGACGCTCTTTATGGGACGGACATGATTGACGAGACAGACGGTATGGAAAAGGGGAGAGCATATAATCCCGTTCGCGGTAATGAGGTCATTCGGTTAGCGAAACAGTTTCTGGATGACACGTTTCCGCTACCATCAGGGTCGCACAAGGAAGTGACACGATACGTCGTTCGTGACGATGTCGCTTATGCGGTAATCGGGGACGACGAGCATTCGTTCGCAGATGATTCTTTCGTCGGTTACACCGGGGAACCGAACGAGTTGAAGACGTTGATGCTCCAGCACAATGCCTTGCACGTTGAACTTCAATTCGACCGCGAGCATCCGATCGGAAAGATTGATCCTGCTGGACTGATGGACATCGAGCTCGAATCAGCCCTATCCGCAATCGTGGATTGTGAAGACTCGGTCGCAGCCGTTTGCGCGGAAGACAAAGTTCATCTGTATCGTAATTGGCTCGGTCTAATGGATGGGACGCTTGAAGCCTCGTTCCAAAAAGACGGGAAGCGACTCTCTCGGCGTTTAAACGAAGACAAGCGTTTGCTTGGAAAAGGTGGGGCGGAAGTCGTCCTCCCAGGACGCGCGCTCTTGTTCATTCGGAACGTTGGACACTTGATGACGACGGACTTGATTCTTGATGCAGAAGGTTGCGAGGTACCAGAGGGGATCGTTGATGCCATCTTTACTTCATTGATTGCAAGTCGCCATCTTCATCGTCGTCTCAACTCTCGGGAAGGATCGATTTACATCGTCAAGCCGAAAATGCACGGCTCTGAAGAAGTGGCATTCACCAATGACCTGTTTGACGCCGTAGAAGATTTACTGGACCTTCCTCGCTATACGTTAAAAGTCGGCGTCATGGATGAAGAGAGACGAACGTCGCTCAACTTGAAAAATTGTATCGCGCAAGTAAAAGAGCGAGTCGTCTTCATCAACACGGGCTTTCTCGACCGCACGGGAGATGAGATTCATTCCTCGATGACGCTCGGACCAATGCGTCGGAAGGGGGAAATGAAGACGTCACCTTGGCTCGCTGCATATGAACGGTTGAATGTATCAACCGGTCTCGAGAGTGGGTTCCATCATCAGGCACAAATCGGAAAAGGGATGTGGGCGATGCCTGACCGGATGCAGGACATGATGCGTGAAAAAAGGGCACATGTACGCTCCGGGGCAACGACGGCATGGGTGCCTTCACCGACCGCGGCGACGCTCCATGCGATGCACTATCATCACCTCGATGCTTTTGATGTACAGCGAGAATTGATCAAGCAACATCATTCGAAACATGAGAGACAACAACTCCTCGATATCCCGCTCGCGACGCGCATCTATTCGCAAGAAGAGATTAAAGAAGAGCTTGAGAACAACTTGCAAGGATTGCTCGGGTACGTCGTCCGTTGGGTCGAACAAGGTGTCGGTTGTTCGAAAGTGCCGGATATTCACCATGTCGGACTGATGGAAGACCGGGCGACACTCCGGATTTCGAGTCAACACGTGGCCAACTGGTTACATCACGGCATCTGTTCAGCAGAACAAGTCGAGGTCACCCTTTATCGGATGGCACGAGTCGTCGATGAGCAAAACGAGTCAGACCCGAATTATCGACCGATGACGCCGAACGTCGATCAATCGATCGCCTATCAAGCCGCCCACGAACTCGTGTTTCATGGGTTGAAACAGCCGAACGGGTACACGGAGCCAATCTTGCATCGTCGCCGCCGTGAATTTATGAAACGTCAAACTGTGGAGTTAAACCTTAAAGGAGGAACCTCATCATGACAACGAAAAAAATGGAAAGCGAACAGTTGATTGAACGTTGGGTCGTCCGCCGCATCGTATCTGGAGAATCGACAGCATCTTTGGCGAATACGGCATTCGTATACGGCAACGACTTGATGCGTCTCGTCTTGGACCGGACAGATGGGTCGCTCCAAATCATGAAAGAGCCGATCGATGAAGTTGTCGTTTTCCGCAAGCCGGAAGATCGGGACGAAGAAAATGTTTGCCGTTGCTGCGGGATGGAGCATTCGACGTTCAAGGCAGCATTGGAGTGTTGTGCTTACCTTGACTAAACCATTTGTTTTGCATCATCTGTTATATAACAAATTAAATTTATTGAAGTTAATATAATACAGGAGGGGTTATCGATGAAACAACGCGAAGAATTGGTGAACAGCTGGAAGTCAGAACGATTTGAAGGGGTAGAACGTCCATACTCTGTAGAAGACGTCATGAAATTACGAGGGTCTATCGTGATTGAACATACGCTTGCGACAAAAGGAGCGGAACGCCTGTGGCAATTGATGCACGAGCGTGACTACGTCCATGCACTCGGTGCGTTGACAGGGAACCAGGCGATTCAGCAAGTAAAAGCAGGGCTCGAAGCCATCTATTTGAGTGGTTGGCAAGTAGCGGCGGATGCGAACCTGTCGGGTCACATGTATCCGGACCAGAGTCTATATCCGGCCAACTCGGTGCCAAGTGTCGTCAAACGAATCAACCAAGCGCTTCAACGTGCTGACCAAATTCAAACGGCAGAAGGGAAAGGCGACACGCATTGGTTCGCACCGATTGTCGCGGATATGGAAGCCGGTTTTGGTGGGGTACTCAACGTATTCGAACTGACGAAGGCAATGATTGAAGCGGGGGCAGCCGGCGTTCACCTTGAAGACCAGCTCTCGTCTGAGAAGAAATGTGGTCACCTCGGTGGGAAGGTGTTACTCCCGACGCAGACGGCTGTGAAAAACTTGATTTCGGCTCGACTCGCGGCAGACGTCATGGGTGTCCCGACAATCATCGTAGCGCGGACAGATGCGCACGCGGCGAACTTGATCACGAGCGACATCGACCCAATCGATCATCCGTTCATCATTGGAGAGCGTACGCCGGAAGGCTTCTATCGTACGGAAGCTGGTATCGAGCAAGCAATCGCTCGTGGTCTCGCTTATGCACCGTATGCAGACCTCGTCTGGTGTGAGACGTCCGAACCAGATTTGGCAGAGGCACGTCAATTTGCCGAAGCGATTCATGCGAAGTATCCAGGCAAACTTCTCGCTTACAACTGCTCGCCATCGTTCAACTGGAAGAAGAAGCTGTCAGACGAAGAGATCGCCACGTTCCAACAAGAAATCGGCGCAATGGGATACAAGTTCCAGTTCGTTACACTCGCTGGATTCCACGCGCTCAACTTCGGCATGTTTGAGCTCGCACGCGGTTACAAAAATCGTGGCATGGCGGCGTACTCGGAGTTACAGCAAGCAGAATTTGCGGCTGAAGTACATGGTTACACGGCGACACGTCATCAGCGTGAAGTCGGAACGGGTTACTTCGATGAAGTCTCGCTCGTCATCTCAGGTGGACAATCATCAACGACAGCGCTCGCAGGTTCGACCGAGACTGAACAGTTTGAAACACCGTTGCATTGAGCGATGCCCCTCGACAAGAGGGGTTTTTTGTGTCCAAATTTGGAACACCTGCATCCTGTTCACTTAAATGTGACGTATTTCACATTTTTGTTGTCGAACTCTTGCTACGCTGAACATGTCAAAATGAATATGGAGGTTATGACAGATGACACAGACATTCACGGGCGATACGCACGTATCTGAAATCGTCAAACAATGCCCGCAAGCGGCAGACATTTTCAAACGGAACCGAATCGATTTTTGTTGTGGCGGCAACCGACCACTCGCTGAAGCGACTGACAAATCGAAACGGTCGACGGAAGACATTTTAGAAGAAGTTAATGCGCTCTATCAACGCAAGCAAGAGATGAACGAGAAGAGCATCGATTGGGATGCCGCTTCTTCTTCGGAATTGATTGAGCACATCATTTATAAGCATCACCAATTTTTGACGGACGAATTGCCACAGCTCACACCATATGTGACAAAAGTGTTCCGGGTCCACGGACAAAATCATCCGCACCTCGGACGCATTCATCAACTGTTCAATCAATTGAAAGTGGAACTTGAACAACATATCGTCAAAGAAGAGACAGAAGACTTCCCGACGCTGCTTCGTCACGAGACCGCACCGACAGCTGAAACGAGACGGGAGATTGATAGCATCTTGGCCTCGCTCGAGTCAGAACATGCAGCAGCCGGGGACATTTTAAAAGAGTTGCGTCAGATCACAAACGACTATACGCCGCCTGAAGGAGCGTGTGGGACGTATCGTCTTGTCTATCAACGGTTAGAAGCGCTCGAATCGGATACGTTTGAACACATTCATCTCGAAAACAACATTTTATTCCCGCGAGCGCGCGCGTTCGCTTAAGCAGTGGCACACCCCTACTTACGTAGAGGTGTCTTTTTGTGACGTTTGATACAGATGGGAGGCAAATCAAGCGCTACGATAAAGGGGAGGCAAAGGAGTGATTAATCATGAAACGGGTGAGTGAAGTCATCGTAGGGGTGACGGTCGCCTTATTACTAAGTCAAGTCTGGTCGAGTTCAGATTCGGAGGACACCGTGACCATTTTGGCGGCGGCAAGCTTAGGACCGGCTTTAGAAGCGGTCGAGCGACAACTTGAAGCAGAGTTCGATGGGATCGATGTTCGAGTCGTGACGAACGGGAGCGGCGCCTTGCGAGCACAAATCGATCACGGGTCTCCGGCAGATATCTTTTTAGCCGCGAGCGTTGATGATGTCGACCGACTACAAATCCCGATTCTAGAGCGGGATGCGTTCTTGTATAACGAGCTGTGGCTCGTGACACCGAAAGGGAAACCGTGCGCGGAGACATGGTACGACTTAAACGCATGTGCTCGGATCGTCATCGGTGACCCGGTCAATGTCCCGGCCGGTCGCTACGCGAAAGCGGCGCTAGAAGTGGAAGGCGTGTGGGAAGAAGTGGAACCGCGAATCATGTTCGCCCAGAATGTAAGACAAGTATTGACGCTCATCGAACAAGGCGACGCCAATGCGGGATTCGTCTATAAGACGGAACTGTCGACGGACGTCGAGTCGCTTCAGTCGGTCCCGTTTGAAGCGACGGGTACGATCGCGTATCCGGCGGTCCGGTTGACGCACAACCCATACGTACACGATGTGTACGCGCGTTTGTTTGACGATGATATCCAAGCTCACTTTTTAGCGAAAGGATTTTCTAAATGACGCAACATCCACTTCAACTCACATTCGAAGTCGGGATGATGGCGACGGTGAGCGCCTTCGTCCTCGCCTTCGGAGCGGCTTATTTCATGCATCACCGTCAATTCAAAGGAAAGCGGCTGCTCGAGACGGTGTTTTTACTGCCGCTCATCTTGCCGCCGACAGTCATCGGACTATACGCCTTGATTGTCCTCGGGAACAACGGGATCGGCGGATTGTTACCGATTACGATCTTGTTCACGAAACAGGCGAACATCATCGCATCCGCCTTGGCCGCGTTTCCGCTCATCTACCAAACGATTCGTCTCGGTCTTAAACAACTCGATGCGGAATGGTATGAGGCCGGACGCGTGCTCGGTGGGTCAGAGCGCCAACTGTTCACCTACGTGACGATTCCGCTGCTGTTACCTGCGTTGACGAGTGGGTTTGTCCTTGGTTTCGCACGGTCAATCGGCGAGTTTGGGATCACGATGATGATTGCCGGAAATATCCCGGGCGAGACGATGACGCTCGCCACAGCGATTTATATGGCGACAATCAACGGAGATATGACCCAGGCGCTCGTCTGGAGCGGATGGTTGGTTGGTTTGGCGTTTTTAGTCCTCTGGCTGAGTGAACGTTATGGCAAGCGTTCATATTAGTCGATCACGTCGATTTTTTTCACATAAGACCGGTTCGGAGTATTTAAGATACTCGGACCGGTCTTTTTCCAAATGTGGACGTGGTCTCCGACAGTGATTTGCTCGAACGTGGCTTTCACTTGAAACTTGAACCAGCTTACGTCTTCCGGTTCACTTTGTGCGAACAAGATGTCAGGAGAGAGCGTGGCCTCTTCTGCGGTAATTCCGCTGATGACGAGTGCGGTGCGGTCAGATTCATTTATTTCAATCACATACCCCTCGACATCTGGTTCGGTCGTCGCTCGATTGGCGAAGACGAAACCGATGGAAAAGACGACGAGCATGGCCGCGATGGTGAGGAATAACATGATTTTAAGCGATGATTTCATAAGGGAACGCCTCCTTCGTTCATTATTCTGTCACGTCTCGAATCGCTTATCTGTGAAAAAAGTAACAGTTAAGTCGAGATGTCATCTTTATGATGAAACTATGAAGTCGCTCGGAAAGAGAAGGGGGAACACATATGTCCGATCGTTATTTTTATTCGACCGCCGCAAAGTGGTCGTTCGTAGGATTCACCGTCTTGGCGCTCTCGACATGGATCGCCTCGGCAGGATTTGAGCACGTAGACATGGCGCTGTTCGGCTACTATATCGCCGCCGTCATTTGCATGATTGGGATGGTCGTCCGCTTGACGTTATTTTTTGCACGGCCGGCCACCTCACAAGTATTGAAGCGGAGCCTCAAACAAATGAAGGCAGAAAAGAAACGGGCCGGTAAAGCCGTCGCCACGACAACTGTCAATAACATCGTCTTACAGAAGTTCATCTGGGAACGTGGTTGGTACCGCTGGACCCAACATATGTTGATTGCCTGGGGATGTCTCGGGTCGTTCGCCATCACATTCGGGCTGACGTTCCAATGGATGCGGTTTGATTTGATTGATATCGAGACGTATCAGATTGTCGTCTTTAACATCCCGACCATCAAGATGGCTGCGCACGGGTTGTTCGCGGAGCTCGTCTATAACGGGTTGAACATCACCGCGCTCATGTTGCTCGTCGGCGTGCTCATGGCACTCTATCGCCGAATCAACGACCAGGACGTGAAAGTGACCCAGCGGTTCGAATTTGATATTTTACCGCTCCTCATGTTGCTCATCGTCACTGTCTCGGGGTTGTTGTTGACCGTTTCGTACGTGTTCTTCGGAGGCTTCATCCATCACGAGCTCGCCTTGTTCCATCAATTGACCGTCATCATCTTTTTATGTTACTTCCCGTTCGGTAAACTGTTCCACTTGCCGGTCCGACCGATGGCGGCCAGCGTCCCGATGAACTACCGGGAAGTCGAAGCGGATGAGACCCGTGTCTGCGCCGGGTGCGGGACACGTTATGCGACGGACAATCAAGTCGAGGACGTCCAAGCGATTTTGCAAGCACAGACGATCCAGCTCGGGCTCAGTGACGGGACCCAGCTCTCCGATTACTGCCAACCGTGTCGACGTTCGATGCGTGTGAAGATGCAATTGAACTTGATGAACGGACAGTTACCGACACACCCGGTCGATACGAACACAGGCATGTCGATGCCAGGATTCGGCCGACCGAAGGAGACGAAAGGTGAGGCAAAAGATGAGACACCTGTGCGTTAAGTGCGGCGAACCGACCGGCACGCTTGAAGAGATTGAACAAGTGAAACAATTGCTCGAAGGGTCGGACCAACTCGTAAAAGTCGATGCGGCGCACACGGTCCAAGACCTCTGTCACGGCTGTCGTCGTCGGGCCCGGCTCGATTCGGCGCTCGGACGGCCTGGAAGTGACGGGATGCATTATCCGCTTCAAACGATTAACGGCTATCACGTCAGTGGATTTTCAAAACGAAGAGCGGAAACGTTCTATGGAGGGGAAGACGATGAGTGACTTTTTAACGTCGCCAGAAGTACAGAACTTAATCAAACCAGGCGAAAAATTGATTACAACCCATTGCTGTTACTGTGGCATGCAGTGCGGCATGCATATCCGGGTCGATGAGAAAACCGGGGCCGTCAAAGGCGTTGAACCACGCTACGATTTCCCGGTCAACAAAGGAAAACTTTGTCCGAAAGGCGTCACGGCCTATCAAACGATCGAACATCCGGACCGCATCATGACTCCGCTCATCAAACGGAACGGCAAGTTTGAGAAAGCGACATGGGAAGAAGCACTCGACGTGATCGAAGCAAACTTTAAACGCATTCAACGAGAGCATGGGAAAGATGCGGTGTCCGTCTTCGGCGGCGTCTCGATGACGAATGAAAAATGTTACCTCGTCGGGAAGTATGCGCGGGTCGCACTCGGCACACGGTTCATCGATTACAACGGTCGCTTCTGCATGTCGTCAGCTGCCGGCGGTTTCTTAAAGACACTTGGGATTGACCGCGGAGCGACGCTTCCGTGGACGGAGTTCGAGCACGTCGACACATTCTTTGTCGCCGGTTCGAATATCGCCGAATGTCATCCGACGACGACGCAACATATTTGGAAGGCGAAAGACAAAGGCGCGAAAATCATCGTCGCCGACCCGCGTGAAATTCCGATGGCGCGCGTCGCCGATGTCCATCTCGATTTGAAGCCAGGGACGGATGCGGCGCTTGCGATGGGACTGCTCAACTTTTTAGTCGAACACGATTATGTTGATCAAGCGTACGTGGATGAGCGTTGCGATAACTATGAAGAGTTGAAAGCGTCGGTCCGAGACTGGACGCTCGAACGGACGAGTGAGGTGACCGGTGTCGCCATCGAAAAACTCGAGAAGGCCGGTCATATTTATGGGAAGAGCCCACGTTCGGTCATGTTGTTCGCTCGCGGCGTCGAACAACAGTCAAAAGGCGTCGACAATGTCTCGCTCTATACGTCGATGGCGCTCTTACGAGGCATGATTGGGAAGTTTGCTTCGGGCGTCGCCACGATGACGGGGCAAGGGAACGGGCAGGGTGGACGAGAACATGGACAAAAAGCAGACCTGTTACCAGGCTACCGAAAATTAACTGATCCGAAAGCCATTGAATATGTGAGCGGGGTTTGGGGCATCGATCCTTCCGAGATGCCAAAACCAGGTGTGTCCGCGTTCGAAATGTTCGATGAGATTCAAGCGGGAACGATTCGGGCGATGCACCTCATGTGTTCGAACCCAGCCGTTTCGGCACCGAACCTTCCGTACGTGTGGGACAGTTTCAACAAACTCGATTTCTTCGTCGTTAGTGACTTCTTCATGTCGGAATCTTGTGAGTTCGCTGATGTCGTCTTACCGGCTTGTTCGTGGGCCGAAGACGAAGGGACGACGACAAACTTAGAAGGACGAGTCATTCGGATCCGGAAAGTGCGCGAACCGCTCGGGGATTCGCTTCCAGACTGGGAAATCATGAAGCGGATCGCTGAGCGGATGGGACGCGGACAGTACTTCCCGTATGAGACGGCGCGTGACATCTGGGAAGAGTTCCGCATCGCGACGAAAGGTGGAGCGGCTGACTACTCTGGGATCACATGGGAACGAATCGACGACGAGTATGGTGTCTTTTGGCCATGTCCGTCCGAAGATCATCCCGGCACACCGACGATGTTCAAAGAACGGTTTGGAACGGCGAATGGAAAAGCAAATTTGCCTGTCGTCACATATCGGCCGGCCGGTGAATATGCGAATGAAGAATATCCGGTCACGCTCACGACAGGTCGGGTCGTCTTCCATTACTTATCGGGCAATCAGACGCGCCGTGTCGACTTCTTGAGCACGATGTCAAAACTGCCGTTCGTGGAGATCCATCCGGAGTTAGCATCAAGTTATGGCCTTCAAACGGGCGACAAAGTCGAGCTTCGCACACGTCGCGGGTCGATTGTCGTCGAAGCACGTTTGACGAAGGCGATTCGAAAAGATACGGTCTTCGTCCCTTATCATTGGGGCAAGGAGCTTGCCATCAATCAATTGACGAACCCGTGTCTCGATCCGATGTCACGCATGCCGGAGTTCAAGGTATGTGCGGTACAAATGAAAAAGTTACCGGCCAACACCCCGTTACACATTAATCCGTTGACGGTCCCGCTCGGATCAAGCGTGCCGTTCATGGCGGACCATGCGATTGCGACGAGCTGTCACGTCATGGATGAGGAGGTTCATACGAAATGAATAAGGTCATGTATTTAGAGTTTGAACGTTGTATCGGCTGTCGGGCCTGTCAGGCAGCTTGCCGCGAATGCGGGGACCACGAGGGGCTCGAGCGCAACTATGTGGATTATATCGATTTCTCGGAGAACCGTCAGACGTTCCCGATGATCTGTATGCAGTGTAAAAATCCGGCTTGTGCTCAAGTATGTCCGGCGAATGCGATTCAAATCACGCCAGAGGGCGTCGTGTTATCGGCTTCAGAAGAAAAATGTATCGGCTGCCGGAACTGTACGTTCGCTTGTCCGTTCGGGATTCCGAAGTTCGACTTTGAGAAGAATAAGATGTATAAGTGCGACATGTGTTACGACCGCTCCAAACATGATATCGCGCCGATGTGTGCGTCGGTTTGTCCGTCGGATGCGATTCGCTTCATCGACCATGACGAGATGATGCAACTCCGTCGTCAACGCGTCCAAATGAACATGATCGAAGGGAAAAAGCCTTCGCAAGACGATAAATGGAATTACGTCCCTGAATTCTTTGGCGTCTATTCCGATTGAGATGGAAAGGAAGATGACTTATGTCGAATGAATCAAAAGACCGGGAACGCTTATCCGAACTCGTCGATAACTTGAGTCGGGCCGATGACGTGAAACTGAATCGACGGGCGTTCATCAAATCAACGTTCGGCGCAGGTATCGCACTCGGTCTCGCGACTATCCCGTTCAATATCGCGGCCTTCGTTCGAAGCGAGCCGAGAACCGACCGTCAGTTCATCACGACGGTCGAGGCGCTAGAGCGCGGGAAATCACTCGAATTTGAATATCCGGGTACGGAACCATCGTTGCTCGTTCATTTAAAGAATGGTGAATTCGTCGCCTATAACAACAAATGCACTCATCTGCAGTGCCCAGTGTTTTATGTGGAGGAAGAAGATGTTCTTCTTTGTCCGTGCCATCGTGGTTACTTCGGTGTCGACGGCCAACCACAGGCCGGTCCGCCGCAGCGGGAACTCCCTAAAATCTTGCTTGAAATCGAGAACGGGAAGATTTTTGCGGTCGGAAGAGAGATTCATCATGGGGCGTAACGGTTGGAGTTTAATCGGATTGGTCATATTGCTCGCGACGAACATGATACTCTTGCAATATACAATTGAGAGCTACATGGTGTATGATCACGCCTCGATGCGACTGTATATGATCATCGCCGTCATCAATGTCGGATTGATCGGCTTATTATATCGATATTGGAAAAAAATTGAATATCGTATGAAAGAATAGTCCTCCCCTTGAAACGCTTCCAAATGTTGATTGCGTTTCGAGGGGGTTTGTGTTTAGAATGAAGGCAAGCTTTCATATGGCGCAACGTGTTTTAAGGAAGGTCGGTGGAAATGGCTCATTCAACTAAAGCGATGGTGCTCGAGGAAACAAAAAAATTGGCACATCGAATCATTCATGTCCCAAAAGGCGGTTTTCTGTTCCGAGAACAAGAAGACGCAGCTGAATTTTATATTGTAAAGAGTGGACTGATTCAAATTTCGAAATTGACGGAAAATGGAAAAGAATTGACGTTACGTTGTTTAAGCGCTGAGGCTTGTTGCGGAGAGTTGACGTTATTCGCAATCGAACCAAAATATTTATTTAACGCCAAGGCGTTAGAAGATAGTGAAATTTATGCGGTCAAAATCGAGCGTATTGAAACGATGATTTTGTCGTCGAACCCGGAATTCGTCCGCGAGTTCATGGTCATGATCAACGAACATATGCGGAAACAGCATACGAAATTTAGAGACTTGGTGTTGAACGGGAAAAAAGGAGCGCTCTACTCGACGCTCATTCGTATGGCGAACAGCTATGGGGTGGAAGTCGAAGACGGCATTCTCATCGACTTGAAACTGAAAAACCAAGAGCTCGCCAATTATTGCGGGACATCGCGTGAACGCGTGAATCGCATGTTGAACGAGCTCGCCCAAGAAGGAATTATTTCACTCCCTTCCCGTCAAATCATTATCCATGACCTCGACCGGTTGAAACTGCTCAACCATTGTGAGGACTGTCCGGTCTCGGTCTGTGTCATCGATTGATTACATTATGGCGGCAAGCGATAGCTCGCCTTCAAAATGCTCCAATCCATCGGCCTCGATTGTACAGGCCGATACATAAAACTCGCCATCTTCCATCAACTCATAAGACCGGAGCACGCCTTCGGCTAGCTTGATCCCGTTGGCGCGGACCTCGACGACGACACCTTCCATCGAGCGGACACGCGCTGCGGACAAAAAGTCGAGCCATCGTTTGAAATGGCGATAAACGGTGACCGTGGTCCCGTCCCCTAAGTAACCGATGACTGCCTGTGCGTCATCGATCGTCACGTCATGGTGAGTGTCGATCCGAACGAGCAAGGTGTGCAGCGCTTCTAGTTCTTCTAAAGGACTTTCAAGTGGGAATGTGATATCGAGCCCCGTCTCGGTGAACGCAGCCTCGGCAATCGCGACGCCGAAGACACGGAACACGTGGGCCCCGTCTTGACTGAAGAAATATGGTTGTAGCGCCAAGCGAACTTTGGGCGCACAGTGGATTTGAATGAGATGTGACAAATTAATCCCTCCTCTATTCCTTATCGTAAGGAATCGGGGAGGGTTTTTCTGTGTTCAATGTCACAGAAACAAAAGATAGGCGATTTTGTCACAGATTGATGACAGGGTGAGAAAAAAACTCAAGATGCGAAATAAGTGTGAAAGAAGGCACACTTTTTTAAGAGGACGGTCGATAGGATGGGATTAGGGTACGAATTGAACCGTTAAGAGGAGGAATAGACCATGCAACAATTAGACAAAGGGTCACACGCACTCGCCGAGTGGAAGCCAGAGGATGTGGGATTTTGGGAAGGAACGGGAAAACAAGTCGCCAATCGGAACTTGCTCGTTTCGGTCCCGGCACTGACGCTTGCATTCATCGTCTGGCAAATGTGGTCGGTCGCAGCCGTCCAATTGAATTCGATCGGGTTTAGCTTTACGCAAGGCCAGTTGTTCACGTTGGCCGCACTGCCTGGACTTGTCGGGGCGACGTTGCGCTTTTTCTATACGTTCGCAAACAGTATATTCGGCGGTCGGAACTGGACGATCTTCTCGACATCGATTTTGTTGTTGCCGCTCCTAGGCATCGCCTATGCCGTTCAAAACGTCAATACGCCGTATTGGGTATTCATGATTTTGGCCGCACTTTGCGGACTAGGCGGCGGAAACTTCTCGTCATCAAACGCCAACATCGGCGCGTTTTATCCGAAAGCGAAAAAAGGGACGGCGCTAGGGATTAACGGAGGCATCGGGAACTTGGGCGTCTCGCTCGTCCAATTGATCACACCGCTCGTCATCACGACAAGTATTTTCGGGTTCATCGGCGGGAACGCCCTCGTGACCGAGACCGGCGAAGAGATTTGGCTTCAAAACGCCGCGCTCCTTTGGGTCGTGCCGACCATCATTTTGACGGTCTGCGCATACTTGTTCATGGATAACTTACCGACCGCTCGTCAATCGCTTCGTGAACAGGCGAGCGTGTTTAAAGACAAACATTTTTGGATTCAAACATTGCTCTACACGGCGGCGTTCGGTTCCTTCATTGGATATGCCGCAGCGTTCCCGATGATTTTAAAGTTAAAGTTCCCTGAGTCGGACTTGATGGCGCTCGCCTTCCTTGGTGCATTCCTTGGCGCCTCTTCGCGTCCGTTCGGGGGCTGGATCAGTGATAAGATCGGAGCGGCCAAAGTGACATTGATCGTGTTCGGAATCATGGCGCTCGGTACGATCAGTGTCATCATGGCCATCACGAACAGCAACTTGACGATGTTTTTCATCTCCTTCGTCGTCTTGTTCATCGCAACAGGACTCAACTCTGGAGCGACGTTCGCGATGATTCCCCACGTATTCGTGGCGACGAAGACACCGGCCGTCGTCGGATTCTCGGCAGCGTTTGCTGCTTACGGCGCATTCTTCATTCCGAAGATGTTCGGTTGGTCGCTCGAGCTCGTCGGTTCGTTCAACGGTGCGTTGTTCGTCATGCTAGGGCTCTATGCGATCTCGATTGCCACCACAATTTATTATTACTTGCGCAGCGGTGCTGAGAAGCCGATTCGCTGACAAATCGACGCAGGGACTGTGAGGGTCCCTGCTGTCGTTGATGGATAGAAAGGATGAACCAAGATGACACCATGGACCGATCGGCGGAGACGACCGTTGGAAGACTTACGCATCTCAGTCATTGATAAATGCAACTTTCGTTGCCGATACTGCATGCCGGAAGAAGCGTTCCGCCACCACCAATTTTTAAAACGAGATGAGTTGTTATCGTTTGACGAGATCGAGCGCTTCGTTCGCATCATCGCCCCACACGGCGTGAAAAAAGTGCGTCTGACCGGGGGCGAACCTCTACTCAGGCCGAATCTCGATGAACTGATTCGCCGCCTTCGCGCGGTCACGACCATCGAGACTATCGGGTTGACGACGAACGGCGTCTATTTAGAACGGATGGCGAAAGTGTTGAAGCAAGCTGGGCTCGACCGGGTCAACGTCAGTCTAGACGCCTTATCGGCCGAGACGTTCGGGATGATGAACGGACGCGGCACGTCGCCCGAGACGGTATTACGAGGAATCGATGAGGCGAAACGGCAAGGGCTCGAAGTGAAAGTGAACATGGTCGTCCGAAAAGGCTGGAACGATCATGAAGTCGCCTCGATGGCCGCTTATTTCAAAGAACGGAACATCACACTCCGTTACATCGAGTTCATGGATGTCGGCACGGCGAATGAATGGAACGTCGAACATGTCGTGTCGTCTGAATCGATTCTTGAGGTGTTGAAACAACGAAATGGATTACTTGAACCGCTTGCACCCGAAACACTAGGAGAAGTCGCGCAACGTTACCGTTACACGGATGGGGCGCAAGTCGGCTTCATCTCTTCGGTCAGCCAACCGTTCTGCGGAACGTGTACGCGAGGTCGCCTATCGAGTGACGGCAAATGGTACACGTGCCTGTTCGCAGAAGACGGGACCGATATCCGCGAATTGCTCCGCAGTGGGGCGAGCGATGAATTGATTGCCATGACACTAAAAATGGTATGGGAAGTACGGGACGACCGCTATTCGGAAGAACGGTCGCGAACTGGGAGTCGGACGCGAAACCGAATTGAAATGAGTTATATCGGAGGATGAAGACGATGCAAGCACACAACCATGTACATCAAAACACACAGCGTGTCCGGGCAGCGATTTTGACGATCTCGGATACGCGAACACTGGATACGGACGTGTCTGGCGAACATATTTGTACGCTATTAAAAGAAGAAGCACATACGGTCACATACCGTGAGATCACGAAAGATGACTCATTTGAAATCGAAGCGGCCGTCAGACGAATGGTCGACGAAAAAATGGACGTCATCTTGACGACCGGGGGAACGGGCATCACGAAACGGGACGTCACCATTGAGACGATTCGACCGCTGCTTGACCGAGAAATGGTCGGCTTCGGCGAGTTGTTCCGTTATGTCAGCTTCACGGAAGATATCGGACCGGCGGCGATGTTGTCGCGAGCTTTAGCAGGACGCATCGGGGATACGATCATCTTTTCGATGCCAGGGTCGCGAGGCGCCGTCGACTTGGCGATGACTCGCTTGATTCTCCCTGAGCTCTCCCATATCGTCTGGGAAGCGACGCGATGATCGGCATCGTCTTGGCAGGCGGAAAATCGCGCCGGTTCGGATCCCCTAAATGGCAAGCCTGTTATGAGGACATCTCGTTTGAAGAGCGGGCGCGACAGACACTCGCTACAACGACGACGTCCCAATGGAGCGTCGTACCGGCCGGACAGTCGATGACCTCATATCAACTTGAAGATGACATGGAATGGCGCGGCATGGGACCGCTCGCTGGCATCATCACCGTCATGCGGCACGTCCCGTCTGATTGGTATGCCGTCTGTGCGTGTGATACGCCCTTGTTGCCGCCGACTGTTTACGAACGGCTTGCGACGGAACGCGGGAAGCAGCCGGTTGTCGCCTACGCAGATAATCGAATCCATCCGCTCATCGCCTTGTATCCCCGCTCGATACTGTCCCAGTTCGAAGCCGCTTTACGTCGAGGCGAACGGGCGGTCATGCCTCACTTGACAGAGGCGACAATCGTCTCGTTTGCTGAACGGGACTGGTTTAAAAATGTGAACACACCGAGTGATTATGAAGAATTGCTAGGAAAGGAAGTGGAGTAATGGAAAAGATGTCGACGCTATTTCGTAAGCCGCTCGCCGTTGACGAGGCGGTCATCCGTGTCCAAGAAGCGACGGGGAAAGGTCGGACGGAAACGGTACCGTTGTATCGAGCGAACGGCCGGATTTTAGCGATGGATCTCACTGCGACGCATGACGTTCCAGCATTTAATAAATCTCCGTATGACGGTTTTGCTGTCCAGTCCGCGGATTTGTTGAGAGCGAGCCGCGATGAACCGGTGACATTACCCATTCAATACGTTCAGGGAGCCGGACACGTCGGAGAACCGCTCCGCGCCGGCGAGGCGATTCGCATCATGACCGGGGCAAAAATTCCAGACGGAGTCGATGCGGTCGTCATGCTCGAGCTCGCACAAGCGGATGAACGAGTCGTGACGTTCAAGCGACCGGCCCGCGATGCCAATATTTCCTATCGTGGGGAAGATATGACGGCGGGGACGAATATCGTTGACCGAGGCACCCGCATTAATCCGGGCGTCATCGCCTTGCTCGCTACGTTCGGGTATGAGCAGGTCGACGTATACGTAAAACCGCACATCACCGTGTTTGCGACCGGTGATGAGCTCGTTGAACCGGGACAGAAAAAAACCGATGGGCAAATCTATAATTCGAATGCATATATGATTCTCGCTCAAATCGAGGCACTCGGTGGCGCGGCGACATATGGCGGTATCTTGCCGGATACGTTCGCTTCGACAAAGCGGGCGATTGACGAGGCACTTCGGACGAGTGATGCCGTCGTCACGACAGGCGGGGTATCGGTCGGAGATTTTGATTATTTACCGGATGTATATGAGGCGCTCGGGGCGACGGTGCTGTTTAATAAAGTTGGGATGCGGCCAGGGTCCGTCACGACGGTCGCGCACGTCGAACATCGGTTGTTGTTTGGATTATCCGGGAATCCGTCGGCGTGTTTTGTCGGAACGGAACTGTTTGTAGGCACGTATATGAAGACGTTATTCGGGCAAGCGGAGCGACCTGTCATCCAGGCGGAACTTGGTGTCGATTTCCCGAAAACGAATCCGTTCGACCGGTTCGTGCGTGGACATGTGACGATTGATGCGACCGGGCAGACGGTGGTTCATCCGAGCGGGAAAGACAAGTCGGGCATCGTCTCCTCACTCGCGACGTGTAACGCGTTGATTCATCTGCCAGGCGGAACGAGAGGGTTTCAAAAAGGGGACTTGGTGCGATGTCGAATCATCGATCAGCTTTGATTTTACAAGTGGTCGGCTATCAAAATAGCGGTAAAACATCGTTCGTTTCTGAGCTGACAGCACGCTTGTCGGCGACGGGGCTCCGTGTCGGTGTCATCAAACACCACGGTCACGGAGGGACGTTCGACTTGCCGATGACGGACTCGCATCGTCACGCGTTGGCTGGTGCCGTGCTATCGAGTGTGATCGGTGAAGACGGGACGTTAATCGAGTGGCAAGCGGTCGACACGTTTGAGTTGCTCCTCAACTGGTACGAGGCGCACGTCGACATCGTGATCATCGAGGGATACAAACGGAAAGATTATCCGAAAGTGGTGCTCGTGCGAGACGGGCATGAACAACCGGTCGATGTGACGAACGTGATCGCGCGCGGAGATTCCGTGGCAGACAAGGACCGGTTGATGCGTTTAGTGGAAAGGTGGATGGAGAATGAAATGGTATCAAGTGAATGAACATCCGCTCGAACCGATGGCGCTTTACGAAACGGTCCGGCATCGAAACGTCGGGGCGGTCGTGCTGTTTATCGGGACGGTGCGAGAAATGACGGGTTCCAAACAGACTGAGCTCTTGGAGTATGAATCATACGTACCGATGGCCGAGAAGATGCTCGAACAAATCGCGAAAGAAGTGGCGGAACGTTGGCCTGGTGCGTTGACGGCGATCCATCACCGGATTGGACGACTCGATATCATGGAAGAAGCGGTCGTCATCGCGACGAGTTCTTCCCATCGCGCCGACGCATACGAGGCGAATCGTTACGCCATCGAACGGATTAAAGAAATTGTCCCAATTTGGAAACGGGAGCATTGGACCGACGGCACGAAATGGATGGGTGATCAAAAAGAACAACACCCAGGACGCCCGGAAGGAGTGACGTACACATGATTGAGGTATTATGTTTTGCCCACGTGGCAGAAGAGTTGGCGGTCCGGTCCTATACCGTTTCGGCTCCACAAACAATCGCCGCCTTGCGAGCGGATTTGGCCGAGCGGGGCGTGTCGGGAGCGGAACGTCTCATGTTCGCGGTCAATGAGCGCTATGAGACGGACGAATATACGGTTGCAGACGGAGACACGGTCGCCGTCATTCCAATGGTGAGCGGAGGATAAACGATGGAACTGACACACATGAACGACCAAGGGCGGGCGCGGATGGTCGATGTCTCGGATAAACCGGAAACGACACGGACAGCTCGGGCCCGCACATCAGTTGAATTGAGCAGTGAACTGAAACAGCTCATCACGGATGGTGACCTTACGAAAGGCGACGTGCTTGCTGTCGCCCAAGTGGCCGGGATTATGGCCGCCAAAGAGACGAGCCGCATCATCCCGATGTGTCACCCGCTCGCCTTGAAAAAAGTCGATTTAACATTCGAATGGGACGAGACACAGCTCATCATCGAGTCGTTCGTGAAGACGAAAGGTGATACCGGTGTTGAGATGGAAGCGTTGACGGCCGCATCGGTCGCAGCGTTGACCGTATACGATATGACGAAAGCGGTCGATAAAGGCATCGTCATCGGGCCGACATACTTGCTTGAGAAACAAGGCGGGAAGTCAGGGGACTACGTCCGATGACACATGTTCCGGAACGTTACGCGCGGCAGGCCCGGTTCCACGGTATCGGTGGGGACGGGCAAGAACGTCTGATGGTGAAACGAGTGCTCGTCGTCGGTCTCGGTGCGCTCGGAGCGGCCGTGAGCGATCAACTTGTTCGGGCCGGCGTCTCACTTATCCTCGTCGACCGCGACTATGTAGAGGTGACGAACTTACAACGACAGACGCTCTATACGGAACAGGACGCACGTGCCGAGACGCCGAAAGCGGTCGCGGCGCTCGAACGCCTGCGGACCATCAACTCAGACGTTGAGTTGGACGCGCAAATCGCCGACGTATCGTGGGATTGGCTTCGGCCTTTGCCGCCCGTTGATCTCGTCTTGGACGCGACCGATAACGTCGAGACACGTCTTCTATTGAACGATTTCGCACTCGAGCGCGGCATTCCGTTCTTGTTTGCCTCTTGTGTCGGGGCATACGGCATGAACTACACGGTGATGCCGGAAGAAGCGCCGTGTCTTCGTTGTCTCATGCGTCATTTGCCGCTAGCCGGTCAGACTTGCGCGACAGCGGGGGTGGTGGCTCCAATCGTGCAACATGTGGCGAGCCGTCAAGCCGTCGAGGCATTGAAATATTTGACGGGGCGTCCTGAAAAGATGGAACGTCGGCTCTTGATTGAAGACATGTGGGAAAACCAGTCGCAGCGACTCGATGTCGCACGGCTCGTCGACGTGTCTTGCCCGTCTTGTCAAACCCATGACTATCCGAGTCTCGTTTCGAATCGACAACAGACAGCGATCCTATGTGGGCGCGATGTCGTCCAAGTCCGTCGGTCCATCGAGGGTCTGGAACCAATCGCGCATCAACTCGAACGGGCGGACATCGCCGTGAAGCAGACACCGTTCACGTTGGAATGGCGATGGCGGAATCACCGGATGCTCTTGTTCAAAGACGGAAGGGTTCTCGTCCATGGCGTTGACGATGCGCATGTCGCGGTCGCGATGGTCGATGAATGTCTTGGTACGTAATTCATCGCATCATAGAGCTTGTTTCTCCCTAAAAAAATACAAAATGATACAACAATTTCTGTGACACGTCACCAACGTGAAGTCGGAACGGGTTACTTCGATGAAGTCTCGCTCGTCATCTCAGGTGGACAATCATCAACGACTGCACTGGCTGGGTCGACAGAAGCAGAGCAGTTCACAAATTGATCATATTTTGGAGACGCCAACTTGTTGGTGTCTCTTTCTTTATGTGAAAGTATGTGAGATAGATTGATGAATATGTGAAAAAAAGATGAACCAAAGTTCATTTTCACTTCTCCAATTCGACGAATAGTTGTCACAAATAGTAAGAATAAACCGTTTCCATTCCTTGTATACTCAATCTGTTCACAAGTTGGACACAATGATAAAGGGGGAAGCATCATGCAAGGGGAACGATTGAATAAACGCAACGCTTGGTATCAAGCGGTATGGCGTTGGCACTTTTATGCAGGTCTCATATTTGCACCAATTTTTATTATCCTGGCTGTGACAGGAAGCATTTATTTATTTGAACCGCAAATAACGAAGATGCAATACAAAGACATGATGACGGCAACTTTCACGGAAGAACAGCCGATTGAAGTCCAAAAGGAATCATTCATGACGGAATATCCGGATGCGATGATCACATCGATTCGTTTGCCGGATGAAGGCGAATCGACTCGAATCGGTTGGATGAACAAAGACGAGATGATGTATACATATATTCATCCGGAAACTACAGAAGTTTTAGGAACGCGGTCTGCTGAAGGTAGCATGGATTTATTAGTTGTGATTCATGGCACACTATTAGGTGGTCAAATCGGGAACTGGGTCGTCGAACTCGCGGCGTCCTGGGCAATCATTCTTCTTATTACGGGGACATTCTTGTTTTGGCCGCGTGGTAAGAATCCGCTTCGGATGCTTATGCCGAAGCTTGGGAAAGGACGACAGTGGTGGAAGCAGATGCACGGTAGCGTCGCTTTGTGGTCATCGCTAGGCCTCGTGCTCATTATCAGTTCAGGGTTGGCTTGGTCATCCGTTTCGGGTGCGATGTTGCAGTGGGTTTCCTCGTCGACAAACACGGGAGCACCGATGTATGCCTATGCGTTTGGCGCCAAGCCAGAATCGACCGTGACGACAAAAGAGGTGGCGGAAGACGTACCTTGGGCGACCCAAGCAGATCTCGTTCCAACGTCTTCTCCAAGTACGATGTTGCCGATTGATTTAAATCAGGTGGTGAACAAGTCCACGATTGATCGACCGTACACAATCTCGCTTCCGGAAGGCGAAACAGGCGTCTATACTGTCACATCGGCAGCAGGTCATCCATTTAAAGAATCGACGGTGAACTTAGATCAATATAGTGGTGAAACACTCAGCTCTGTGACATACGCAGATTACGGGATTCTCGGAAAACTGATTACGGTTGGAATCGCGTTCCATGAAGGTCGCCTGTTCGGTTTACTCAATCAATTGGTCGGTGTCGCGCTTTGTCTAGGTCTCATTTTCGTGGTCATCAGCTCGTTCATGATGTGGCGCAAACGAAAAGTCGGATCCATTGAACAGATGAAGCGGTTTGAGGACGAACGCATTAAACGAATCGTCGGTATCTTGATTTTACTTCTAGGTGTGACATTACCGCTCGCAGGAATCAGTATTCTTGTCGTTCTCCTATTTGATTGGTTGATTGGTCGCCGGAAGTTGAAAGCGGAGGTGGCAGCATGAAACGATTTAAAGCAGTCATTCCTGTCATCCTAGCGACAATTTGGTTAAGCGCGTGTCAACTTCAACCAGTAGAACGCACCATTGATCCGATTGGGATTCAACTGATCGTACCTGAACGTATAGAAGTTGGCTCGACGACGCTTGCGATGAAAGTATCGAATGATGAACGTGTGACGGAAAGCCATATTCAAGTCACGCCTTACGATTCGGAAGAGACCCGGACGTATGAAGTGACAGAAAAGGATGGCTATCTCGTGACGAGCGTGAAACTCGATCAGGGAATCTACCAAGTGAACGGCATGGTCCATGAAGGGCAGAAGGTCTATACGCCGTCCGCATGGATGATTGTCGGTGATGTACCGCAAGACCAAATCGACCAATTGCAGCAACCAATCGTTCACTCACACGACCATGGTGGTGAACATCAGCATTAAAAAAGTAACCGTTGCGTATGCAGCGGTTACTTTCGTTTAAGACGTATCCCGATCTCTCCAATGAGAACGGCAATGCCCATAAATCCGGCACCGAGGATGGCCATTTGATTCTGGTTGGCGACCCCGATTCCGTTCTCGAATTGATAAATCTCACGTGTTAAGAATTGGATCGGCTCACCGGATGTGAGTGCTTGTTCATAACCGAGCCAAATCAAAATCGAGAATGTGGCAATTGAAACCAAAAGTCCGATGAATGCGGTAGTACTGACACGGATTACGGTTCGAGTCATAGCGTTTCCTCTTTTCCTGTTTGTATACGATACGTCACAGAAATAGGAAAAGATTCACAGTGCACTCATTTTGGAATGGTCAACACTTGTCCGACGTAGATGGAGTTGACGTTTGTGATGTTATTGGCCGCTGCGATCTTCGCGACAGTCGTGTTGTACATCGTTGCAATCTTGTAGAGTGTGTCGCCCGATTTCACCGTATATTTCACGGTCGTCGTAGGAGGTGTGACGGTCGTGGTTGGAATGATGAGTACTTGTCCGACGTAAATGGAGTTGACGTTTGTGATGTTATTGGCGGCTGCGATTTTTGCGACGGTCGTGTTGTACATCGTCGCAATCTTGTAGAGTGTGTCGCCCGATTTCACAGTGTATTTCACAGTCGTCGAAGGGGGTGGTGTGACGGTCGTACCTGGGATGATGAGCACTTGTCCGACATAGATTAAGCTGTAGTTCGTGATGTTGTTGGCAGCCGCAAGCGCCGACACGGTGACACCGTATGTCCGTGCGATACTGTACAACGTATCACCTGACTTCACGGTATACGTTTTGTTCGTCGATGTGTTTTGATAGGCCAGTAATTGCGAGACCGTGACAAATTTGTACCCTTTTGCTTTGAGTTGTGAAATCATCGTTGGGAGTGCGAGCGGTGTACCCGGGGCCCCGGCTCCGGTATGCATCAAGACGATTGAACCCGGTTTGATGTTAGTCTGAACTTTCGTGTTGATTTGGCTCGCGGTCAACCCTTTCCAGTCAATCGTATCAATGTTCCATTGAATCGTGTATCCGTATCCTGCAGCCCCGACACCGCTCAATACGGTACTATTCACTGCACCAAACGGGGCTCTGAAAATCGGTTTTGTCGTTTTTCCGGTCAACGATTTAATCAAAGCTTCCGTGCGGTCGAGTTCGGATTTCATCTGCGTGGCAGTCAGTTTGGTGAAGTCAGGGTGTGTATACGAGTGATTTCCGAGTTGATGTCCTTTTGCGGCGATATTTTTAATGTACTGTGGATGGTTATTTGCGCCCGACCCCGTTAAAAAGAAAGTGGCTTTGACATTGTTTTTTGCTAAAATGTCTAAAATCTTGTTCGTGTTCGCCCCGTCTGCCCCGTCATCGAACGTCAATGCGACGACCTTGCTCGTCGTGTTCACGCTCGTGACAAATTTTGAAGCGGCGGCACTGACGGAAATCGATTGTGTGATCACCATCGCCAATAAGATGAACAGTGCCATCGCCCCACGAATGACCTTACGTTTCATCTGAATTCGCCTCCATTCATGATGTAACTCTCTTGATGTTAAGACTTTCCAAATGATTGACCTTGATATATTTTATATACCCCTTTTTAGAAATGATGGACTAAAATTCGGAAATGTACTTAATAAATTTTGATTCAACTATATGTGTGAAATTTGTGAGAATGTATCGTGGGATATATCACAGAATGCTCACACTCTTTTTGGAAAGAGATGGTATCATGAACAATGTGTGAAAGATGTAAGCGATTTATAAGGAGGACTTATGATGAAAAAGATGATGACACGGTTTGGGGTCGTGTTTGGACTCATCGGGTTATTCGTACTCGGTGCGTGTGGTACGGAGAAAGAAGCGGAGAGCGCGGCTGTTCCACAGTCAATGGAACCGGTCGAGGCAGAGTTGACGGTAGAGGCAACGGCTGAAAAGGGAGAGGCGGTACCTTTATCAGTAACAGTCACGCAAGATGGTCAACCTGTAGACGATGCGGATGAAATCAAGTTCGAGGTATGGAAGAATGGTGCGAAGGAAGAAAGTGAGATGATCAAGGCGTCACTCACGAAAGACGGTATCTATGAAGCGGAGACGACGTTCGCGGAAGAAGCGGTCTATACGGTTCAGGTTCACGTGACAGCGCGTTCGATGCACACCATGCCGACGACAAACGTGACGGTTGGACATCCAGAAACGGCTGCTGAAGCAGAAGAAGAGAGTGAGCATCATCACCACGCTGGAGCGGATATCACGCTTGACCCGAAAGAGGCGACAGCAGGGGAAGAACAACCATTCATGGTACACGTCATGATTGAAGACGAGATGCTCGCTGGAGCGGACGTACAGCTCGAAATCTTCCAAGATGGGGCAGAGAAGCATGAATGGGTGAAGTTGGAGGAAGCAGATGCTGGGATGTATAAAGGTGCACACACTTTTGCTGAATCAGACGCATACAACGTTCAAGTCCATGTCACGAAAGGTCATGACATTCATGAGCACGTGATGGAAACGGTAAACGTTAAATAAAAAATCGGCTCGCGTTTGAGCCGATTTTTTATTATGCATTTTGGTAAAGGGATTCAACTTGTTGTTGAAGCGCCTCGTTCTCCAAGTACTCATCGTATGTTGCTTCTTTATCCACGATGCCATTCGGTGTCACTTCAATGATGCGTGTCGCAATCGTCGAGATGAGCTGATGGTCATGTGAGCTGAAGAGGAGTACGCCTTTGAACGACTCGAGACCGTTGTTAAGTGCTGTGATCGATTCGAGGTCCAAGTGGTTCGTCGGATCGTCGAGGACGAGCACGTTCGAATTTGAAAGCATCATCTTCGAGAGCATGCAACGTACTTTTTCTCCCCCTGAGAGTACAGACGCCTTCTTCATGACTTCTTCACCTGAGAAGAGCATGCGGCCGAGGAATCCACGAAGGAACGTGTCTGACTCATCGGCAGGCGAGAACTGGCGCAACCAGTCAAGGATGCTCTTTTCTGAGCCCTCGAAGTATTCTGAGTTGTCTTTCGGGAAGTATGACTGAGTCGTCGTGACGCCCCATTTGACTGATCCTGTGTCTGGCTCCATCTCACCCATGAGGATTTTGAAGAGTGTCGTGATGGCAACGTCCGAACGACCGACAAACGCGACTTTGTCCGTCTTGTTGAGTGAGAACGTGACGTTATCGAGCACTTTCACGCCGTCAATCGTCTTCGAAACGTTGTCGACATAGAGAACATCGTTTCCGATTTCGCGCTCCATCGTAAATCCAACGAACGGATAACGACGTGACGACGGACGGATGTCATCAAGTGTGATCTTATCGAGCAACTTCTTACGTGACGTCGCTTGACGCGCTTTCGATGCGTTCGAGCTGAAACGTGCGATGAAGTTTTGAAGTTCTTTGATTTTCTCTTCTTTTTTCTTGTTCTGGTCTGCCGCCATACGTGTAGCAAGTTGGCTAGACTCATACCAGAAGTCGTAGTTCCCGACATACAATTGGATTTTTCCAAAGTCGAGGTCGGCCATGTGCGTACAGACTTTGTTCAAGAAGTGACGGTCGTGGGAAACGACGATGACTGTGTTTTCAAAGTTGATCAAGAATTCTTCTAACCATTGAATCGCCTTTAGGTCAAGTCCGTTGGTCGGCTCGTCCAAAAGCAAGATGTCTGGCTTACCGAAGAGCGCTTGGGCAAGAAGGACTTTGACTTTCTCCCCACCTGTGAGTTCACTCATTTGTTTCTGGTGAAGCGCTTCTGAGATCCCGAGACCTTGAAGGACCATCGAGGCTTCTGACTCGGCTTCCCAACCGTTCAACTCAGCGAATTCTCCTTCGAGTTCAGCTGCGCGCATTCCGTCTTCATCTGAGAAGTCTTCTTTCATATAGATGGCGTCTTTTTCCTTCATTACTTTGTAGAGACGCTCGTGACCCATGATGACGGTCTCGAGAACTGCACTGTCTTCATACGCGTAGTGGTCCTGCTTGAGGACAGCGAGACGTTCGCCTGGTGTGATGCTGACATCACCTGTCGTCGTATCTTGCTCACCTGATAAAATCTTTAAGAATGTCGATTTACCGGCACCGTTCGCACCGATCAATCCGTAACAGTTGCCTGGCGTGAACTTGATGTTCACCTCTTCGAACAACTTGCGACCGCCAAATTGTAGGCTGACGTTATTTACTGTAATCATGTATGGTATCCCTCGTTTTTCTGATTAGTTTACGACGTGTATTGTATCACGTTTTTGAAAATCGCGCAGTGTCGCAAAAAAACTAATAGAGTAGTGTGGTCGTCATATTGGAAAAAGCCATCATTACGATGGCTTCAATCGACTCGAACAACGGTCGTATTTAATTCAAACGCCACATTGCCTGAGAGCGCGCGTGAAATCATACATTGATCTTTCGCTTTTTTGGCGATGCGTTCAACAAGTGTGATCTCTCGATCCGTCATCTCTGACGGGACTTGAATCGTTGTCGCATAGCGAATCGTCTCGTAAGTGAAGATGCCGTTTGTCACATCGACGATGCCTTCCGCATCAATCGTGATGCCACGGTGAGTCAAATCACTTCGCCCGAGTACGGCTGCGAGTGTGATGATATAACACGTTGCCGCTGCCCCGAGTAACATCTCATCCGGATTCGTGCCGACTCCAGGACCGTCCATCTCTGGCGGAATCGAAATCTGTGTCTTTAATCGCTCGGCCTCGAGGGTGCCGACGTCATTTCGTCCGCCATCCCAACCGAGGTTCATGCTAAATGTATGTTTCATCAAAAATCGCCTCCAATGTCTCTAGTGTAAAAGAGAACGATTGGAGGCGCATGTGTTATGCTTGTGCGCGCTTCGCGAATGTGCGAAGTGTTTCAATGATGACCGTTGTTGCTTTTTCCATATTGTTCACAGAGATGTATTCGAACTTCCCGTGATAGTTTTCGCCACCCGTGAAGATGTTCGGTGTTGGAAGACCCATGTAAGAAAGTTGCGATCCGTCTGTGCCACCACGAATCGGTTCGATTTTCGGTTCGATGCCAAGGCCGCGCATGACATCAGCGACGGTATCGACGATGTGTTTGACTGGTTCGATTTTCTCGGCCATGTTGTAATACTGGTCTTCCATTTGGAGTTCAATCCGTGCTTCCCCGTATTTTTGTTTCCATTCGAGGACAAGCTTCTCCATCAACGCTTTACGCGCTTCAAACTTCTGTTTGTCGTGATCGCGGATGATGTATTGAAGCGTCGTCTTCTCGACGTCCCCAGTGAAGCCGTTTAAATGGAAGAATCCTTCATAATTGCTCGTCCGTTCTGGTGCCTCATCAGCAGGTAACCGATTTTGGAACGCCATCGCGAGCTTCATCGAGTTCACCATCTTATTTTTCGCGCTACCTGGGTGTACGTTCGTTCCGTGGAAGGTGATGGTCGCACCGGCTGCGTTGAAGCTCTCATACTGCAACTCTCCGAGTGGTCCGCCGTCCATCGTATAAGCGAAGTCTGCATTGAATCGGGCGACATCGAATTTATGTGGTCCACGGCCGATTTCTTCATCTGGTGTGAAGGCGATGCGAACCGTCCCGTGTGGAATCTCAGGATGGGCCAATAAGTATTCAACGGCTGTAACGATTTCAGCAATCCCTGCCTTATCATCCGCACCAAGGAGTGTCGTACCATCCGTTGTCATGAGCGTATGCCCGACATACCCATCAAGTTCTGGGAAGTCTTTTGGTGATAAGACGACATTCAATGACTCGTTCAAGACGATGTCGCCACCTTCATAATGCTCGACGAGTTGAGGGGACACGTTCGTTCCTGTGAAGTCGGTCGCTGTATCCACATGAGCGAGGAATCCGATTGTCGGGACGTCATAATCGACGTTACTTGGAAGTGTGGCGAATAGATAGCCGTATTCATCCGTCTCGACGTCTGTCAGTCCGAGTTCTTTTAATTCTTTCTCCAAATGACGAATCAAATCCCATTGTTTGGCCGTCGATGGTGTTGTCGTACTCGTGAAGTCAGACTGTGTATCGATCTTCGCGTAAGTCATTAAGCGTTCAATTAATTTGTCTTGCATCTAAAAACCTCCCTAAGTCTTTACTCAACATATTCAGTTTAGCATGAGGGCAGTCGTATAAAGTATCAAAATAGTTTGAAAAAAGGCGACCAAATGAATGGTCGCCTTCTGATTTACTGAATGATTACCCCGCCATCGATGACGAATTCGGCGCCGGTGAAGTAACTCGATTCGTTTGAACCGAGAAACAAAACGAGGTGGGATACGTCTTGAGGTTTTCCGATTCGTTTCAGAGGAACCGTTTCAGCCATTTGCTGTACTACCTCTTCAACGCCAGGTTGCATGATCATTGGTGTCTCGATCAATCCTGGGTGAATGGAGTTGACGCGGATGCCGTCAGCCGCCACTTCAAGAGCAACGGCTTTTGTCATACCACGAACCGCAAATTTGGAAGCGACGTAGGCGGCTCCGCCCATCCCTAAAATTCCCGATATTGAAGAGATGTTGATAATGGAACCATGACCGGCTTTTCGCATCGAAGGAATGACCGTTTTCATTCCAAGAAAGACGCCAACTTGGTTAATGTCGATTACTTTCCGATATTCCGCTTCAGAGAGTTCATCGATTGTTGGGGTTACAGCAATTCCCGCATTGTTCACCAGAATAGTGATTGGTCCGAATGTTTCTTCAGTTGCTTTGACAATCGCTTCCCAGTCTTCTAGTTTGGTCACGTCATGCTTCATAAAAATCGCTTTTCCATGCAATTCTTTTTCCAATGCCTCGCCCTCGCTGCTCAAAATGTCGGTGAATACGACCAGTGCGCCTTCATCGACCAATGCCTTGACATGGGATGCCCCCATTCCTCGCGCGCCACCTGTTACCAAAGCGACTTGATCTTGTACACGTCCCATTGTTTTTCCTCCTCGGATCACACAAAAGAAGGCAAGCGTCTCTTTTCATTATAATATGTTTTATTACCTATTGTGAATGAACAAGGAGAGGAGAAACTTAAAATAAGATGGGAAAAAGAAGTGGCAAGATAAACGATGTGAAGATGGCCGTCAATCCCATCGCAGCACCACCAGTTGCACCAGACAACGGATGTTCCGTTGCCGCTTGAGCGGTCCCGATTCCATGACTGATTGTCCCGAGTGTGAGTCCACGCGTGAACGGGTCGTCCATACGGATCCAGGTCAAGAGTACCGGTCCAAGCATCGCCCCTAAAATACCGCAGGCAACAGCAATCGAGGCGGCAAGTGTCGCATCTCCTTCTAGCTGTCGAGCCAACTCAAGGGCAATCGGAGACGTCGCTGATTTGACCGATAGCGCAATCAATACGTTTTCGGTAAACGAAAACAGTTTGCCGAAAAGTACAGCCACAAAAATCGTAGAGAGTGACCCGAGTACGATGGCACTCAGGGCCCGTTTTGCCCGGGCGAGTAGTACGGGTAAGTTGCGATAGAGTGGTAACCCGAGGGCGACCGTCGCCGGACCAAGTAAGATGGTGATGATGTCGGTGGCTGGTTTATACGTATCATAGGACTTTCCTATCACGAGTAACATGAGAATCAGAATCGCTGTACTTAAGAAGACGACATTGGTGAACGGAGATGCCCACTTTTTCGAAAGTTGACGACTGAGCGAATACACAAGAATCGTCAATCCGATCCAAACGTATGTCATGATGCCTCACCTTCTTTCCCGGAAACGAGCGCCGTCACAATCATCCCGACCGCCATGCTGGCGAGTAACGTGATGAGGAGCGGGATGCCGGCAGCTTTTAACAACGTTCCGTATGCCATAAGGCCGACGGCGATCGGGATGAAGAAGAAGGCGAGGTGCTTCGTTAAATATCCGGCACTGTCCTCAATCCATTCCACGCGAATGACTTTTGTCAACAAGAGGATGAGCAAGAGCACCATGCCGATGACGCTGCCTGGTACTTTCCACGAGAACGTCTCAACGATCCAGTTTCCGAGCGTGCTCAACCCAAACAAGAGTGAGAGCCCGATAATCCATTTTAATAATTTCATATACATGACTTCCTTTCACGTCATTCAAAACGTATGAATCTTCTCAAATTCAACGAGAGAGGTCAAGAATAGGGTATGACAAAAAAGATAAGGGGTACATACGTTCGGGATGCTATACTACATCTATCATAAACAAGCGGGGTGTCGAGATGGAACTAAAAACGATTGAGCAATTTATTCAAGAGCATAGATTACAAAACAGGGAAGACATTTTACATGCGTTCACAAAGCGGGTCAATTTGACAATTTTGCCACGGACAACAAGGGAAGAAGTAGCGGTTGGCCATTCTAAGTTTGGCGGGTATCCTGACTTACCACACGCAGACTTGCATCCTGGAGAGAATATGACGTTTTTAGCTCAGTTTCGTTTAAGTGATTTGGCTGAGTTTGAATCCGTAGATGCACTCCCGAAAGAAGGTTTGTTGTCTTTCTTCTATGATTTAGAAGAACAACCTTGGGGAGATGTGGATGAACGTCATCTTTGGCGTGTTCTGTTTACTGAAGAATCGAAACTTGAGCGAGTGCGAGTTGGAGAAGCATTAAATGAACGTGCCGTTTCCTTTAAAGAAAGCTATGCAGAGAATGAATACAGTTTATATGAGCTGCTCGACGAAGAGATGTACGATCGGTTACTCGAACGATTCGAACAAGAAGAACTTCATGCAATCGGTGGACATCCGAGTGAAGTACAAGGTGATGTTTTTGAAGAGATACAAGAAACATATGGGGAACGATTCGATCATCCTTTCCTATTGTTTCAAATGGACACGTCTGAAGAGTTAGACGTCATGTTCGGGGATGCGGGTATTCTCTATTTTCTCATTCCGGAAGATGCTCTCCGTGCCAAACGGTTTGGAGAAACCGAAATCATTATGCAGTGTTATTGAACGCAAAAAAGGGAGCCGACTCGAATGAGTCGACTCTCTTTTGATTACGCTTGTTTTTTCTTACGGAATCGTGCGAAGAACTCATAGACGATTGGTACGATGAGCAACGTGAGAAGTGTCGAACTTGTGAGTCCGCCAATCACGGTGACCCCGAGACCTTTCGAGATGAGTGCGCCACCCTCGAGACCGAGTGCGAGTGGTGCGAGTGCACCGATTGTCGCGAGTGCGGTCATCAAGATTGGGCGAAGGCGTGTGCCCGCTGCCTCAAGTAACGCTTCACGTGTTGATAAACCAGCTTCTTCTTTATGAATGACGCGGTCAATCAAAACGATGGCGTTCGTGACGACAATCCCGATCAACATGAGTGCCCCGATCAAGGCAGAAACCGAAATCGTTTCACCCGTGATGAGAAGGGCGACGAGTCCCCCGATAATCGCATACGGAAGTGAGAACAACACGACGAATGGCGTGAGTGCCCCACCGAATGTGATGACGAGAACCAAGTATACGATGGCAATCGCGGCGAGCATCGCAAGACCGAGCTGTGTGAACGATTCTTGAATCTGTTCCGTTACACCGCCGACATCATACGATACGCCAGACGGAAGCTCAATCTCTGAAACGCGTTCTTCAATCGCAGCAGACGCTTCTGTCGCTTTATCTGTGCTGAGTTCAACGCTTACTTGTGCGAGCAGTTTTCCGTCGCGCTCGACGAGTGTGTCCGGTGTTGTGCCTTCTTCGATCTCAATGAAGTCTGAAATCGGGCGTGGACCGAACGGTGTCGTGATTTCTTGTGCTTGCAGGTCATCGACACTGTCATACGTCACTTGCTCGTTCGGGATGACGACGTCTAACTGTTTGTCATCCACTGTGACACTCGCAAGTGGACTTTCTGGTGCCTGGAACTGACTGATGACTTGCGCGATTTGACCTGCCGACACACCGGCTTCTGCAGCGGCCTGTTGGTCGACGTTGAACGTGTATTGTACATAGGACTCACGTAAGTCAGATGTCGCTTGACGGACATAATCCGTTTCCTCTTCAATCGTTTCGATGAAAGTCGGCACGATGGCTTCTAAATCTTCAAGTGAGTTGGCATAGACGTTGTATGTGACACCGCTCGTTGCGCCGCCACCTGAGAAGTCTTGTTCTTTCCATTCCCCGTTCGAAGCGAGTTCGTTCAACTTCTCGATATCAGCTAACTTCACATCCGCGAAGTCTTCCGTATCTGGATCATATTGAACGATGAAGATTCCTTGTTTGTTGTTTCCGGGGTTCAGCGGGTTCTCACCACCGACCGTGAACTGAACATCGGTTGCGTTCGGTTGTTCTTCCATGAAGTATTCTTCTGCCACTTCTGCTGCGGCAATCGAATCTTCAAGTGTTTGACCAGGTTCTGGGTCGAACGTGACGAACAACGTCTTCTCCGAATCCTGATTCAAGAAGTTGACCCCAATCGCTGGGACAAGGGCGAAGCTACCAATCAATAGGGCAGTCGCGAGACCGAACACGACGAGTTTATGGTTCAGTGACCAGTTCAAGACGCCACGATACCATTCCGCGAGCTTGCCTGGACCTTCTTCTGGCTTCAACTTGTCGCGGTTTTTAAAGAACGAGTCGGCCATCATTGGTACGACCGTGATTGCCACGAGTAACGAAGCGAGTAATGCGAAGACGACCGTCAATGCGAACGGCAAGAACAGTTCACCGACAAAACCAGTGACAAATCCAAGCGGCAAGAATACTGCAATCGTGACGATGGTCGACGAGGCGATCGGGATGAATACTTCTTTTGTTGCCGCGATAATCAACTCTTTACCGCGAAGTGGTTCGTTCGAACGCGTGAGTCGACGGTAAATGTTCTCGATGACGACGATGGAGTCATCGACGACGCGCCCAATCGCAACGGTCATCGCACCGAGCGTCATGATGTTCAACGTGATATCCAACTGCTTCAAGACGATGAGTGCCATGAGAAGCGACAACGGGATCGAGATGACGGCGATGATCGTCGATCGGAAGTTACGTAAGAACACTAAGATGATGAGGATAGCGAACAACCCACCAAGTAATGCTTTAGACAACATGGTTTCGACCGACTCTTCAATCGGTTGTCCTTGGTCGAGTGTGATTGATACATTCGCCGTATCGTTTTCAGCTTCGAAGTCATTCAATACTTCTTTGACGGCGTTGACGACATCGACCGTGTTCGCATCTTGTGTCTTCGTCACTTGTACGCCGATTGAACGTTCACCGTTCGAGCGAGAAATCGATTCTTCGATTCCTTTGTCCTCGATTGTCGCAAGTTCACTCAACGCGACAGTCGGAACCGTCGTCGGAACGTTCGGTGGTAATGCCGATGGTGTTTCCGTCGGGACCTCTGTTGGCACGTCTGGCGTTTGACCAGGTGGCAATTCAGTCGGGGCAGACGGTGTCGTCGGCGTTGATTGTGCTGGTGAGTAAGGGATTTGAAGATCGCGGAACGCTTCGAGTGTCTCCGACTTGCCGTCGATGACGACCGCTTGCTCCGTATCCCCTAATTCATATAACCCGAGCGCGATCCGAGCGTCATTTGCTTGAATCAATTGTTTGACCGTGTCTTCTGTCAAATTGTATTCTGCGAGCGCATCTTGGTCGAATTGAAGCTCGACGCGGCGAATCTCTTGCCCGGCAATTTGGACGGTTTGCGCACCTTCCACTCCTTCAAGAGCAGGCTGTACTTCTTCTTCGACGAGTTTTGTCAATTCGGCCAAATCCAGGCTTTCATCCGAGATGGCAGCCCCGATTACCGGGAAAGCGTCGAAACTGAGACGCGACACTTGAGGGTCTTGTGCCGACTCCGGCAATTCGACGTTGCTTAACGCATCTTTGACTTGTTGCTCCGCTTCATCCATATCGGTACTGAAATCATAATCGATTTGGATGTTCGAAGCGTTTTGGAATGACGAAGAGCGAACTTGTTCCACACCATTTAAATTCTGAAGACGATCTTCTAACACGGTGCTGACTTCTTCGAGCACTTGTTCAGGGGATGCACCTGGATAAATGGTTGTGACCGAGACGGTCGGAGTCGTAATGTCCGGTAACGTCTCGAGCTTCATCGTCAGACCGGCGAAAAGACCGGCGGCCGTCAAGATGATCGTCATCAACCAAACCGCAAACTTGTTGTTGACGGAGAAGGACGTGATTTTCTGCATGGGTTTTTAATCTCCTCTATTGTTATGTTGTTTTATGACTCACGATCGATGTCGTGGGCTCGTTCAATCAAGCGTGCGATAATCGCTTGTTTGAGTTCGGCAGGGGGAACGCCGACACCGAAGTGTTCGGACATCATCATACCTTCGAGTGCATAACGAATGATCATCGTTTCCACCGGATCAGCCGTTTGTTGGAACTGTGCGAAGAACGTATCCAAATCATGTTTCCAACGATTGGCGTACTCTTGGTCGACTTCGAACAACGTGAGAAATGCAATCATTTTCTCGACGTCGATTTGGATGGCAGCACGCTCAGGATGCAACTTCGTTTCATCAAATAGACGAACGAATGCCTCGATAGGTCCATGGCCTTCATCTTGCAATGAAGCATATAGCTCGTTTTGTTCTTGTTGTAATCGTTCGACCATCGCCGTCATCAACGCTTCTTTTGAAGGATAATGATAAAGAAGTCCCCCTTTAGATACACCCGCAGTCTTGGCGACTTCATCTAAGGTAAGTTGATGCACGCCGTGGTTCATGATGATGTCGGTTGCCGCATCCAACAGCTTTTGCTTTGTAACGTTCGATCGGTTTGACATATCTTCACCTCTTTCTGTACCGACCAGACGGTTTGTTTGATTTTACTATATCGTCCCCATTCTTTTGAAGTCAAGAAATGATGTCCTCAAAACTGTCACGAATTGCACATGTAATATGATAGCGATTGCAGAAAAGTCTTGACGTGAGAATGATTATCAGTGATGATAGGTACTGAGAGTAATTATCATTACCAGAGAGAAATAACCGAACGTGGGGGAATGACAGATGAACAAAAAATATGCAGCTTTAGGAATTTCAGCAGCGTTAACGACATCGCTCCTTGCCGCTTGTGCAAGCACAGATGAGACAACTTCAAATGAAGGCTCAGACGATTCGAACGTCGTCAATGTTTACTCGAGTCGCCACTACGATGTCGATCAACAATTATATAAACAGTTTGAAGAAGAAACAGGCATCAAGGTCAACGTAGTGGAAGGGAAGAGCGACGAACTTCTCGAGCGTTTGAACACAGAAGGGGAGAGCACAGAGGCTGACCTCTTCATCACTGCAGATGCTGGAAACTTGTATCAGGCGAAAGAAGCGGGACATCTTCAAGCGGTCGATAGCGATGAGCTTGAGTCAAACATTCCTGCAAAATATCGTGACACAGACAACGAGTGGTTCGGTTTGACGAAACGTGCGCGTGTCATCGTGTACTCAAAAGATCGCGTGAAACCAGAAGATTTGTCGACGTACGAAGCGTTGACGGAAGAACAGTGGAACGGCAAAGTGCTCGTGCGTCCATCGGAAAACATGTACAACATCTCACTCCTCGCATCGTTCATCGAAGTGAACGGTGTCGATGAAGCGAAAGAGTGGGCGAAGGGCTTAGTGAACAACATGGCACGCGACCCACAAGGGAACGACCGTGACCAAGCGAAAGCAGTCGTCGCTGGCGAAGGGGACGTGGCCATCATGAACACGTACTACATGGGGCTCATGTTGAATTCTGAAGACGAGGAAGAGAAGAAAGTCGCTGAACAACTCGGTGTCTTCTTCCCGAACCAAGATACAACAGGCACACACGTGAACATTTCGGGTATCGCGATGACGAAAGCATCGAAAAATACAGAAAACGCTCAAAAATTGATGGAGTTCATGTCAGAACCGTCAGCTCAAGAGAAGTTTGCGAGTGTGAACTATGAATATCCAGTCAACGAGTCGGTTGAACCGAATGAGCTTCTCCAGTCATGGGGTGAGTTCAAAGAGCAGGATATCAATCTCTCTGTACTCGGTGAAAACCAACAAGAGGCAATCCGTATCTTTAACGAAGTAGGTTGGAAGTAAGATGACTTCGGCTTGAACGAGAGTTCAGGCCGGAGATTTTTGCGTTCTTCACACCCTAAGCGCTACACGGGATGCACAGAAACTGATATGATGGGACAGGAATTGATAGTTTACAGAACGGGAGCGGTACGACATGAACTGGCACGCAGTAAAACGACAACTGAATGGATGGGCGATCCTCAGCTTTCTCGCGATTTTATTGATCGTCTTGCCGGGAATTGTCGTGCTCGTCGAATTGTTCGCCCCGGTCAATGACAATTGGCAACACATTCAAGAGTACCTGTTGCCCCGTTACGTGCGAAACACGCTGTTCATTATGGTGGCTACAGGAGTCTTGACGACCGTGATCGGAACGAGCCTCGCTTGGTTCGTGACCGTCTATGATTTCCCGTTCCGTCGTTTCTTTAAATGGGCACTCATCCTGCCGCTCGCGATTCCGCCTTATATCGGGGCGTATACGTATCACGGCATCTTGAACTATACGGGTGTGATCCAGACGACGTTACGAAACGAATTTGGTATCACCGTCGATCAGTCGTACTTCAACATCATGTCGATTCAAGGAACGGTATTTATCTTTACCTTGTTCCTCTATCCATACATTTATACGATCACACGAGCGTTCCTGCATAATCAATCGTCCTCGATGATTGAGAACGCGCGAATTCTCGGTCGTGGCTCGTGGGACATTTTCTTCACGGTCGTCATACCGATTTCCCGAGTCGCCATCATCGGTGGTGTCAGTCTCGTGTTGATGGAAGTGCTCAACGACTATGGCGTCGTGAAATATTTCGGGATTCAGACGTTTAGTACCGCCATCTTCAGCACGTGGTTCGGGATGAAGGATACATCGTCGGCGCTGAAGCTTGCGGGCACTCTCATGATTCTCGTCATCGCAATCTTGACGATGGAACGGCTCATCCGGGGACGGAAGCAGTTCAGTTACGCTTCGACGAAAGTGAAACCGCTCAAACCGAGACCGCTGCAAGGCTGGCATCGCTACGCGGTATTCGCATATGTCTCTATCGTCTTTGCGATTGCATTCGTCATCCCGTTCACACAGTTGGCGGCATGGACGTTTCTGACGTTCGATACGGTCTTCACGGAAGAATTTTGGCAACTTGTTTGGAATACCGTTCGGGTCGCCTTTACCGCGACCGTGATTATCCTACTGTTCGCACTCATCATCGCGAACTATACACGACTCTTCCCGTCGAACATGACACGCGTCATTTCGAAAGTGACGACACTTGGATATTCGATTCCGGGAGCAGCCATCGCGATTGCGGTCATCACGCTCTTCTTGTGGCTCGATGACAAAGTGCTCGAAACGGCACGGGCGCTCGACTTGAGTCAGACGTTCGTGTTCCGCACGACGCTCATCATGCTCATCTTTGCCTACGTCATCCGCTTCCTCGCCATCGGCTACAACTCGATCGAGAGCGGGTTTGAGAAAGTAGGGAAGTCGTTTACCGAAGCATCCCGTATGCTGGGGTGGAATACGGTCCAAACGTTCTTTCGCGTCGATATCCCGATGATCAAAGGCGCCATCATGAGCGCGTTTATCCTCGTCTTTATTGATATTATGAAAGAGTTGCCGTTGACGCTCTTTTTACAACCATTTAACTTTTCGACGCTTGCGACACAGGCGTTCAAATACGTGAGTGATGAGAAGATTCACGAAGCGGCACTCGCTTCCATCGTCATCGTCCTCATGAGTGGACTGTTGATTTTCGTTTCCCACAAGGTGCTTGATAAGGAGGCCGACTAATGTTCGTTCAAATCAATGATTTACATTTTAGCTATAAAGGTGCACATGAAGAGACAATCAAAGGGTTCTCGATTTCAATCACGAAAGGTGAAATCGTCTCGCTTCTTGGGGACAGCGGATCGGGGAAGAGTACGATTCTCCGTTTGATCGCAGGACTCGAGATGCCGAACCAGGGCGTCGTCGTCGTGAATGACTGTGTCTGTTGCGACGATTGTCAGTTCATGCCGCCAGAAGATCGTGGCGTGGGGATGGTCTTCCAAGACTATGCACTCTTCCCGCACATGACCGTTGAAAAGAACATTCGATTCGGTCTTCATAAACTGAACCGCAAGGAGCGGAATGCGCGTGTCGAAGAGATGCTCGCGCTCGTCAACTTGACGGAGTTCCGTCACCGTTATCCGTACGAACTCAGTGGGGGACAACAACAGCGTGTCGCGCTCGCGCGTGCGCTCGCACCGAAGCCGGCGCTCTTGATTCTAGACGAGCCGTTCAGTAATTTGGATACGTCACTTCAACACAGGATTCGCGACGATTTGCGTCGTCTCTTGAAGCAGACAGGTACGACAACGATTTTCGTAACGCACGATGAGGAAGATGCCGAGGCACTTGCCGACCGGATTGTCTACCTTGGAGAAGGCAAAATTAAAAAGCAGGTCATGACGGAGAACAACAAGACGTTCAACCCGCAAATTCCTTGCTTCGTATAAACAACAAAAGACCCCTTACTCATTTCTAAAGCGAGTAAGGGGTCTTTTTGTCATTTTGTCATCTCGGAAGGTTTTGACTCATTTCCAAGTTGGTCAATCGCAGTCACGTAGTAGGATGCATTGTTCTCATTTGTGACCTCGATACTTTTTCGTGCATGGGAAGGGATACTTTCGATATGAGTCGCTTTTCCGTCGATGACTTCGTAGACTCGATATCCAATCACGCTCTCTTGACGAACGGCGTGCCATGTCAATAAGTTACCTTTCAATTCGACTGCCGTCGGTGTCTCAAGATCGACAGTTTCGTTCAGTTCGGTATCCACCAGCTCTGTATAGACGACGAATCGTTCATCATAGCCCCCGTCCCCGAACGTACCCGAACAGGTAATCAAATTTAAGTTCCGATTTGATGTGGCACCGAAAATCTCTTCAATTGGCGCGGTTTTCGTATCATATCGTTCTGTTTTCGTGACGCGGAACCGAAGGGTGTTACCCGCCTCATCTTGAATCAGAACGTCATCGCCTTTTGTCAGTTGATCGAGTTGATAAAAGATAGCCGGGCCGGTCTTGCTGTCGACGTGACCGGCAATCACAGCATTTCCTTTGCTACCCGGTGTGACACCGGGTTCGAACCACCCGACCTGGTTCTCATCTTCTGGTACACCCATCTGTCCATTATCGAGGACCCCGACTTGTTCGATGGCGGTGTCGACATCGATTTTAGGGATCTGGATTTGAACAGGGGTGACGGCCTTGGCGTTTTCTTCTTCCTCGGCTAAGCGTAGCTTTTTCACCTCTTCCTGTAGAAGTGAGAATTCAGCCGTTAAATCCGGGCTCTCCTCTATTTGTTTTTCTTCTACAGGTGGTGACGACGATTCTTGGGCGCTCGTCCACGTCCAGAAGCTAAAACAAAAGAGAGAGAGCGCCAGAAACAAAAGGCGCTTGTTCATGGGACTCCCTCCTTATTGATTATTGTTCAGATACTTTACGTTTGCGAAGCGTTACGAAGGCGAGTAAGATTCCGCCAAGTACAGCTAATCCAGCGTAGAGAGTGTTCATTGATTGTTCTTGTGCACCACCGAGACCTGTTTCAGGCATCTCTTCAGGCATCATTGTTTCTTCGAACTTGTCAGGCATTTGTGTCACGATCGCGTTACCGAGTGTTTCACCAACACCGAACATGAACGCATATCCTTCACGGAATGACATCCAAGCCGCTTCTGCATCGCCAGCGACATATTGATCGAATGTGTCGAGTACGAGCGCTTCGTGCTGTTTGATTGCTTCTTCACCGGCAGCTTGTGGTAAGTTACCTTCTGTTGCTGCATCGAGGAATGTGCTGAAGTCGACAGCGAATGTGTCGAGGCGCATACGCGCATCTTCAATCATCGCTTCGTCACCTTCGAGTGTAGCGGCAACGATGTCACCTTGTGCTGTGATGTGATCTGAGTTCCATACTTTCTCGAACTGTGCTGCACCTTCGTCACCATATACGGATGCGATGGCTGCTTTGAAGTCAAGTGTGTTCTGGTCTTCTGCCCATGTCACGTAGTCATAGTCCTCTGCTTGGTCGTACCCTTTTTGCATACCGATTGCAGCGAGGGCGAAGTGTTCACCTGCAAGACTGTTCAATGTTGAGCGGAGTTCAACAGCTGGTGTGTCTGCTCCAGTCGTAAATTTGTCAGGCATTTGTGTGACGATTGCACCCGAGAGAGCTTTACTGATGTTGAACATGTGCTTGTAGCCTTCACGGAACGTCATGTAAGCTTCTTCGTAATCTCCTTCGACGTAGTTATCGAATACAGAGAGGACTTGGTCTTCATGAAGTTCGAGTGCATCAGCTGCTGCGTCCTTCGGTAAGTTGCCTTCCGTCGCTGCGTCGAGGAATGTTGAGAATTCTTCTACGAACTCATCGACTTCCGCTTCAGCTTCCATGCGTAGTTCCTGGTTGTCTGATTTTGCTGCTTCTACGAAATCAGCTGAGTAGTCGTTGTGACCACGGAAGATTTCTTCAAATTGTGCAGCGCCTTCTTCACCGTAGATGGAAGCGATGGCTGGTGTCATGTCGAGCGCGTTTTGATCGAGAGCTTGATCCGCGACCTCAGCATCTGCCGCCTCGTCATATCCTTTCATCATCGATGTGACGGCTAACACGTAATGCTCAGATAAAAGTTGATCGAGTGTGGCGCGAAGGTCACCTGCTGGTGTGCTTGCTGTCGGTGTGTGATCCGCTGCCTGTGCGTTGACTGGTACGAGTAGTCCTAAGGCTAGTGCCGGTGCTACGATTTTGTTTAACGTCTTCTTCTTCATGGGTAATCGCTCCTTTTCGTAAGTGAGTGTTGTCGTTATTTACACCCATCTAACGGAGCAGTTCAAAAAATGGATCACTCTTTTTTTATTTTTTTTCGTTTTTTTGTTGAAGAGTACGATAAACCCCTGGTGCGACGCCATATTTTCGTTTAAAAATTCTGTGGAAATATGGGTAACTTCGAAATCCAGACAGTTCTGCAATCGTTTCTAACGAATGTTTTGTATAGCGCATTTGCTCTTCGGCAAGCTGTAAGCGAATCGATTGTGCATATTCGATGATCGTCATCCCGGTCCCTTCTTTAAAGAGATGAACCGTCCGTGAAACGCTGAGTCCAACCGCTGCGGCGACGTCTGACACTTTGAAGTCACTCGTTACGTGCGCTTCGATAAAGCGCATCATACGAGAGACGACTGGAGGTCGCGCATGGGAATGCACATCTTGAATCGAACGATCGAGCATGAGCAGAAGTGCTTGAACGAGTGTTTCAATTAAAACGGCACTTTGTTCAGACGGTGGACGGCGCACTTCTTCCGTAATGTGTTGCCATAGTGAGAGTAGGCGAGAATCGATAGTGATGGCATATAGTCGCTCCCGTGGAGTCGCATGCCACCATGTATCGATTGAATGCCCGGTACAGAAGATATGATAGTCTCCGCTCGCGGGTGTATCGACATGCATTTCATAGAAGTCACCCGGACGAACAATCAATACGTCACCAGGTCGTGTGATCATCGTTTCCCCATTGACCACAATCCGAGCCGTTCCTGCCGTTTGTAAGCGAATCAGATACGTATCGAGTCGATTAGCAAATGGAAAAGTATAAGTCGTTGTATGGTATGAATAGCCACAAAAGCCGATTTCCATAATAATCTCCTCTTTTAATAGCAAGATTGTACATATCTTAATCATATCATGGATGGTCATGATTCCTTGGAGGCAGTACGATGAAAGCGTTGAAACGGAAAACGAACTTCAAGGAGGACATAACATGAAACAATGGTGGAAAGAAGCGGTCGTATATCAAATTTATCCACGTAGCTTCAATGACTCAAACGGAGATGGGATTGGCGACATCCAAGGAATCACGGAGAAGATGTCATATTTGGCAGAACTCGGGATCGACGTCATCTGGCTCTCACCGGTATACGATTCACCGAACGACGATAACGGATACGATATTCGTGATTACCGTGCCATCATGGACGAGTTTGGTACGATGGATGACTTTGATGCGATGCTTGAAGAAGCACACCGTCACGGGATTAAAATCATGATGGACCTCGTCGTCAACCATTCTTCTGACGAACACCAATGGTTCATGGAGTCGCGTTCTTCAAAAGACAGCCCATATCGTGACTATTACATTTGGAAAAAAGGGAAGGACGGTCAGCCACCGACGAACTGGGGGGCTTTCTTCGGAGGCAGTGCTTGGCAGTATGATGAGGCAAGCGATGAGTACTACCTCCATCTCTTCAGTAAGAAACAACCGGATTTGAACTGGGAAAGCGAGACGCTTCGTCGTGAAGTGTATGACCTCATGACATATTGGCTCGATAAAGGGGTCGACGGGTTCCGGATGGACGTCATCAATATGATCTCAAAAAATCCAAGCTATCCAGATGGTCAAACGCAAGGAACAGGGTTCGGTGACGGTACACCATTCTTCTTTAACGGACCACGCATCCATGAATTCATGCAGGAGATGAATCGGGAAGTCTTATCGAAATACGACACAATCACGGTAGGGGAGATGCCAGGGGTCAGTGTGGAGGAAGCCAAACTTTATACGGGTGAAGACCGCAACGAACTGAACATGGTCTTTCATTTTGAACATGTGGACGTCGGGAACGGAAGCTTCGGGAAGTGGAATCCGACAGACTGGAAGTTGACTGAGTTAAAGACAATCTTCTCGCGTTGGCAAGAAGGGCTCGAGGAGGAAGGATGGAACAGCCTGTACTGGAGTAACCATGACCAGCCCCGTGCCATCTCACGCTTTGGAAACGATTCGCCTGAATATCGCGTTCGTTCCGGGAAGATGCTCGCGACACTTCTTCATCTATTGAAAGGGACGCCTTATATTTATCAAGGAGAAGAGTTCGGCATGACGAACGTCGCGTTTGAATCAATCGATCAGTACCGAGATATTGAGACGTTGAACGCCTACCGTGACTACACATGCAAAGGGTTGTTAACGCACGACGAGATTTTCCGTGGCATCCATGAGCGAGGACGTGACAATTCACGTACACCGGTACAGTGGTCAGACGAAGCACATGGTGGATTTACGACAGGGACGCCATGGATCGAGGTCAACCCGAACTTTGTTGACATCAATGCGGAAGCGGCAAGGAAAGATCCGAATTCACTCTTCCATTACTACCGTCAGTTGATTGCGCTCCGTAAAGCGAACCCGCTCGTCGTCTACGGAAAGTATGAGCTGTTGTTACCGGAAGATGAGGCGGTCTATGCATTCACACGTTCATTTGAAGGTGAGACATGGCTCGTACTCTGTAACTTCTCCGACGAGACACAACAACGAGAGCTACCATATGACGTGAAAGAACGTGTCATCGGAAACATGGAACCGATAGAAGCGTTCACCCTTCGTCCTTATGAAGCACAAGTGTATAAACTGTGACGAAAAGCTCGCCAGACGGCGAGCTTTTTTAAGTGCATACGTATCTTCTCTCGATGATTCGGGAATAGTGTAAGTAACGTCTGACATGAAAAGAGGGAACGACATGGGTACTTTAATCGCGTACTCTTCCAGATATGGAACGAGTGAAAAAGTGGCGGCTTTACTCGCCGAACGTCTATCGGGTGACGTTCGTGTCCAAAATATCGTAGAAGAGCCGAACGTCACGTGGGAGATGGTAGATCACGTCATCGTCGGGAGCTCAATTCGAATGGGCACGATCCAAGACGAGATGAAGGAATGGTTGACGCTTCACGAAGCACACTTGCTTGAGCATCCCCTCGCTTTATATTTGTGTGCCGGGACACCGACAGAGTCGGAACGGATTCGCGAACTAGAAGAAGCCTATCGTGACACGCTGCGCGAACATGCCTATTTCGTCGAGGTCGTCGGGAGCGGGTACGACTTTGAACGAATGGGCTTTTTAGACAAAGCAATCGTTCGCATGATGGCCAAACAAAAAGAGAGTTCACTTCAACTCGACGATGCCAAACTGAATCAACTCGTGGAAGCCGCTCAAACGTCTGAGCGCACCCGGTCTGAAAATCCTTGAGCGAGTAAATCATGCACATCAATCGGGCTTTTCGTGGAGATGAGTACATCTCCGCTTTTTTTCTGCCCTTCAATCTGATGAAGAGCAAGGTGTTCGAGGTGACGACCGATTTTTAGAGCGATAGGTGCAGATTCTTGGCATCGTAAGGCATCGATAGTCACTTCATCGGTGCGGTTATCTCCCCCAAATAGTTCGAGGTCGGCTCGGGCTGTGGTAAACCCGCGCACGGCGATTCGTTTCAGTTGAACGCGTCTCGATTTGTATTGGATCGCAAGTGCCGGATGTTGTTCGTAATCGTAGGTCGGGTCGCCGATTGCAGTCAAACCATGAATCAAGACGTCCTGATAGGCCGATACAACCAGGCTTCGTGGTGAGGATTTTGTATAGAGTGAACTGTGAACCGGCTCAACGGACACTAAGTTTGTGCCTGATAGGAAGCGGGCTGTCTCTGAGTTCGGATCGTCTGCTAAATGATGACCGATGTGACGGAAGTTAAATGAACGATTGTCATGCACCGAAAGATGGCCGAAGATATGAACGTCGTGTGCGGCAGATGAGGTCCCATGTGCTTTTACTTCGATGCCTCCAAAGCAGCCTTCCGTTCTATTGTGAACGAGTGTGACGTGCCGCGAACCGTCATCAATCTCAATCCCATTTGAGTTTGAGAACCCTAAGGCGTGTGTTCGACCGTGAGGATGATGACAATAGCAGTTGGTAATATAAATGGCATCACTATGGTGTGTGGTGATTCCGTCATCCCCATAATTCGTCGCCTCGAGATGATCGAGATGGATATATCGGCTCCCGTTTGCCGCGCGAAGCCCGTCCCCTAAGTAATGATAGTGCGGAGACGTGATGTCGAACGCATGGAGCCCAGCATTTTTGGCTATCACATGATGCACCCATCCATACGTCACATGGGCAAACGTCAAGGCGCTCGATGTCGTGTCACCGCTCGTCGTCCGTTTCACATCCCCTAAGCGCGCGACATTCCAATCGAGCGTCAGGTGGCATACCTCGATATGATGATTTCCTGCGAAAGGCGTGGCGTTTCGTAACAATCGTCGATGTCTCGGTGCACGATCGGACAGTTTGAGAATCGTGACGTCTTGTCCTGCGCCTTCGAGCACGCAGTTGGAAGGTAGACGAATACCCCGAACGATATAAACGCCTGCTGGGACAAAGACACGACGGTTCGAGCGGATGGCGAGTCGAAAGGCGAGGGTACAATCCGTTTTTTCATCTCCGACAGCACCATAGTCCGTCACATCAACACATTGTTTCGTCGTCTGCAGTAAATTCAAATATTCGGCATCGAGCCGACGCATCCAGACGGGACGAACGATGCCGTCGACTTGCTCGAGCGGAAAGGACGTGCGGACAGGGGTGATCCGTTCCGTCAATGGGATTCGACACGGGATAGATTGTTGTTGCTCAAAGTAAGAAGCTTCCCGTGTAGCACGGTGCCATTCAAGTGTTTGTTGGATGAGGTCTTCTTCCGACCAATCGGAATGAGAGGCAATCATCGATGCGATTGCGTGTGGGTCCTTAATGTTTTTCATTATAAATCCTCCTAGCATCATCTTCTCTAGCATGTACCCGTTTCACCTTGTTTTTTAGCAATCAGAAGTATTTACTAGACAGAAACATCTAGTCGTGTTATATTCAATATGTGCTTAATTAAGAATAGCTGGAATCATAATTCACAAGTGCTTGGGATTATTTTTCATTAGATAATCCAGAGGCTTGTATTTTTTTTGGTCAAGTTTTTTCTAGTAAGGCACTACTATAACGCATAGCGTTTATTTCAGGAGGGTTCATTCATGAACACAGGTAAAGTAAAATGGTTTAACTCAGAAAAAGGTTACGGCTTCATCGAAATGGAAGGCGGAGACGACGTATTCGTACACTTCTCAGCAATCCAAGGCGACGGCTTCAAAACACTTGAAGAAGGCCAAGAAGTAACTTTCGAAATCACTGACGGAGCTCGTGGACCACAAGCTTCTAACGTTGAAAAAATCTAATCTTCCTTTCTAAGGAATATGATACCTGCTCGCATCGGCGAGCAGGTTTTTTTGTGTTTAATCCCATAGTTTGAGGGAACAGTATACGAGCGACAAATCATGAAGGAGGAATTTGGAATGAGTGCAAAAGACACAGCGTTAAAAATTCTAGAGGGTAGCAATGTCGGGACGATGGCGACCGTGTATAAGGTGAAACCCCACAGTCGATATATGACATTTTTCCATGATGATTTCACACTCTACACAGCAACCTCTAACGATACAGATAAAGTAGAAGAACTAGAAAAGAATCCATATACGCATATTTTAATCGGCTACGATGGAGATGGTGTGGGCGACACTTACTTAGAAATCCTCGGTAAAGCGACCGTGTCGGATGATGAATCGATGAAAGAGAAAGTATGGAATGAGAAACTTGAAGGATGGTTCGATGGTCCGGACGATCCAAAGCTTGTGATCCTTAAAATCGAACCGGAATCGATGCGCGTGATGAACAAGAAAGGTCAACCACCACAAGAAGTGACACTATAATCTCTTCTAAGACACCTAAATCAGGTGTCTTTTTTTGTGGATGAATGTGAATAGAATATGGCGTACATATGGACGAATCATGAACAAAGGAAAATACATATGTGAAATAGTGAACATGAATGGTATATTGTGAATGTAATCACATTATACATTTATTTAACTTCTTGAAAGGGAGGAATTATGATGTTCACGAAATTTTGGCAAAATCATAACATCGCTACAGCGATCTTGACGGTGTTACGTGTATGGCTCGGTTATCATTGGTTAACGGCAGGTTGGGGTAAAATCACGGGAGGTTTTGGAACAGAAGGATTCTTAAACAATGCGGTGTCACTCGCTTCTGGAGAACATCCGGCCGTTGCTGGATGGTGGGCTGCATTCCTAGAAAACTTTGCGATTCCAAACGCCGGGCTATTCGATGTCCTGATTCCTTACGGTGAATTCTTGGTAGGCTTAGGATTATTGCTCGGTGCCCTCACACGTAGCGCAGCGTTCTTCGGACTCGTCATGAACATGGCGTTCTTACTATCAGGAACAGTCAGTACGAACCCAACGATGTTGATCGTATCTGTCTTGATTTTAGTTGCCGGTCATAACGCTGGAAAAATTGGGGTCGACGGGTTGTTCCTTCGCCGTTTTGTCGAAACGAAAGTATTGCATCGTTCACCAAATCGTCAAATAGCCTCGTAACTTTTATGCGTTCTCTTGTGACAAACCTCTCACGTTTCGGCTACGATAGACATAGCCTACAGAAATAAAGGAGAACGCATATGACTACGACTCATTTTAAATGGCTTGGCTACACAGAAGGTGTATCCTTCTTGTTATTACTGTTCATCGCGATGCCGTTGAAATATATGGCTGGTATTCCACTCGCTGTCAGTATCGTTGGTGCAGCACATGGTTTCTTATTTGTTGCGTATGTGCTCGCGGCGATGTACATGGCATGGCGCTTGCGCTGGGGATTCAAAGTTTTGACGCTTGCTGTCATGGCATCGGTTATCCCATTCGGACCATTTTTATTAGAAAAACGGGTACTCCCGTCAACAGAGAAGACATCGAACTGATTCGTTCGATGTCTTTTTTTATGATACGCGATCCATTGACTGAGCTGAATCTCGTTCTTCTCGAATGTCATGACGTATTCGGTACGTGAGGACGAACGTGCAGATGAGTAGACCCACCATACAAGCGGTGTAGAGATGGGCAACAGAGACGAGATCACTCAATACCCCGAATAGGATAAATCCAATCGGCGTAATCCCCATCGCGAGTGATTCGAGCACACCGATGACGCGCCCTAAATAGTTCGGATCCGTATTCGTTTGGAGGAACAATTGAATCGGGATGTTGACACGTACGATCAAGAAACCACTCAATAAAGCGAAGACCGCGAAAAAGAAAATTGACGTGAGGACGTTGAAGTTAAAATATAATGGAATGGCGGGTCCGACGAACAGAACGCTAAGAATGGTCAACGCGGATCGCATCGTTGCTAAGCGATGTTTGATTTTGAATAACGGTAAGGCATGAAGTAAGGAAGCGACTAAAAAACCAATGGCGACCATGCTTTCAAGGAGTCCGAATTGAAACGGGGACACACCGACTTCCTGTAACGCTGCAATCGGGAACAACACTTCCGATGCGACGAAAAAGAAATTCAAGAAGGCAGCTAGGACGGCAACTGTCCACAAGACTCTTTGTTGTTTCAAGTAAGACAGACCGGACCGTACGTCTTCCCAAGTCGATTGTTCGGTGGGTGCGACCTCTTTCTGATGAAATTTAAGTCGAGAGGCGAGAAGTGCGGCAATCATAAAGAATAGAGCTGAACTGAACAAAAAGACAGGAATCGGTATAAGCTTAAACAGTGCCCCGGCAAGAAGCGGGGTACCGATGCTTGAGATGGAGATGATACTTTGAATGAGAGAGTTGGCGCGTTGCAGTTCATCTTCCTCAAATAAAAGAGGAATCGAACTCGATAACGTGACCGATAAGAAAGTGGAAACGATCGCTAAGAAGAATGTGATGACGTAAAAAGCGGGTGCTTCAAACGTCCAAAGTAAGCTTCCAACACCTGCGAGTAAAAATAATCCTCCGTTCAAAGACTCCATCCTAATGATGACTCGCTTTCGGTCAAGTTTGTCTGCATAAGCGCCGGCGAATGGGGATAGAAGCACACGGGGTAATGTACCTGCGAGGAGAACGAAGGCGAATTGGAGCCCAGATCCGGTCGTCGTCAACACCGTGAGTCCCGCCACAAACGTAAATAAGTTGGATGCGAATAACGACATGAATTTACCGAGCAGTAAAATTGATAGATTTGAAGAGAGAAACTTCATAGAAACACTCCTTTGCAAATTAGTTAAATGTGATTTAACATTATCATAAAGGCAACGAAGTGAATTGTAAATATAAAGTTCAATATAATTTAACTTTTAGAGGTGACATATGATTGGTGAGCGCATTAAAGCATTGCGAAAACAGAAAAAAATGACTCAGACGCAGCTGGCGGAAGGGATTGTCACAAAATCGATGCTCAGTATGATTGAGAACGGAAAAGCAGAGGCATCAATGCGCAGTTTACGAGAACTTGCCAGTCGATTAGATGTCTCGATGCAACAGTTATTGACCGATCCAAAAGAGGTCGAACTACAGTCGCTGGTGGAAAAGCTAGAATTTGAGGAGATGCAACTCATTTCACTACCGGATCAAAAAATTCGGGAAATGCTCAAGCCTTACTTACAGGAAGAAATGAACTCCGTATGGCAAGGAAAAGCATATATGCTGTACGGTGATACGTACTTTCAAGAGGGCGAGAATGAGAGAGTACTAGCTTACTATGACCGCGCGATTGAGATTTTTGAGAAGCTAGGTGAGTCCGAAGAATTGGCGATGGGACGAATTAGCCAGGCTTATTATTTATTGATGTGGAACCGCTACGAGGAATCGATTGAACGGATTGAAGCGATAGAACTACTTGATGCAAAATATATGAAAACAAAGACACGAACTGAATATGCCATGTTAATTGTATTTAAGAATCTTCTTTGTGATGAGGATTTAGAAGGGGCAATTCGACAGCTTGAAGACGTGCTCGAGTATATGACACGGACAAGAATCTACTACCGTGCGGACGACGTGTATCGCACCATTTCGATTTGCGCGCTCTATTTGAACGATGAGAAGAAAATTCATGAGTCGTTACAAAAGGCGAAGCAATATATTCAATTCACGGAAGATCGTTTGGCTGAAATCAAAGTGGCACTTTCTGAAGCGCTCTATGCGATGGAATATCGACATGTCAAACTATTAGGAAAGAACATCAAATTGATGGAATCTCTCACGACAGATGTCGAACCATTTATAGCAGCGATTTCGATGGCGAAAGGTGTGTACTACGCTTTTCGAGGGGAAACGGAAATGGGAAGAGAGTGTTTAGTGGCATTATGGGAAAACAGAGATGAGTGGAAAACACATAGCTTAGTCGATATCGCGATTTACTACGAAGGTTTATTAAGGGGAACATTGAACGGTTGTGGGGATGACTGGGTGCCAGTCATCGAAGAACAAGTAGCTGAATTCCCGCAAGGACTGTTTCGCAAACGTTTAGAGACATTGCTACAACAAATCAAGGGCTGACGAATCAGCCCTTGAACGTTTGAATCAATGTTCCTTTGCCATGCTCGACTTGTACAGAAGCGTGGGCCCCATTGACGAGTGTCATCTGAGGGGGTACGTGTCCGCAATCGATATCAAAAAAGATAGGAACTTCTAACATATGATGAAGCTCCTCATATACCATTTCGACCGTATAGTCTTGATGCACAGAGGGGGCGTCACTCCGTCCAAATAGAATGCCCGACGTCTGCTCAAACCAACCGGCCCACTTCATTTGAAGAAGGGTCCTTTTTAATGCTGGGACGTTCAGCTCAGCGTTCTCAAAATACCAAAGAATCGGTTCATCGTTCAGGTGATCGCGTTGGAACGTCTTGACGTCTCCATACGGTGTCCCGATTGTATGTAAGAGCACATCGAGACATCCACCGAGCAAGCGCCCCGTTGCGTTTTGACCACCGATCGCTTTCCATTCGGTCGTCTCCGTCAGATGAAACAGATGTGGCGTCGGATTATCATGCTGCCATTCGTTTTGGAACTTCTCGGACGAGCGTTGGATGACCGTTTCGTCGGTCCGCGTCGACAATACATCGAGCCAGCGTGAACTCGTCTCGTCCCACATATCGGCACGCAAGTCGACTAAGTTTGGACCGTGGGCGGAGGCGATTCCGGTTTTTAGCGTATACACAAAAAGTAATAGACTCGTATCCGAATAACCGAGCATCCATTTTGCGGACAAGGACTGCCACTCGATGTGATCGAGGATTTCCATTAAGAGTTCCCCACCCCAGGGCGGAACAATCAAGTCGACATTGTCATCTTGAAGTAGAGATGTCAGTTCATGTGCACGGACTCGAGCCGGAGCGGACTTCCCAAATCGTTGTTTCCACGCATTCGGAGTGAATTGCAATGTGAACCCTCGATTGGAAAACTTATGTTCCGCTTGATGCAATAGATGGTGCAGTTCTTCTGGTATACCTGACGAAGGGGCGGTGACACCAATTTGATGACCGGTTAACTGTGGATAACGAATCATGACAACCTCCTGTGGATAAGTGATATGTTCAGTAGAAAAAATGGGTTATCCACATGTGGACAACTAATTAGAGCGCATCCGTTCGGCATGACGCATTCCCCATTCGTTCATCGCTTCGAGAATCGGAATCAGTGTTTTCCCGTACTCACTTAAGCGATAATCGACACGAGGTGGAACTTCTGGATAGACGGTCCGGATGACGATATCCTGTTCTTCTAAGTCGCGGAGTTGTGCGGTCAATATCTTTTGGCTGATTTTTGGTAACGCGCGTTTCAACTCACTGAAACGCAATGTATCTCCATTGATCAACACGAGGAGGATGGAATGTTTCCATTTTCCTGTAATCAGTTCGAGTGCCGTATCGACTTCACAGCTTGTTATGTTAGTCACGTCGCTCTTCCTTTCCAATAGTATCGTTGAAGTAACTATACCACCTTTTTGTGCCTACTTCTGTAACATCGACCGAGCGGGTATAGTGAAGGGGAGGTGATAATATATGAAAATCGAAAAAATCGAACTCGGTCCGGTAACGCTTCGAGTCCGTGACATTGAACAGGTGACACGATTTTACGTAGACGTGATTGGGATGAGTATTTTAGAAGAGAGCGAAGAGCTCATTACACTCGGTACGAAGGAACGTCCGCTTGTCATCTTGCACAGTGTCCCGCAAGCGAAAACCAATCCACGGGCGGCAGGCTTGTTCCATTTAGCTATTCTGTTCCCGAACCGTGTAGAGTTAGGAAGCATGTTGGCACATCTCATTGAGCGACGCATCGAAGTGGGGCAAGGCGACCATCTCGTGAGTGAAGCCTTCTACTTGAGCGATCCAGAAGGAAACGGGATTGAATTGTATGCCGACCGCCCGAAGGACCAATGGACGTACGAGGCAAACGGCCATGTGAAAATGGCGACCGAGCCTGTCGACTATGAATCGATGCTTCAAGCGGCAGCCAATCGGTCGTTTACTGGTTTACCGATCGGAACGACGATGGGGCACGTGCATTTTAAAGTACGCTCAATCGAGGCGGCGAAACGTTTTTATCATGATCGGCTTGGCTTCTCCATTACGACGGATTCTTATCCAGGCGCACTTTTCCTAGCAGCTGATGGCTACCACCATCACATCGGAACGAACGTGTGGGCCCGTCCGAGCGATCCTGTGGGAATGGAGACCGGAATCGAAGCATGGACGCTTCTCGTCAATGAAGAGACGAACCAGGCGTTAGGCGGAACATCGTCTGAATGGTCGTTGACCGATGAAGACGGGATTACCGTGCATATTAAAAGAACGAACGCTTGAGCGTTCGTTCTTTTTAACGTGCGGATGTTTTCTTCTGACCTGCGTTAAACGAGAGACGAAGTCCGCGTTTTTGATACGCTTGCTCGACTCGTTTAGGATTGAGGCTGAGCTCAAGGTGAGCTAGCTTCAAATGTTCAAGTGCCGGCACCGTGACATCGAGGCGAACGAGCTCCATATTGCGCTCTGCTTTTTTGCGTGTTCGTCTCAAGTTACGGGGCACCTCCTCTGACGTCAGTGCCGCGATCGTTTCATTTACTTGTTGTCGTTTTTCACCCTTGATGCTCAAGGCAGAATACAGCTTATCGAGCGAACCAAATCGTTTGATGAGTTGAACCGATTGGCTTTCGTCGAGCCCGGCAACTGGAGGGATTCCGTCAGAACGGTCTCCTGTCAACGCTTTGACGGCTGACAGTTGCTTCGGTTTCAATCCTTCGTATAGCGCCGCAATCTCTTCTGGTCGAATTTCTAAATGACGCTTGAGTGGCAACGGACGATTATCACGAATGTCACAGCGAGCCTGCATTTGCTGAAGCTCCTGTGTCTGTAACCAAACGGTGATTCGTGGACTGACAAGCTGTAACAAGTCTTTGTCTTTTGTCATGATGACGACAGGGGCACTGCAACTGAATTTACGGGCGATGTGGGCAATCAAGTCTTCCCCTTCATACCCTTCTACTTGGAATTGTGGGATTCCACTATCCTCAAGCAGTTGGCGCATGAGTTCCATCTGCGCTTTTAATTCAGGCGGTGTTTGACGTCTGCGACGTTTGTAGCCTGGGTACAGTTCTCGACGCCATAATGTTTCACGTGAGACGTCCCAAACAACGACAAAATGAGTCGGACGATGTCTGCGTAGAATCGTCCGGATGAGGCCGGTCATTCCGATGACGGCACTCCGATCGTTTTTAGATACCTCGCGTCCTTTTTTCGTTCGGCTCGCGGCGGCACCATAATAAGCACTGGCCAGCATGGAGTTACCGTCAATCAAAAATAGTTTGCGTTCCATGCGTAACCTTCTTTCTATTTCTTTCTGTTTAAACCGAACATCTCGCCATGTTTCGGTGATGTTGTGTCATTGAGTGGGTGACACTCAAATAAGCAACATATGTGCAGTATATCACGGGAAGAGGCGAAAATATAGCGACAGTTCGGTGCAAACGTGAAAAACCCTTCTCCATATTTCGGAGAAGGGTTTAAAGAAAGCATCATTCAGATAATGGTTCTTCCTCTTCGTGAGAGGCGAGAATCAAGTCGACAAAGACGATGCGGTGGTTATCGACTTCACTGACAATCAGTTCATGGTTGCCAGGTAAAAGGAAGCGCTCGCCTGTTCGGGCATTCGCTTTTTGTGATAAAACGAATCCACCGACCGTATCGACGTCATCTTCGATTTCGATGCCGAACCGCTCTTCGAGTTCTTGCGTTAAAACGAGTCCCGAAAGGCGATAATGTTTCGGAGCGACTTCTGTAATTTCAGCCTGTTCGTCTCGATCGAACTCGTCTCGGATCTCGCCGACGATTTCTTCTAAAATGTCTTCAATCGTCAACAGTCCTGCCGTCCCGCCGTACTCATCGATGACGAGACACATCATCGTCTGCGCGTTTTGCATTTTCACCATCGCTTCTTGAAGTGGCGTGAACTCGGTGACGAGCGGCAATTGATGAATGAACGACTCGAACGGTGCATCATTTTTTGAAAGTTGAGCAGTGAAGAGCTGTTTCGCATTCACAAATCCGAGAACGTCATCGCGATCGCCATCTCGTGTGACGGGATAGCGTGTATACTGATGCTCTTCGACAACGGCGATGATTTCTTCAATCGTATCTTCTTCATCGATTGTCACCATGTTCATTCGTGGGACCATGGCATCTTTGGCGATCCGTTCGTCAAAGGAGAAGATATTTTGTACATAAGCCAACTCGTTTTCATTGATCTCACCGCTACGGAAACTTTCCGTCATGATGATTTTCAGTTCTTCTTCCGAGTGTGCCGTTTCTTGCGCTGTCGTCTGTACCCCGAATAAGCGAAGTGTGATTCGAGCCATACTGTTCAAGGCCCGAATAAACGGATAGAAAATTTTTGTGAAGACGTAGAGCGGACGTGCGACGAGGAGCGTCAGTTTTTCCGCTTCATGAACTGCAAGTGTCTTTGGCACGAGTTCACCGATGACGACATGGACGAACGCAATCAATAAGAAGGCAATCAAAAACGACAAGAATGTCACGAGAGAAGGCGATATGTTCAATTGTTCGACCAGAGTGTGGATATACGCTTCGATTTGATCGGCACCAATCCATCCAAGGCCGAGTGCAGAAAGCGTGATTCCGAACTGAGAGGCAGAAAGGGAGTCGTCGATATTCTCGATGACTTTTTTCGCGCTGACCGCTCTCTTATTTCCTTCGAGCACGAGCTGGTCGAGTCGAGCGCCACGCACTTTCACAATTGAAAATTCGGCTGCCACAAAAAAGGCAGTCAAAAAGATTAAAAGTGCAACGACGAGTAAGCTGAGTAACATGGGACTGTCCAACAATTCCCCCAAAAATCGGGGAGTCACCTCCATTGAGTATAAGATCAAACGTCTTTCAGGCGTTTCCTGAAAACGAATAGTTTGTTTCAGTATAGTTGATTTGTTTCAAATATTCAAAATGCAGCCAATCATGTTTGATGAAGAGGGGAATGCGGGAACTAAACCCGAGAAGATGAAGGAGGAATTGACATGGCAAACTATCCAGAGTTAAAAGGCAAAGTCGCGGTCATCACGGGCAGCTCGAAGGGGCTCGGTCGTGCCATCGGGGAGCGTTACGCAAAAGAAGGGATGAGCGTTGTCCTGAATTACCGCAACAGTGAAAAAGAGATGGAAGAAGTCATCCGTGGAATCGAGGCAGCTGGCGGGAAGGCTGTCGCCGTGAAAGGAGACGTCGCGGAGGAAGGACTCGCGGAGAAGATGATTGAAAAAGCCATCTCTGAGTTTGGGAAGATGGATATTTTCGTGAATAATGCCGGCGTACAAGTCGAGGCAAAAACACATGAGATGGAGTTTGATAACTGGAAGCAGATTATCGACGTCAACTTGAACGGGACGTTCCTTGGTGTTCGTGCTGCTTTAAAATACTTCGTTGAGCATGAAATCGAAGGGAACATTATCAATATGTCTTCTGTTCACGAAGTCATCCCGCGTCCGGGGTATACACATTACGCAGCCAGCAAGGGTGGCGTGAAAATGTTCACGAAATCCGTCGCGCTTGAGTATGCACCGAACCATATTCGTGTCAATGCAATCGCACCTGGGGCGATTGATACACCAATCAACGAAGAGACGATGAGCGACCCGGAAGAGAAGAAGGGATTAGAAGCGCTCATCCCATCTCACGTCATCGGGAAGCCGGAACAAATCGCAGCCGTTGCCGCTTGGCTCGCGTCGGATGAGTCGTCCTATGTGACGGGGACAACCATCTTTGCGGACGGTGGGCTTTCGCTCTATCCGTCATTTGGTCCAGAGAACAAAGTCCAATAAACAAGAGGGTGCGATGATGCACCCTCTTTTCGTTTAGCTACTCATTTGATTGGTCATATCCGACTTGGGAAGGCTGACAGTGAACATAGAGCCTTTGCCGATGTTTGAGGTAGCGTGAATCGTTCCACCGTGACCTTCAGCGATTTCTTTACAAATCGCGAGACCGAGACCGGTCCCTCCGATTTTTCGACTGGCGGAATTGTCGACGCGATAAAACTTGTCAAACAATTTTGGTAGCGCGGTTTGGGGAATCCCGATACCGTGATCTTCAATTGAAATGTCAATCCAATCCGGTCGTTCACATGTGACACGGACATGGATTTCGCCACCCCGAGGCGAATACTTCACAGCGTTGTGCAGTAGGTTCATGAAGAGTTGATTGAGTCGCGTCCGGTCTCCGTATACATAGACGTCTTCCGTGCAATCAAACGTGATGTGATGATGTTGGCTTGAGCCTTGATGCACCGAGATCGCTTGCTCAAGAATAGCGGACAGACGCTCTGGTTCGTTATGGTACGTCTGTTGTCCAGACTCCATCCGTTGTACATCGAGCAAGTTCGAAATCAAGTCTTCAAGACGCAATGTCTCTTGATGAATCATTCCTAAATATTTTTCGGAACGTTCAGATGAAAGCTTTCGGAAACGAAGGAGTTCAGTGAATCCAATGATACTTGTGAGCGGAGTCCGGAGTTCGTGAGAGACGGTCGAAACGAGTTCGGTTTTCAGACGGTCGACTTCGGTCTCGTGCGTCACGTCACGGAAAACGAGCATCGTTCCATGACGTGTTCCTCGCAAGTAAATCTTCTCCGCATACATTTGAATGAAGCGCTCTTCCTGATTCATCGAGAACGTGACGCTCTCTTCTTTACACTGTCCATCGAATGAACGTTCCATGAACGCGAAAAAGGCATCCTTTTGGTCGACCTGCAGTCCGAGCTCCTCAAGGCTAGCGTCTAAACGGTATAAATCGACTTCATTTCGCTGCGTAATCGGTTGATTGAATAAGACGAACAACGCTTGGTTTGCTACTTTCTCACTTGTTGCGTGTTCGACATAGATGACGGCATCGCGAATCGAGTGAAGGAGGCGAGCTGTCTTCTCACGCTCCTCTTCAATCCGATAGCGTTGTGCCGTGAGAGATGTAGCCATTTGCCGGAATGATGTTGTCAATTGCCCGACTTCATTTTTAGATTGGGCGGCCGCCGGTGTCATCGGCTGTCGCTCTCCGGCAAGGCGCTTGCTGTTTTCAATCAACTCTTGCAGTTGACCAGTTAAGCGTCTCACATATGGACGGGCGACGATAAAGAGAATGAAGAGGACACCGAGTAAAGAGAGGAGCCAAAAGGCCTGTGCCCACTTTGTATGGGTCGCAAGCTGAGCACGGAGCGCATCCTCTTCTGCGTTCAGTGAGTTCCGGTATTCCGTGAAGACGCTCTCCATATCGACGATGCTCGCACTCATATCTGCGGCACTTTTTGAATTGATTTTGAATTTACGATCTGCCGGTGGCTCTTGTTGTGGATTCACTTTCCCGAGCGTCGGCATCTTTAAGAAGGGTTCGGTTACACTACCGTCCCGTTTTCCTGCTACATAACGTTCGAGGCTCGGCATGACACGTTCTTGATATGCGTCAAAGAGCGTACGAGCATCGCTCGCGTACGTTTTTTCTTTCTCGGTTACGGCATTCTGCTCGAACCAAGTGGTCTGTTCGTCAATCAAAACTTGTTTATCTTGCACACGCTCTAACATCGCGTCGTCTCCAAGGAGGACAAAGCCGCGCATTTCATATTGCATCGACTGCCATGTCTCGAACAATTCGGTCGCATTCGTGCGCCGTTCACTGATGTTCTCGAGCGATGACGTCGTCTGTTCGATTTGGTTTTCCGTATACACATATACGGCAAGCGACGTGAGGAGGATCAGTCCGATGAATAAGTAGAAGACAAATAAAAATTGTCTCCCGATCCGCTGGTCAATCCATGACTTCATAAAGACCGTTCCTTCCTAGAATGATGAACATTCCGACTGTGACTAATATCCTACGAGTGTCGTTCTTTCATTGTACAGATTCGTTTCTTTATATGCCACAAATTGAGAAATCAAGGCAATGACCACTATTAATCATTGAATAGTAGTGAATGATGTGCTATTGTTCAATGTATAGTAGGGGGTGAGATGATGAATCCTCAATTCAAAAAAGGTGTGCTCAACCTGTGCGTGTTAGCACTCGTCGCGGAACAAGACCGCTATGGGTATGAGCTCGTTCAGGCGATCTCGGCTAAAGTGGCGATTTCAGAAGGTGCGGTCTATCCGTTGTTGCGTCGACTGACGACAGAGGGTTATTTCACAACATATTTAATGGAATCCGGAGAAGGCCCTCCACGGAAGTACTATCAGATTACGGAGCAAGGGCGAACACACTTAGTTGAACTGCGAACGGAATGGGATGTATTCACGAACGGTGTTAATGACTTAATCCGAGGGGGAGACGACAGATGAATGAAGAACAGTACTTGTCAGAGCTCGAACAGCTATTGATGGACGTGAAGGTGAAAGATCGGCTCGATATATTAAGGGATGTGTCTGAATATTTCACAAGCGGTCGATTAGAAGGAAGAAGTGACGAAGAAATGGCACGTGAGTTAGGGGAACCGAGCGTACTCGCATCAGAATTACTCGCCTCTGTCGACGTTGAAGAATCGATCTCGACACGACCAGCTGCGGTTTTCAAAAGCTCGGCGGTAGCCTTCCAAAGCGTTCTTATTCAAGTACAGAATGCGCAGGTGTTCGTCACCCCATCACGAGATGGGTACGCTTATGCGACGCTTGAAACGGAGACCGATCATGGGGTCGTGATGGATATCGTGGGGGACACCCTAGAGATACGGATTGAATCCGAACGTCGTTTTGGTCTTTCGGACCTGTTTTCATGGTTTGGGTCAAAGGCACCTGTACTTCGGGTTGAATTGCCACATCACGCCTATCATCAGATTCAGTTGAAGAATCGTCATGGTTCGAGTGATGTACAAGATCTCCAAGCGGAACGGTTCCACGTGGAGAGCGAGAACGGTCGAATCGTCGCACATCACATTCAAGCACGTCATGGTGTCCTGCGCACATCGAACGGAAAAGTGCTCGCATCAAGCTGTCACGGTCACGATTGGGAGCTTCATTCCTCAAACGGTCGTGTCGAAGCGAAACATTCTCAGCTCGAGCGGATCAACATCCATTCCTCGAACGGTCGAATCGATGTCGATCACGTCACGGGAGCGGTCGATGCCAAAACTTCTAATGGACGGATAGACTGTTCCGTACAAGCGATTCAAGCACCGATTCGCTTGAAGACGAACAATGGGAAGATTGACTTACATGTCGATGAACGTCCGGAAGATGTGACGATTCGTGCGAAGTCACGAAACGGGAAAGTTGATGTGTTTGGAGAGCGGTCGAAAGAGTGCGTATTTGGAGACGGATCGATTGAAGTGAAATTAACGAGCTCAAATGGGAGCGTCACCGTATCAGGATGAATATAGCCCCTCCATCGATCGATGGAGGGGCTATACTTATAAATCATGTACCAACACATAGGCGACTCGAACAGGACCATGAACGCCGACGATGAGGTTCATCTCGATGTCGGCCGAGTTCGAGGGACCAGAGATGAAATTGACACCGTTCGGGGAATGGAGACCGTCTCGGTCGAGTGTGGCAAGTTGTTGTGCCGTTTGCGTCATACGTGGGACAAGGACAGATTTCGGGATGATTGCAATATGGTCTTGCGGTAACAGACTGATTGTCCGTGATCTACCAGGCTTCGCATATTGGACGATTGTCGCACTTTCCGCAAATGCCGCATCCGCAATCGTGATTCCAATGTCCGCTCGAATGGCCAGCTCTCGACTCGCTTGGGGTTGTGACGAATCCCACCAATCAAACGTCTCACTTGTTGCAGGTGCCCAAGCGGAAATTCGCTCATCGTTTTCTGCGAGAATCCGTGCGCCATGATAGCGTTCAATCAAGAGGCGAAGCGTATCATCAAGCTTCGCAGAGTCACATTCCACCAAATCGGTATGGATTCGGGTCGCGACCATGCGGAACGTCTCGAGCAGCTCTTCTTCACTCGCGCCTTTCAACATCTCATCTTGCGGACGATGTGTATATTCCCGTTTTGGCGGCGTGAGCTTGACCTCACGACCGAGTTGCTTGGCGATTCGTTGTAGAAAGTCCTCACGGTTTGTGATTGTACCAGGATTCATCAGGCATTCCCCCGTTTCTTGAACCAATCTCGGACGGTCTGTTTGTTCGGCTGCGGCAAGTCTTTCGAGTCCGTCCAAGCCGGTAGCCCTTTCTCAATCTGACCCGAGGTGGCGAACGGTGATGTCGCAAACGGTGCGACATGTTCCGCTGCTTCGAATAAGAATGGACTCGAAGCGGTGACGGCAAATCCTTTCATCGCAATCCGCTCCACGAAAGGTGATTGCTTTTTCTCCTCTACGATGACGCGTCGATGTTCAATCAACAGCTCATGCAGCGGAATCTTTACAGGACACGCCTCCGTACAGGCGCCACAGAGACTCGACGCATAGGGGAGTTCTTTATAGTTCTCGTATCCGTCAAGAAGCGGAGCCAAGACGGCACCAATCGGACCTGGATAGATTGACCCGTACGCGTGACCACCGATATGGCGATAGACGGGACAGACGTTGATACAGGCCGCGCAGCGGATGCATTGCAACACCGATTGGAACTGTGTCCCGAGAATACCAGAACGCTTGTTGTCGACGATGACAAGATGGAACTCTTCTGGTCCATCGACTTCACCGACCGCGCGCGTCCCGGCAAATGTCGTGATGTATGACGTGAGTCGCTGACCGACCGCGCTTCGACAAAGCATGTTGACGAGCACCTCGAACTCTTCATAAGACGGGACGACGCGTTCCATGCCCATGACAGAGATGACCGTATCAGGAAGCGACGTCACCATGCGTCCGTTCCCTTCATTGGTCACAAGCCCGACGGCTCCACTCTCTGCGATGGCGAAATTACAGCCGGTGATGCCGACTTCTGCCTTCAAAAAGTCTTTGCGCAGTTCTTGACGCGCATAACGACCGAGTTCAGTCGGATCGTTTGAACCGGTATAGCCGTGAGCAGTGAACGTCTCATGGACAGCGTCGCGGTCTTTATGCAGAGCCGGGGCGACGATGTGAGACGGTGGGTCTTCGTCGAGTTGCAAAATCCATTCCCCAAGATCGGACTCGACGACGGTACATCCTTCTTCCTGAAGTGCCTCGTTCAAGCCGATTTCTTCCGTGACCATCGATTTCGATTTCACGACATGTTTGGCTTGTTTCGACCGGACGACTTCTCGGATGTAGCGGTTCGCTTCTTCCGGTGTCTCCGCGAAAAAGACGCTTCCACCACGTTTTGAGACATTCTCGCTCAATTGATATAAGTAATAGTCCAGATGTTCCAGCACATGTTGACGAATTTCTTCCGAATGGTCGCGAAACGCTTCCCAGTCCCCGAGTTCACCTGCAGCATTCAACCGGCCATCCCGTAGACGGTTTTGAGCCGAACTGACGGCCTGCCGCATGAACGCATCTTCGATTCCATCTTTTCGTCGATCTTGAAACTTCTCATCCAATCGAATCCCCATGCTCATGCTTGCTTCACTCCTTCGTTCAAGACTTCGGCAATATGCATCACTTTAATCGAATGTCCCTGTTTATGAAGACGTCCGCCGATGTTCATCAGACATGACGCATCTGCTCCAATCAACACCTCTGCGCCTGACTGTAAGATGGAATCGACTTTTTCATCTACCATTTGTACCGACACGTCTGGCATCTTGACGGAGAACGTCCCACCGAACCCGCAACAGTTATGTACGTTCGCGAGGGGGACCATCGTCAGTCCATCGACGTTTCCGAGCAACTTTCCGGGAGCTGCTTCGATTCCGAGGAGGCGGGTCATGTGACAAGACGCATGATAGGTCGCTTTGGCGGGAAACTTGGCACCGACATCAGTGACTTCGAGCACATCGACGATGAATTGCGTCAGTTCGAACGTTTTGGCGGCGTGCGCTTTAGCGCGAGGACCCCATACTGGATCATCTTGGAACAAATGCGGATAGTCACGCATCATCATGACACATGACCCTGATGGTCCGACGATATATTCTGCATCTGCCTGTTCGAACGTTTCAATCATGTGCTTGGCAATTTTTTTTGTCTCCTCATGATAGCCGCTGTTGTAGGCGGGTTGCCCACAGCACGTCTGTTCAAAAGGGAACGTCACCTCGCATCCTAAATGTTCGAGTAATTCGACTGTCGCTTGTCCGACGGATGGAAACAACGTATCAGATAGACAAGTGACGAATAAAGCTACATTCGGCATAGCCATTCCTTCTTTCTTCTGATGATAGCGATTTCAACGTCATTATTTCATAAAGCGTAGGAAAGTGACAGAAAAATGGGGAGAAAAACTGATTTATTTGTAAAATCCTGTCTAATTGATAACGTATCTCACTGAACCGATATTCATCTCGTTTCTGATATAAAACAGCTAAGGAGAACGTATAACAGAAAAAGATCCTCGATACATGACGAGGATCTTCTGTCTAACTTATAGGAAGAACATTTCCAAGATGAAGAGTACGCCGAACAAGTAGATGAGCGGGTGAACCGTCTCTTTGTTCATTGCTTTGAAGATCGGGTACAAGATGAACCCGAATGCGATGCCGCGTTCGATGCTTCCTGACAAAGGCATGATCAAAATCGTCATGAACGCCGGGAAGTATTCGCTGAAGTCGCTCCAGTCGATGTACCGGACGTTCGTCAACATGAGTGCCCCGACGATGATGAGTGCAGGAGCCGTAATCGCCGCAACGCCAGAGATGGCACCGATAAGTGGGCTGAAGAAGAGTGTCAATCCGAACAATCCGGCGACGACGGCTGTTGTGAGCCCTGTACGTCCACCTTGCGCGACACCGGCAGCAGACTCGATGTATGCCGTAGACGGGCTTGTTCCGACGAGTGATCCACCCATTGTGGCAAGTGAATCGGCAAAGAGTGCACGGTGACCATTCTCAATTGTTCCATCCTCTTTTAAGAGACCTGCCTGTTTTCCGACACCTACAAGCGTACCTGTCGTATCAAAAAGCGTGACGAGGAAGAACGAGAGGACAGCACCGAACAAACCGTATTGAATGACATCACTAAATGCCGTCACGGGGTTGACCATGAGTCCCTCGGGAAGCGTCGGCATCGCCATGACACCATCGATTTTTAAGATGTCCATGAAGTATGCTGCAATCCCAGTGAGTACCATCCCGATGAGTAAAGAACCGGGTACGTTTCGTGAAAAGAGAAGTGCCGAGACGATCAAACCACCGAGTACAAGTAGTACTTCTGGAGAAGACACGTCACCGAGACGCACCAAGTTTGCTTCATCAGCAACGATCAAACCTGATAGTTTTAATCCGAGTGAAGCGATGAAAAGACCGATTCCGGTCGTGATGGCATGCTTCAACGAAGTCGGAATCGCTTGAATCAACTTCGTCCGAATTGGAGAGAGCGACAAGATTAAAAAGAAGACGGACGAGACGAAGACGACGCCGAGTGCGGCGGACGGGGCAATCTGTTCTTGAGCGACGAGCGTGTAAGCGAAGAATGCGTTGAGCCCCATTCCTGGCGCCACAGCGATTGGTAAGTTCGCATAAAACGCCATCAAGCCTGTCCCGATGAGGATGGCAATGATTGTCGCTGTGAATGCTTGTGCGAACGGAATCCCTGCGTCAGATAGAATCGCTGGGTTGACGACAGAGATGTACGCCATCGTCACGAACGTTGTGATTCCAGCAGTCACTTCCTGTTTAACATTCGTACCATGTTGTTTCAATTGAAAAATATTCATCGATATAACTCCTTATTTCGGTCTATTTCCGAACATTAATTGAGGAAAATGCTTAAATTAACGTTATCAACTTGATGACTATACAAAAATGTTTGATTCCCGTCAATTGTTTTGAGTAAAAAACATGAAAAATGAAAGTTGAAGACAAATAATGTTCGGAAATAAACTTTTTTAAAAAAGATGCTTGCTCTGAAACGCGTTTCAGAAGATACGGTATAGACAAAGGGAGGGGAACCGATATGAAACCGACAACGTGGAAGGCATGGTGCAGTGGAATCGTATACGAGCTCGTCATCAATCAGTTGTATACACCGTTTGGGAAAATGTTGTGTACTCGTTTCCGTGAAGAGTTTCTTCACTTGCCGTTAGAAGAGCGCTTCCGTCTCGTTCAGGCGATCCGTTGTCAAGTCGTCGAAAGAGGTGACAGTCAGCAAGCAGAGTGGGTACACTATATGCAAAGACTGACAAGTTGAGGTGAGATGAATGGCAAACATTCGAGATATCGCAAAGCACGCTGACGTTTCGGTGACGACGGTCTCACGCGTCCTGAACGAGCATCCGTACGTATCGAAAGAAAAACGGACCCGTGTTCATGAAGCGATGAAAGAGCTCGGGTATTTGCGGAATCAACAGGCGTTAACGTTGTCGACAGGGAAGACGCAACGAATTGTCGTGATCCTACCTTATATGGATCACCCGTATTACGGTCTCTTCGTCAATGGACTCGCCAAGGCGGCGCTCGAGCACGATTACCGGCTCGTCATGTGGCAGACGGAGTATAAATTGAGCGAGGAACGACAAGCACTCAATTTATTGAAGCATCGTGAAGTCGATGGGGCGATTGTCTTGTCTCACGAGATGTCCTTTAAGGAAATGGAGGCATACCGCGCGTACGGGCCAATCGCTGTGGCGACCGTCGGTGCACCGGAGACGATTTCGTCCATCCATGTCGATCATTACGCGTCGTTCGTATCAGGTATTCATGTCTTGAAGGAACATGGATATGAAGAGATTGGAATCATCTTGTCAAGAAGCCATAGTCCGAGCTCCCTTGCGCGTCAGCAAGCCTATTTCGATGAAGTAGAGCATGCGCGTCAGCAATGGATTTGGACCGGCTATTTGACGAGTGAGGACGGCATTCGGTTAGCTGAAGCGTTCCTCTCTCAAAAAGAGCGTCCTCGAGCGCTCTTTTTCTCGTCTGATTATGTCGCCCTCGGATTTTTAGGGGAGATGCAACGGCGAGACATCAAGATTCCTCAGGAAGTCGCCATGCTAGGCTTTGACGGACATCCGATCGGTCATGCATTCGGACTGTCGACGATGCTCTCACCGAATGAAGAAATCGGGCGACGCTTATTTGAAACGACGCTCGCTGAGATGAGCGGTGCTCAACCGGAAACGCATGGCATGACGGTGAGCTATCAAGTTGGCACAACACTTTAGGCAACTTCCTCGCTCGACTCTTTTGAAACGTTTAGAATGAAAGGAGTAGTCGAGAGGAGGAGATGTTATGAAGATTCAAGTAACAGAAGAAGCGCTCCAATGGTTCAAACAAGAGATGGAAGTTGAAGCAGGTCAAACGGTTCGTTTGTTTGCAAAATATGGGGGTTCGACAGACTTGACGCACGGTTTTTCTGTCGGGGTCATCACAGAAGATGTGAACAATGCTGCTGTTGAGACAGAGGCAGATGGGATTCGCTTCGTTGTGGCAGAACAAGACGAATGGTTATTCCAAGGACAAGACGTGAAGGTCGAGCTCCGCGGAGAAGAAATCGTCTTCGTGCAGGCCTGACGTTTCAGTTTGTTTACGTTTGATGAAATGTCGTTTGACGAAATCGAGCTAGGGGAACAGATTACGACAAGTCGGATTTTCGAAAGGATGACACCATATGTCAGACAAAGAAAAGCGTGAACAAGAAGAAAAAGAAAAGTTGAAGCGAGATCAGCCGGACATCTCCCATGAAGAAGATTCAAAAGGAGATCATTCTGACCTCGAAGAGACAGATGAAGATGAACAAGCATAAGAGCCGAGACACGGCTCTTTTTGTTTGGGAATTGAAAGAAATGCCGTGGGCGTTATAATGGATAAGGGAAAACTATTTAGTGAGGAGAATGAGACATGAGTACAGTACTAGTCTTTGGACATAAAAATCCAGATACCGACACAATCACGTCAGCGCTCGCCTATGCCGAGTTGAAAAAGAAATTAGGGATGGACGCAGAGGCGGTTCGTCTCGGTGAAGTGAACGGTGAAACACAATATGCGCTCGATCACTTCCGTGTGAAAGCACCACGCTTGATTGAAAGTGTGAAAGGTGAGGCGGAAGAAGTCATCTTGGTCGACCATAACGAGTTCCAGCAAAGTGCGGATGGCATTGAAGATGTGCGAATCCTTGAAGTCATCGACCACCACCGTATCGCAAACTTCCAAACGGCAGACCCGCTCTACTATCGTGCGGAGCCAGTCGGGTGTACGGCAACGATTTTGTTGAAGTTGTATAAAGAGCATGGTGTCGAAATTGCTGCGGATATGGCCGGCTTGATGCTGTCAGCCATCATCTCGGATTCGCTTCTCTTCAAATCACCGACATGCACAGATGAAGACATCAAAGCAGCGAAAGAACTTGCGGAGATCGCTGGCGTCGATGCGGAAGTATACGGACTTGAGATGCTCAAAGCCGGTGCGGACCTTAGCCAAAAAACGATTGAAGAGCTCATCTCACTCGATGCGAAAGAATTCGCGATGGGCGACTATCGTGTCGAAATCGCACAAGTGAACACGGTCGATGCGAACGATGTCTTGAACCGGAAAGCGGAAGTTGAAGCCGCAATCGCCAAAACGGTTGCAGCGAAAAACTTGGACTTGTTCGTATTCGCCATCACGAACATTTTGACGAACGATTCGGAAGCCGTCGTTGTCGGACCAAAACCAGAACTCTTCGAACAAGCGTTCAACGTGACGCTTCAAAACGGATTGGCGACACTTCCTGGCGTCGTCTCGCGTAAGAAGCAAATCGTGCCATTCCTAACTGAAGCGGCAACAAAATAAAAACTCGAAGCCGTGGCCTCGAGCGGGACTGCAGACGTTAATACGTCTGCAGTTTTAATTTTGATTGAGAAGAGTCTTTTTCAAATAGTATTGCTGATGATTGGCTGTCGGATGGTGCTCAATCACTCCAAAAATTTCATACCCGAGCTTGGTATAAAAATCAGGTGCCTGAAAACTGAACGTATCGAGTTGAATGAGACGGCATCGATGCTCGATAGCCAATTGTTCGATACGCGTCATCAATTGCGTGCCATATCCTTTTCCTCGAAGCTGTTCATCCACCCACAAGAAATGAATGTGCATCGTGTACCAAAACACCGTTCCGGTAACGCCCCCGACAATCTGATTGAAGTCATCTCGAACGATGAAACTCACATGCTCGACGGGGTGCTTCACCTCATCGGGTAATTGCGATGCGTTATATTCAATCAGGCGCTGTCGAATATAGTCGTTGTCTTCCTGATCCCACTGTTGAACGATCTTCATCTACTCACCCTTCCTTCATTAAGATCCTGTACTTGCGAATGCACGCAGTCCATACAACCAAAACCGATAGGCGATGACGAGTGAGAGCATAGCGACGAGCGGGGTCGCCAATGCAAACATGGTGAACCCACGTCCTTCAAAGAAATACATCGCCGGATAAAATGCCGTGAAGCCAAATGGAATGATATACGTTAAGACGAACATGATGACTTTCGAATAGATGGTCATCGGATAGCGTGCAAAATCACTCAAGCTGAAGACCGCGAATACGACCGGTAGACTATCAATCATCCAAAACGAGAATGTCGCAAAGAATAGGTTCACCGCGATATAAATCATTCCGCTCGCGAGAACCATGACGAGTAGGACTAGAATATCCATCATACTCCATGTCATTCCTAGCTCATTCGAGGCGAGCCAGAGCACACTCCCACCAATCAAGAGTTGACCAAACCCATCTTGTTGAACCCGTTCGGCGACGATTTGGAACAATGGGTTTACGGGACGCATCAGAATGCGGTCCAAGTTCCCCGTGCGAATATATTGCCAACCAATCGTCCAAAGGTTATCAAAAAAGATATGATGAACAGCTCGGCCTAAAAACGCGATTCCGTAAATGAACAAAATCTCATAAAATCCCCATCCGTTCAGCGACTCGATATGTCGAAAGACGATGGATAAAAAGAAGAGGGCGGCAAATTGTTGACCGAAGACTGACAAGACGCCAATCAAGAAATCCATTCGATATTCCATCATTACTTTGAAATGATTTTTGGCATAGAGCCAATATAGTTTTGCGTATCGTTTCATCCACCAAACACCGTCACTTTCCGAACCGCATATGCGAATAAGAGTCGTACAAATAGAAAGAATGCCCCGACCCATGCGAGTTGAATCAGAATCGACGGCCATATACCAGATGCTTGGATGTCACCTGTATATATGGCGACAGGTACATAGACAAGAGAAGCGAACGGTAAATATAAGCTGATCGTCTGGAACCAGTCAGGAAAGAGTGTCAGCGGAATGATTGCCCCGGACATAATCGTAATGACCGCCTCCTGTAAGACAGAAAGTCCCCATACGTTCACCGTATAAAAGGAAAGCACACCGACGAGTAAATCGATCAGTGTCGCAAGAAGGATTGCGAGTACGACGCTGATCGAGAAGGCGAACGCACTCTCAAGTGAGGTCGGTGGGTCAACCCCGATAAACAGCATGGCGATAACGAGAAGTGGTAGCGTCGACCGAAAAAAGGTCGACGTTTTTGTCCCGATATCTTGCGCGAGTAACTTATCCAGTAAATGATACGGTCGAAGCAGTTCGACGGCGACTCCGCCATGTTTAATGAGATGCGCGAGTTCGCGTCCGGCCCCTCCCCGGAATTGATCGAGCATCGTCGCGAGGACCGCATACGTCAACATCATCGAGAGCGAGATACCTGACACGTCAGTCTTATTCTCATAGACGGCCTGCCAAAAGAAATATAAGATGAACAGTCGCATCGTCACCGAGAACATACTCGCCCAGTACCAGGCTGTGTAAGCCATATCGACTTTGATTTGCGAGGAGGCGAGCGCTACATATTTTTTAAGCCTCATGCACTCACCTCTGGCTGATACAGATTTCGAATCAATGTCTCCATTTTTGGCACGACAACGGATAAATCTTTCACTTGATTGCAGTTCACGATTTCACGGATCAGTTGTCCACTTGAAATCTCATGATGGTTGAATGCTAATTGAATCGTATCTGTTTCTCGATCAGAGGTGAGTTCCGTGACGAGTCCTGTCACCGACGGCGGGACGGTGAATGATGTCCCTTCGTCGAGTGTGATTTCAAGGGTGCGTTCATTGTTGAACGTCTGTTTGAGCGTTTCGATACGATCGTCATAAATGATGCGTCCCTCGTCTAGAACGATTACCCGGTCACAGACTTCCTCGATATCCTGCATGTCGTGCGTCGTCAAAATGACTGTTGTCCCCCAGGCATCGCTGATTTCGCGAATAAACGCCCGAATCGTCTCTTTGATGTCAATATCGAGACCAATCGTCGGCTCATCCAAATACACGACACGAGGTCGGTGTAAGAAGGCGGCTGCGAGCTCACAACGCATTTTTTGTCCTAGTGATAATTGGCGGACTGGCACATCGAGAAGCGGTTCAAGTTGGAGACGTGCAATGAACCAAGCGACGGTCTCCTCGAACTCTGCGCGCGGCACTTCATAGATTTCTCGAAGCAGGTCGAACGACTCACGGACGGGAATATCCCAAAACAATTGGGTCCGTTGGCCGAAGACCGCCCCGATTTGTCGAGCATTTTGAATCCGGTCCTCATGCGGATCGATTCCAAAGATGCGGACGGAACCGGCATCGGGACGAAGGACACCGGCGAGCATTTTGATGGTTGTCGATTTTCCGGCACCGTTAAAGCCGATATATCCAACGCGTTCGCCTGGAGCGATAGACAAGTCAATTCCTTTCACGGCTTCTTTGGTGCGATACTTTCTTGAAAACAAAGCTTTGATGGCGCCTTTTAATCCGGCATCTCGTTCTAAAATTTGATAGTGTTTCACAAGGTCGCGGACCTCGATAGCTGACTGTGACATACGTTCCTCCTTAATCGTGCAAGCGTTTTCCTTCATCAGAATAGCATGTGAATCTGGGATTTCCTACCTGTATAAAAAAAGACCGGACAATGAAGTCCGATCTTAAGAAGATTACGTTTGTCGTCCGTATGTTCCGAGACGCCATAGTTTCTCAAACGGTCCATAACGGTGATTCTTCAGCCACCACATCGAGAAGAACGATTGCACAATCAAAATGGCGATGCTGAGGAACAAGCCTTCGGTTAAAGAAAGCGCCCCGTACGCCCCGAGTGCGATCACTGGCAAGACAATGATCAACGTATGTGTCAGATAGTTCGTGAGTGCCATTCGACCGAGTGCTTGAAGCGGGGCGAACGTCCGACCTTTTCGAACGGCGATGGTGAATAGGCAGACGTATGTTGTAGCGAGCAGTTTTCCGGAGACGAGAACGGCAACAAGGTTCACCCAGTAATAGGCCTCGCCTTGACCATAATGATGCCAAATGATAACCCCGAAAAATGGCAAGGTGAAGAGGGCACAAATGATCGCAGTACGAGTCAATCCTTGAATCGACCATGTGAGCAGCTTCCGTTCCCGTCCAATATAAAGACCGAACAAGAATAAGCTAAGAATCTCAATACCCACAAGAAGTGAATTCGACATGGCGGCGAATATTTCAATTTGTAGACGGTAGTCGAACCAAATGCCGAATCCCATATTATATGGTGTTGGGAATGGAGCGCCGCTATTGAAGTCACCGCCATTTGCCCATTCCACAAGCGCAGATGATCCATAAAATAAGAGGAAACTTCCAATCAATAAACTCCACGCCCACGCTAGAATGGCGCGGTTACTCAATCCGTAAAAGAGGGGAAGCAATAAGCCCCACATGGCGTACGTATGGAGGATATCCCCTGACCAAATCGCCAGGTGTGCCAGACCGAACAAGAAGAGAATCAAAATCCGGCGTATGTAACGACTGACCGATTCGCCACGAGCGTAAGAACGCTCGAGGAAAATCGAAAAGCCGATCCCGAATAAGAGGGAGAAAATCGTATAAAACTTCGTCTGCACGAACAAATCGAAGAGTGTTCGGACGAACAGGTCGCTCCCGTAATAGTCGGGACGACCGAACATCCAGTCGCTCCCGAGCATGCTCGGGATATTGACGAGGAAAATGCCGCAGAGGGCAAACCCTCGGATAATGTCATACAAAATAATCCGTTCATTCGTTTGAATTGGGCCAGCCATACGACACGTCCTTTACTGAATTAGAATACTTTCGTCGTCCATGATTCACAGTTCCAGACATCTGTGACGATATCCTCATAGAATTCTGGTTCGTGACTGATGAGGAGGACGCTTCCTTTGTACTCCTTCAACGCACGCTTCAACTCTTCCTTCGCGTCGACGTCCAAGTGGTTCGTTGGCTCATCGAGTAAGAGCAAGTTCGTTTCGTTGTTTAAGAGTTTGCAAAGACGTACTTTCGCCTTTTCCCCACCACTGAGGACAGAGATTTTACTTTCAATGTGCTTCGTCATGAGACCACATTTCGCGAGCATCGCGCGCACCTGTTGTTGGTTGAGTGACGGGAATTCGCTCCAAATCTCTTCGATACACGTGTTATTGCTTGATGCTGCTTCCTGCTCGAAGTAACCCATTTCGAGGAACTCACCACGTTCGACTGTCCCTTCAAGCGGGTTGATCAAGCCGAGCAAACTCTTCAAGAGCGTCGTCTTCCCGATTCCGTTCGCTCCGACGAGGGCAATCTTTTGACCGCGCTCCATCTGAAGGTCGAGCGGACGTGAGAGTGGCTCATCGTATCCGATGACGAGACCTTTCGCATCAAAGATGAGGCGTCCCGATGTACGTGCCTGCAAGAAGCGGAATTCTGGTTTTGGACGTTCCGCGCTCAATTCGATGACATCCATCTTATCGAGTTTCTTCTGACGTGACATTGCCATATTTCGTGTCGACACACGGGCCTTGTTTCGTGCAACAAAGTCTTTCAAATCCGCGATCTCGGCCTGTTGACGCTTGTAGGCGGCTTCAAGTTGCGAACGCTTCATCTCGTACACTTCCATGAACTTGTCATAGTCTCCGACATAGCGGTTCAACTCTTGGTTTTCCATATGGTAGACCAAGTTGATGACACTATTTAAGAACGGGATATCGTGGGAGATCAAGATGAAGGCATTGTCATAGTTTTGAAGATAGCGTTTCAACCACTCGATATGCACTTCATCCAAATAGTTGGTCGGCTCATCGAGGAGCAAGATATCTGGCTTCTCTAAAAGTAATTTTGCTAGCAATACTTTCGTACGCTGTCCACCTGACAAGTCCGTGACGTCACGGTCGAGACCAACGTCTAAAATACCGAGACCGCGTGCGACTTCTTCTACTTTCGCGTCGATGATATAAAAGTCGTTCGAGTCGAGCGTTTCTTGAAGCTCACCGACCTCTGCGAGCATGTCTTCCATCTGTTCCGGTGTCGCGTCGCCCATCTCCATGTAGAGTTCGCCGATGCGCGTCTCCATGTCAATCAGGTATTGGAAGGCACCTTTCAAGACGTCCCGAATCGTCATCCCGCGCTCAAGTACCGCGTGTTGATCGAGGTAACCGACACGGACGTTTTTCGCCCATTCGATTTTTCCATCATCCGGTTGCAGTTTGCGTGTGATGATGTTCATGAACGTCGATTTTCCTTCACCGTTCGCTCCGACGAGACCGATATGCTCTCCTTTTAAGAGGCGGAAAGAGACATCGTTCAAAATAGCGCGGTCACCAAAGCCGTGGCTCAAGTTTTGTACCGTTAATATACTCATAATTCGTTTTCGTTCCTTTCAAAGTAAACTACCCGATATTGTAGCATGAATTGAATCAAATTAGTACGCCAGTCCGACCGACTCTCGTACGTGTTCCTGTTCTTCAATCGTATGAAGCATGAACTGGGCGACGTCTGCCCGTGAGATGTGCTTCCCGTTCTCTGGCACTTCATCGATGGCCGTGCGATATGTCGAGGTGCGAGGACCGTCCGTCAATTGCATCGGTCGTACAATCGTATAATCGAATGACGAATTTCGCCATAAGTCCACGGCTGCCCGATGATCACGGAGCGGTTTCCGGAGCATGAACGTAATGGCTTTCCCCGCAAGGCCCGGAATCTCATTGTCGATTCCCGCTGAAGCGAGATAGATGATACGTGAAACATTGTTTGCCTTCATCGCAGGGACAAGCTTGTCCGTGACACTCGCTAAAAAGTCTGGGTCGCTCAAATCCGTTCCGAGACAACTGACGACCGCATCGTGACCATGCATCGCTTCCGTCAATGCGTCGACATCATATAAGTCGCCTTCAATGATTTCGAGTTGTGGCGTCCGGATCAACTTTTTCTGTTCACGGACGAACGCGGTGACATCATGACCGTGCTCGATGGCTTGATCGATGAATTGATGTCCGGTCCGACCGGTTGCGCCTAATACGAATAACTTCATAAGGGCAAGGCTCCTCTCTCATATCCAATATCTACAGTATACAGCAGTTTCAGAAAAATCGAACATTTCACCGTTTGATTCCAACCTATTGCATTTCTCGTCAGCTCGTCTACAATAAGGTCTATCTTATATAAATAGATTCGCACTCGTATATCAGCGGAAATATGGTCCGCAAGTCTCTACCGAACTACCGTAAATGGTTCGACTACGGGTGGCGCTTGTCGTATGCTATCGTTGATTTCCATGCGGTTCGTTGCCTCCCGATGAGGGGTGACGAATCGCATTTTTTATTGGAGGGAAAACAATGAAGCAGTTAGAAGACAAAATCCGTGAAGAAGGTCGGGCCCTTTCCGACCAAGTGTTGAAAGTCGACGCTTTCTTGAATCATCAGGTCGACCCGGTACTCATGAAAGGCATCGGCAAAGAATTCGCAGAACGTTTCAAAGACGCTCAAATAGACCGCATCGTCACACTCGAATCGAGTGGGATTGCGCCGGCGATGATGACGGCGCTTGAGATGGGCATCCCGTTCGTATTCGCGCGTAAACGAAAATCGCTGACACTCCAAGACGACCTCGTAGAAGCGGACGTTTATTCGTTCACAAAACAAGAGACGAACCGCATCAGCTTGAGCCGACGCTTCGTCTTACCAGGCGAACGTGTTCTTGTCATCGATGACTTCCTCGCGAATGGGGAAGCGGCACTCGGACTGACACAACTCGTGGAAGCGGCAGGTGCAGAGGTCGCAGGCGTTGGGATTGTCATCGAAAAGTCATTCCAACCAGGGCGCGATAAATTGATCGAGCGTGGCTATCGCGTCGAATCGTTGGCACGCATTGCGAAATTAGAGAAAGACCATATCTCGTTCGTGGAGGTCGTTCGATGAATACGTTCAAGACAGCTAGTCTAGGATTCCAGCATCTACTCGCGATGTACACGGGAGCGGCAATCGTCCCACTCATCGTCGGTGGTGCCATCGGGCTTGGTCCAACCGAGCTCGCCTATCTCGTCGCAATTGATTTATTCATGTGTGGGGTGGCGACGCTACTACAAGTATGGACGACACGCTTCACTGGTGTCGGATTGCCGGTAGTCCTCGGATGTACGTTCACTGCGGTCGGTCCGATGATCGCCATCGGAAGCGCGAACGGGATCACTGCCATTTATGGCGCGTTGATTGCGAGCGGGCTCATTGTCATCCTCATTTCTGGATTTGTCGGGAAACTCGCGCGCTTCTTCCCGCCGGTCGTGCTCGGTTCGGTCGTGACGATCATCGGTCTCTCGCTGATTCCGGTCGCCGTCAATGACATCGGTGGCGGGATGCCCGGTGAACCAGGGTTCGCATCGATGCAGAATCTCGGATTAGGTGGTTTAACGATTCTACTCATTCTCGTCTTGAACCGTGTCGGGACCGTCTTCACGCGTGCTGCTGCCGTCCTCTTTGCCGTATTGGTTGGAACAGGGGTAGCCGCTTCGCTAGGTCTCGTCGATTTCAGTCCTGTTCGTGAAGCAGGATGGTTCCAAATGGTCCAGCCGTTCTACTTCGGGATGCCGACATTCGACCTGTCTGCCATCCTCGTCATGACGCTCGTCGCCATCATCTCGATGATTGAATCGACAGGGGTGTTCTTGGCGCTCAGCGATATCACGAAACAACCAATCGGTGCGAAAGAATTGACGAAAGGGTATCGTGCGGAAGGCGTCGCAACGATTCTTGGAGGGATTTTCAACAGTTTCCCGTACACGACGTTCAGTCAAAACGTTGGACTCGTTCAATTGTCAGGTGTGAAATCGCGTCGCGTCATCTTTTGGACAGGCGGATTGCTCATCTTGCTCGGATTCCTCCCGAAAGTCGCTACGTTCACGACATTGATTCCGAAGCCTGTGCTTGGGGGAGCGATGCTCGTCATGTTCGGAACGGTCGCTGCTTCTGGCATTCGTATCCTCAGTCAAGTCGACTTTTCGAAAAACGAGAACTTGATTACCATTGCGCTCTCAATCGGTGTTGGGCTCGGTATTACCGCCAATCCAGCCATCGTCGCAAACATGCCGGAGTGGCTGCAGTTGTTCACGGACAGTGCTATCGTGGCAGGCTCATTCACGGCGCTCGCATTGAACGGATTTTTCCGTATGATGGACCGATTCCGTCCCGGGACAATCATTGCCGAGGAACGGCAAGTCAGCTAGACTGAAGGAAATAGTAGTCTAGGAGGAGTCACGAATGGGGAAAACTGCACTTGTTGTAGGCGCGACTGGCTTGATTGGCCGCGAATTGGTTGAACAGTTGTTAGAGAGTGACCGTTATGATGCGGTCTGGATCGTTGTCCGTCGCTCGAAGCGTTGGAGTCATCCGAAGTTACATGAGGTCGTCGGTTTCGAGGAGATGGATTCATCCCTTCCACAGATCGACGACGTGTACTGTGCGCTCGGCACAACGATTGCGGTAGCCGGCTCGCAAGAAGCGTTCAAACAAGTTGATTTAGAATTACCACTTGAAGTCGCCCGTGTCGCCAAGGCACATGGTGCGACGCGCTATGCGGTCGTATCGGCACAAGGCGCATCGTTGCGTTCGACTTTCTTTTACAACCGTGTGAAAGGGGAGCTTGAGAACGCGTTACGTATTTTCAACTTCCATCACTTGATTATCGCGCGTCCTTCTCTGTTACTCGGAGAGCGTGATTCATTCCGCTTCGGGGAGAAAGCGGCTGAGGTCATCAGTCGACCGTTCCAGTCAATCTTGCTTGAGAAGACACCGGAAGTCGCACCGATTCAAGCGCTGCATGTCGCTCGTGCCTTGATTATGGCGTCTGAAGAAGGCGAAGGAATCGAAGTGTTGACGTCAGGGATGATGCAGAGGATGAGCCGATGAATCCATTGACAAAAAAGCGAACCAAAGCAGTCATGATTGACAGTGTCATTGCAGGTCTTGTCAGCGTGGGCGTAGAACAGCTCGTGCGAAAGAAAGTAAAGAGCGAGTTTGTGCATGCGGTCATCACACCGACACTACTGACATATGCCATGGAAGCCTGGCAAATGAGTCGAGGTGGACAAACAATCGGTTATAAACTGATGGGACTTGAATTGAAAAACGATGACGAAACGCCTGTCACGGCAAAACAAGCGCTACAACGCGCCCTGCATCGTGATACTTCGTCAGTCGTTCGTTATTGGAAAGACCGTGCGCATTTCGAACAAGAAGAAGGCGCTGTTTTACCGCACGATGCCCGTTACCATATGCATGTACGTGAAAAGAACTGACCGATATGGCCAGTTCTTTTTTCAATCCTTGATTTTACTTAAGATGGCAGTTGTTAAGGCGACAATCGTCCCGAGGACGAGTCCGTTAGAGAAGACGGTCGCAAGAAGCGGTGGTAACTCATTCATTGATCCGGGTGGCAGAAGCATCGCCCCGGCACCGATGACGAGCGGGAGTCCGACCGTGAGAGATGCCGTGGACTGCTTCAATTCAAAGGCCGCCTCATTGATTCCGATGATGATCATCGTTGCAATGAGCGGTGTCACGATTGCATAACCGACAGCGGCCGGGATGCTCGCAATCAACGAGACGAATGGACCGATGAGTGCTAACGACATCATGAGGGCGTGGGCAATCAAATGCGGGGTACGCTGGACGCTCTCCGTCGAAGAGAGAAAACCAGCTGTCCCGGAGATGGCGACAGGACCCGGTGTACCGAACAGACCGGCCACGATTTGACTGACGCCACTGGCGACACCCGATGCGGGAACGTTCCCTTTGATTTCTCGTTTTTCGCGAGAACTGACGATGCGCTCAATCAACTTGATGTTCGCAAGGACGTTCGTCATGAGAAGCAAGGTGATGACGAAAGCCGTTGGCAACAAGTTCCAATCCCATACCCAATTTCCGAACGGAAGAAGTTCCGGTACGAGGAAGAAAGATTCTGAACGAACGATTGGATTTCCAAGGTCGAGTAAATGGAATAAGCCGAACCCGACGAATAGTGTCATGACGAGCCCATATTGTTTAAAGCGACTTTGCTCGAGCGTGAGTGCGAACAAGACGAGACCTGCCGTCGCCACTGCCTGAACGACGTTGATTCCGTCTTCCGTCACCCCAAAGCCACCTTTAATGACGGCCCCTGATAATTGAAGGACGAGCAAAATCATATAGACGCCGAGCACTTGCGGTGTAAACAGGGCGAGCATGCGTCTTAAGATACCAGTGACGGTCAACAACACACCAAGGATTCCACTCAAAAACAGCATGAATCCGAGTGCTTGCAAGGTCTCTTGCTGACTTCCGTATAGAGCGGGACCGATGGAGGCGTATAAAGTGAAGACACCCCACCAAATGCCGGCAGGTCCTTCGAGTATCGGGAGGCGATGGCCGAGCAACGTTTGGATGATGCTGAAGAGTGCGAAGATGAAGAGTGAGCGGGAGATGAAGGTCATCGTCTCATCTGGCGACAGTTCAAACAAGGCGGCGATGGAGAGTGGTGGTACAATATTTGTAGCTAAAATAAAAATAAACCACTGAATCGTCGTGGTTACATTACTTCTGGTCATGGTGTCCCCCTGATCATGCTTTTTCTTATTAGTGTAACGTTATGATGAAGTGGATGCAAACGGAGGCTATATAATGAAGAAATTCTTCAAGTGGGCCGCACTCTCAATCGTAGGATTGCTTGTTGTCGCGGTAGCAGGCTTTTTGATTTGGACGCAGTTCACGTACGGACCAACCGATGAAGCGACACAGTATGCGGAAGAGGGGAAAGTGGTCGACAACCGTCTCGAGTTCGGAGATACGACGAGCGAGATCGGCATCATTCTTTATCCAGGAGCAAAAGTGGAGAAAGAGGCGTATGCGTATTACGGAACACGTTTAGCCGAGGAAGGGTATTTCGTCGCCATTCCGTCGCTTCGTCTCAACTTAGGCATTTTAGATATCGACGCAGCCGATCCAATCATCGAAGCACATCCCGAGATTGAACGTTGGGTCGTGGCCGGTCATTCACTCGGAGGTTCGGCGGCATCGGGTTACGCGCTTGAGCATCAAGAGGCGGTGGAAGGTGTCATTTTCCTCGCATCATATCCGATCAGCTCGATGGTCGATAGTGACTTACGCGTGCTATCTATCTCGGGTGAGTTGGATGGATTAGCTGTCCCAGAAGACATCGAGGCGAGTCGAAGCGACCTTCCTGACGATAGTCAATTCGTACAAATCGAAGGCGGGAATCATGCAAATTTCGGAATGTATGGTCCTCAAAAAGGCGATCAGGAAAGTCCGCTCACATCGAAAGAACAACTCGACGAAGTCCTATCCGCGATTCTCGAATGGTTATAAAAAACGTGCGCACCTGCATCGAGGTGCGCACGTTTTTAACGTTGGTCGAGCGAATAACTGACTGCGGTCAACCCGGCTGTGACGAGGGCGACTAAGCCGCCTACGAGCGCGAGCGTCATGATAGGGCTTGTCGCATAGACGACACCACCGAGAGCGGAACCGAGTCCGATCCCTACGTTACTCGCCACGGGCATGAGTGACGAGGCGAGACCTTTGGCGTTCGGGTTAAATTTCTCCGCCAAGTCGATCAAATAAATCTGTGTCGACGTCGTCAATAAAATCGCCATGAACGACATGAGGGCGATATTGAAGAGACCGAGCGTCATATTCGACGTCGTCACGAACAACGCGGCCAAGACGAACGCTTGGACGAGAAAGACGAATCGTAAGCGTCCGATCGGATTGTGACTAGCAATCTTTCCAGCAGCAATATTACTGAAGATCGAGATGAATCCGTAGGCGAATAAAATCGGACTGACCCAAGCGACCGGTACACCGAGTACATCTTTTAAAATCGGTACGAGATACGTATATACGACATACGTCGCCCCAAAACCGAACGCCGGAATCAAGAAGGCAATCAAGATGCGCGGATTCGTCAGGAGTGCCATTTGTTCACGGAGTGATGCTTTTTCTTGAGACAAATGATTCGGCAAGACACGATAAATGGCAACCCAGGCGACTGCACCGAGTGCGGTCGTTAACCAAAATGTGGATTCCCAGCCTGCTTGTTGTCCGATGAATGTTCCGATTGGAACACCGAACACGTTGGCCATTGTAAAGCCACCAAAAATAAAGGATACGGCTACCCCTCGTTTTGCCGGAGGGACGCTTTCGCTAGCGACGAGCATAGCAAGCGAGATCAACACACCTGTGACGACGGCCGTCAACATGCGTAAGGTGAGTAACCACTCATACATGGGAGCGAGACTGCTCAACAAGTTCAATAAGGTGAAGAGAATCGTCAAACCGAGCATCAATTTGCGTTTTGGAAGATGGCTCGTCAAGGACATCGTGATTGGCGTACCGACGGCAAAGCTGATGGCGAATGCCGATACGAGACTTCCAGCCGTTGCGATGGAAATGGATAGACCGCTTGCGATATCAGGCAAAATGCCGACAATGACAAATTCACTCGTTCCGAGAACGAAGGTTAATAAGGATAGGGATAAAACTAAAGTCCAGTCGCTTCGACTGAGCGAGCTTGTCTTCATGTTCAAACACTTCTTTCTATTTCATTCATTAGTAGTTAGACATCAGTCTTTTATCACGTTACAAGATTTTCCCCAAAAGAAAAACCCTTTTCTCCCAAGTCGGAAGAAAAAGGTGAATCAACGCCAAAATACGGTGGCTTCGACACCGGCGTGGTCGGAGACGACAGGTCCGTTTTCGCCGTCGAAGACGACAGCATGACGGGAGACGTAAATGGGTGCATTCGTCAACATCAAGTCGATGCGTAGCGATTTCTTGTTTTCATCCCATCCGGCGATTTTCCCTTGGACGGTCGCATCGCCTTCGCGTTCCGTTGCGAGATGGAACAAGTCTTGAAGCCCACTATCCATCAAATAATCGTATCCTTCGCCTCGAATGAAAGCATCGTTGTTGAAATCACCGAGTAGGAGCGCGTGGTCGTCATGCTCCACGCGACGCAGGAGCTCGTCGAGTTGATGCTTCACTGGCTCCTCTTCGTCATGCCACCATCCGAGGTGACACGAGTAGACGGTCGTCGGCGTTTCAGGACCTTCAATCACGGCTTTGACGATTTTACGGGACTTGTAATTGTCAGGGTCCGTCGTCTTGGATACGAAGAACGACTCGGTCGATAAAAACGGTGTCCGTGACAAGATGGCGACGCCTTCCTCGTAAATGTCATATCCGTAATGGGCAAAGTCCCATGTCATGTGATAGTGAAGATCTAACTCTTTCAGGCGCTCGACGAGGACGTGTGCGAAGTTGTTCTCACGGATGTTCCCATAGATGAGGGGGGCCTCTTTATGTTGATTGACTTCTTGGAGCGCGATGAAGTCATACTCTTCGCTTGCGATACGTTCGACAATCGCATCGATTTTCTCTTGTTGACGGTCTTCTAACCAGGCATGACAATTGAGCGTTAAAATATTCACGATAGTCCTCCTTTAGAAAAAGGCCAACTCTCGAGCGAGTTGGCCAGTAGATTATGCACCGATGACGTCTTGAATGTCTGATTTCAATACGTCGGCTTTCGGGCCATAGATGGCTTGGACTCCACGGTCTTTCACGATAAGACCCATAGCGCCATTTTTCTTCCATTCTGGTTCGTCAGAGACGAGTGTAACGTCTTTAACGGTCACACGAAGACGAGTCATACATGCGTCGACATCCTCAATGTTTTCTTCCCCACCGAGAAGTGCAATAATCCCCATGACTTGTTCGTTACCTGTAACGGATGATTTTTCTGTCGTTTCTTCCATGTAGTTCCCGTTACGTCCTGGCGTCGGTAGGTTCATCTTCTTAATGAAGAAGTTGAAGACACCGAAGTTGAGGAAGAAGAACACGACAGAGACGAGCACGAAGTTGATCAAGTCTTGAAGAAGTCCTGCTTTGACAATCATCGGAATGCGCGTCAAGAGTTCGATTGCACCGAAGGCGTGTACTCGTAAGTCGATGATATCTGCCAATGCGAAGGCAGCACCGGCCATGAGTGCGTAAACGACATAAAGAACTGGTGCGACGAACATAAACATGAATTCGATCGGTTCTGTGACACCTGTCAAGAAGACAGCGAGTCCGGCTGATAAGAACATCGGCTTGTATTGTGCCTTCTTATCCGCGTCGACGTTGCGGTACATCGCATACGCGGCACCAATCAATGCAGCGAATGACAAGATGACTTGGCCGACTTTGAAGCGTGCTGGAACGACATCAGCGAGAAGCGCGTTGTATGCGGCCGTATCACCAGCAGCACGCAAGTTGACGAGGTCCGTCACCCATGCCAACCAGAGTGGGTCTTGACCGGCAACGACCGATCCAGCTGTCGCACCTGTTAAAATCGTATACGTTCCACCGAGCTCTGTGTAGTTCATTGGTACTGTGAGCATGTGGTGTAAACCGAACGGCAAGAGGAGACGTTCGAGCGCACCGTAGATGAACGGTGCGAGGACAGGCGCCGTGTTACGTGATGTGGCAATCCATTCACCAAAGCTGTTGAGTGCACCTTGGATGGTTGGCCATAGAATCGATAGAACGATGGCAGCAACGACTGAACCAAGGATAACGACGAATGGTACGAAGCGCTTCCCGTTGAAGAACGAGAGAGCGTTCGGCAACTTGTTGAAGTTGTAGAAACGGTTATATAGTGCACCACCGAGGAAACCGGCGATAATCCCGACGAACACACCCATGTTGAGGGCAGGTGAGCCGAGTACAGATGTGAAGTAATCAGCGACGACAAGGTTCGCACCGAAGAGTGACTCGATTGTCGCTTCCGGATCTTGAAGCATGGCACCGTTGACACCGAAGATGGCACCTGTGACACGGTTGATCAAGATGAAGGCGAGAAGTGCTGCGAATGCACCGCCTGCACGATCTTTTGCCCACGAACCACCAATCGCGACTGCGAAGAGGATATGTAAGTTGACGATGATGCCCCAACCTAAATCTTCAATGATACGAGCTGTTGTTAATAAGATACCGACATCTCCGGCTGACATTCCAATCAATTTTCCGATGGAAATCATCAAGCCGGCAGCTGGCATAACGGCGATGACGACCATCAAGGCCTTACCGAGTTTTTGCCAGAAATCGAATGAGATCAATTGTTTCATGCTATACGCTTCCTTCCTGTGAGGGAGTTTTATCTATTTTTTGTTTGCCAATAGTGCAATCGCTTGCATAAATGATTGTAATCGATTGCATAAATTCATGCAACCGTTTTCGCTATTTTCATTTGTTTTCATTTTTGAAGCGGGAATGGTAGATGTGAGGCGAACTTGTCAGTCGAATCGAATCTAGCTACAATATGATAGGTTGAAGGGAGCGAGAAAGATGGGTTGGAGACAGACGACATCTGCTTTGACGAAAGACGAGCAGATTGAATTAAAAGAAGAGTTATTGCAGAAGGGTGTATTGCACGAGGACGATCTTCCTCTCTACGAGATGCTCATGCCAGACCGCATTAAACGGATGTATGAAGTGTTGAATACACGAACGAACCATATCACGATTTTGACGGAAGGTGTGGACGATCCGCACAACCAATCCGCCGTGTTGCGTTCAGCCGATGCGTTCGGGGTACAAACGTTGCACGTCGTCGAAGGACGGGCAAAGTTCAAACCGAACTCGATTATCGCCAAGAGTGCCGACCGCTGGGTGGACGTCGTGGAGCATGGCTCCATTGAAGAGGCGATTGACGCTTTAAAAGAAGACGGTTACCAAGTATATGCGACGGCATTGAGTGAGGAAGCAATTCCGCTCGAAGAAGTGGATGTGTCGAAGCCGACCGTTCTTCTATTCGGGAATGAACATAGTGGTGTCTCGGAAACAGCACTCCATAAGGCGGACGGGAACTTTGTCATTCCGATGCAAGGGTATGTACAGAGTTTGAACATCTCCGTGGCGGCGGCGATTTCCTTGTACGATGTCACGACACGGTCACGACATATCGTGACGGATGGCTACGAGCTTCCGGTCGAAGATCAAGCGCGCATCTTCAAAGACTGGATGGTCAAGAGCTTACCGAAGCGTACGCTCGGACTATATAAACAAAAAGGTGTCACAGCTTTTGAACGGGAGACAGGAAATTCAGAATGAACGGCGAAATGAACAGACGTACGGAATCTTTGTCCAGAAACTGAAAGGGGATGGCACGATGAGTACGACGAGTTCATTTATCGTAAAAGATGTGACGAACAACTTTAAGGATTTTGAAGAGGACTTCTTCCGGCTGTACCGCACGTTATACGGTGACCTCGATCAGTTGCGATTTAAAGAGCGCCTGTATCGGCACGCCAATCCGTTAGTGCTGCTGGCTTTCTCTGAAGAGCAGCTAGTTGGCTTTAAAATTGGGTATGAGGCGGAGCCTTATCGGTTTTATAGCTGGGCGGGCGGCGTACACCCGGACTTCCAGAAACATGGCATCGGTCGCAAGCTGATGGACACGCAACTCGAATGGGTCGAAGCGCAAGGGTTCCATTCGATTCGGACGAAAGCACGCAATACGAACAAAGGGGTCATCATCTTGAACCTCCTTTGCGGATATGACATCATGGGCGCTTACACAGAAGATGGCGAGCCGCGCATCATGATGGAGAAACAACTGAACAGTTGAATCGATGCCGCGGTCGTGTGATCGCGGTTTTTTTGTTGAAACCGATTCGACTGAATGAACGTACTTAAAGAAAAGGGGGAATTTGAAATGTCTACTTTAGAATTTGGGGCGGACCCATTTTTCACGATCATCAATTTATTCTTTCCACTCATGTTTTTCACCATTGTTGGACTTATCGCATTTGGTGTCATCAAATCAAGTCGAAGTTACTCTAAAACATCAAATACATTGAAGGACTTACAACAATTCGCCTCGCAGCTCGCCGATGTCCCGGCCGACGATACGGCTGAGCGCTTAGCAGACTATTTACGGGGCATCGATTCCTTCTCGATTGAACGGACACGCATGGAGCCGTTCCGTGTCGCGCTCGGATGCTATCAATTGGTGATGGAGTCTGACGCTGTTCGCGAAGAGACGAAAGAGCGGGTCGATCGTCAATATAAGCGTCTCGGGATTTTGGACGGAGAAAAATTTGCCGATGAGGCACCACCACGTCGACGTTCTTCTTCATCGAGTCATCATGATATCCATCACAATCACCATGACCATATGTAAAAAAGCGAAGGAATCCCTTCGCTTTTTTACATATATCGTGATGCATCAAATTCAATGTCAGTCTGATAACGGACGGCCTGAATGGCACTTTCGATTCGAATGGCACGCTTCTTAATATCGCGTGCTTTCAAGCGATATAGTTCGGGGTCATATAAGGCGTGTTTGATCACGGCAACTCCGTGCACATAGTCTTTCTTCGGACGAAGCGATAATTTCTCATAAAGTCGTGCCTGGACACGTAACTGAATGGCGAGCTCGATTGCCTCGACGAGCGGGAGTGGACCGTCATGCGTCTCAACGACGGCTTGGACGTTCGCCTCTTGAATGAGACGGTCGAGCTGACGTAAGTCTAGACGAATGTGTTCAAGTTCCATCTCGATGTCTTGAAGGGAACGGGACTGAATGGTCGGAATGGATTCATTCGCTTGAAGCGAGATGAACGCCACATGCTCAATCTCTTCGGTCAATGTATCGATTTGCTCATGGAGCAGCTGTTTCAATGTTAGGGCATCTGCAAGGTTCATATCGATTTCCTCCTTCTGCTTTTTCTAACCGTACCACATCGAGATGGCTGAAAAAAGGTGGATGACATCCTCGATTACGGGAATAAAAGCAAATAGAGAGGAGGAGGACGATGAAGAAGTGGAAGATACAATGGATGATTGCACTCGTCCTACTCCTGTTCGGGACGGCGACATTCCTTTATCAGTGGGTTGATGTAAGCCCAGGCGATATACGGGACTACATCATTCAATTCGGATGGTTGGCTCCGCTCATTTACATTTTATTGTTCACCGTTCGTCCGCTCATCTTGTTTCCCACGTCCGTCTTGTCGGTCGCCGGAGGATTGGCGTTTGGGATGTTACCGGGCGTCATCTATACCGTCATCGGGGCGACGTTGAGTGCGCTTGTTGCGTATTATGTGGCAATTTATTTCGGCGATCGTTTCCTGCATCACTTCGAATCAACGAATTACGAAGCCATTCAGCATAAAATCGAAGAAGATGGTTTCTTTTACGTCCTCATCTTACGTCTCATCCCGCTCGTCAATTTCGATTTGGTCAGCTATGCTTCTGGTTTGGCAAAAGTAAACGTACTCGCCTATCTGTTTGCGACCGTCGTTGGTATGATTCCCGGGGCGTTCGCGAACAATTTTCTCGGGAGTAGTATCGCCAGTGGGGATTGGACGCTCATCGCCTTGGCATTTGGGATCATGCTCGTGTTGACGCTCGTTGCGACCGTGTTCCGCGAACCGATTAAGCGACAGATTCATCGCTATCAAAAAAAGTAGGCGACTCCAGATGGAGCGCCTACTTTTCAATTAACGGTTGTCAACCGTCTCTGGATACAGGTCATGGTTGAACAGACGATGCTCCGCCATTTTTTCGTACTTCGTACCCGGTTTTCCGTAGTTGTAGTACGGATCGATCGAGATACCGCCACGTGGTGTGAATTTCCCCCACACTTCGAGATAGCGCGGTTCCATCAATTTCACGAGATCTTTCCCAATGACGTTGATGCAGTTCTCGTGGAAGTCACCGTGGTTACGGAAGCTAAACAAGTACAACTTCAACGACTTCGACTCGACGAGTTTCTCATCCGGGATGTATGAGATGTAGATGGTTGCGAAGTCCGGTTGGTTCGTGATCGGGCATAACGATGTGAATTCTGGTGCGTTGAATTTAACGAAGTAGTCGTTCTCAGGATGACGGTTCGGGAACGCCTCCAGAACGTCTGGTGTGTATTCAAAAATATAAGGGACGCTCTTCTGTCCGAGGAGCGAGAGGTCTTGTAAGTCTTCTGGTCTCATGTTCATTCTCCTTACACGCCACGTTCGTTGGCGTACAGTAATGTGTGTAGTTGCGGTAGGACGCGGACGCTTTGCCATGACGGATCACGTGCAACGTCTTCCCATAGTTGTTTCAAACGACGGAGCTGGGCATCGGTGATGTCGCCGTCTGCACCGGGCTCAGGGTTACCAGCCGACAAATACATGACGTCCGGTGAGTAGCGCTGCTGCACTTCTTTCGCGTAGGCAAGGTCCACTTCATCAAAGACAGCAACTTTGAATGTCGTCTGCTCCGGGCGCAACCGTTCGACGATAGCGTCTAGTTGCTCCCAGTTCGTTTTCATACCAGACGATGGAGGTTTTGGACTGAGGGTCACGTCATCGATTTGTGTGAGCCAGTCTTGATAGCGGCTGCCTTGCGTCTCGACGGCGAGTGTGACGCCTCGTTCTTTCAACTTCTCGACCAGGTCTCCCATAGCCGCGATAAGGAGTGGATTGCCACCCGAGATGGTGACGTAATCGTACATACCAAGTGCATCCAGGCGAGCAATCACCTCATCGGCTGTCAGCATGTCCGGTTTTTCTGAACCGTCCCACGTAAAGGCGGAATCGCACCACGAACAGCGATAATCGCAACCGGCGGTCCGAACGAACATCGTCTTTTGTCCGATGGCGCGTCCTTCTCCTTGAAAGGTCGGTCCGAACACTTCAAGAACAGGGATTTTCACGATTCCACCAACCATTCACGGCGGAACTCAGCGTAAGACGTTGGCGTTTCATACAGACGGACGAACTCGACACGGACGTCGCGTTCATTTGGCAAGTGTGTCGCCAGTTGTTCAAAAATCCAATAACACATGTTTTCTGCAGTTGTATTCATATAAGGGAGTGACTCGTTTAAATAGCGATGATCGAGATACGGCTCAAGCTCTTCTTTGAAGATCTTTTTCAAATCACCAAAGTCGAGTGTCATGCCGCGATTGTCGAGAAAGCCGCTGACACCCATCTGGAGCTTATACGTATGACCATGAAGGGCACGACATTTGCCGTCATAGTCAAAGAGATGGTGCGCCGCGTCGAACGTTACTTCTTTGACGATTTGAACGCGATGCGGACAGTAGATGAGCGATCCTTCTTGCTTTGATTCGACACTGGTCGGAGCGAGGAATGGAGCATGTTTCATACGCGCACCTCCTCGTAAGCTGTAAGTCCGTTTTGACGAAGCTTACACGCCGGACATTCTCCACAACCTGAACCGATGACACCGTTGTAGCAAGTAAGCGTGCGTTCTTTGACATAGTCAAAGGCACCGAGTTCGTCGGCGAGAGCCCACGTTTCTTTTTTATCGAGCCACATGAGCGGTGTGTCGATGACAAATGGATAATCCATCGCTAAATTGAGTGTCACATTGAGTGATTTGATGAATTGGTCTCGGCAATCCGGGTAACCTGAAAAGTCCGTTTCACATACACCGGTCACGATGTGATGCATACCGAGTTGTTTGGCCATGACGGCTGCAAACGATAAGAATAGATGGTTGCGTCCATCGACGAACGTGTTTGGGACGTCCGCATTGTCGATGTCGAGATCGTGTCTCGTGAGCGCGTTTGAAGTGAGTTGTCCGAGTAGGGACAAATCGAGGATGTGGTGTGGGACATCGAGTTCTGTCGCAATTTCTTTGGCGACTTCGATTTCCGCATCATGGCGTTGACCATATGCGAACGTCACCGCCTCCACATGAGAGAATTGTTGTTTTGCCCAAAACAGGCAAGTGGTTGAATCTTGGCCACCACTAAAGACGACCAATGCTTTTTCGTGTTGCATGAAGCACACTTCCTTTTCGCTAGTTTTGATGTCGGAGGAGGTTACGAACTCCGGAGGTCACCCTCAAGCATATAATTTATCATAAAAAGACGTTTGACAGGGAGAAAGGAAGCGAGTATAGTAAAAAACATCACTGACATGCTTTTGTGCATAAAAGCGTTTAAGCGGTTAGGCGAAATAATAAATAAAGAAGATATAACGAAAGGAGGGGACGTCGATGCAGATGAAAGGAAAAGAAGCTGTATTCGTCGTGTTGATGAGCGGGATTACCTTGCTCGCACTGATGTTTTTGGCCAAAGCGACGCCACATATGGCGATTTTTGGCACAATGGTAATAGTAGGTGGATATGCGTATTATCGTTCACGCGACTTCAAACAGATTGAAACGGCGATGATCAACGGAATTCGTGAAGCGATCATGCCGGTGTTGATTTTGTTGTTGATTGGGATGCTCATCGGAGTATGGCAAATGTCCGGGACGGTCGCGACGATCCTCTCCATCGGTCTAAATACAATCTCTGCTGAATGGTTCTTGCCGAGTGTCTTGTTGATCACGATGATCGTCTCGACCTTCACAGGAAGCGCCTTTACAACCGTCGGAACGGTCGGTGTCGCCTTATTTGGAATCGGGACGGCACTAGGCATCTCGCCAGCGCTCGCTGCAGGTGCCATCGTGTCGGGCGCCCTCTTCGGAGACAAGATGAGCCCGTTGTCGGATACGACGAACTTTGCACCGGCAGTGGCGGGGGTCAAACTGTTCGACCACATTCGCTTCATGATGGGGACGACGATTCCAGCGTTCATCATCACGTTGATTTTATTCACGTTCCTCGGACGTAGCGGTCAAACTGCCGACACGGCACAAATCGCAGAGGCGCAAGCCGCGCTCAGTGGACGTTTCGACCTCTCATGGCTCACGTTGATTGCTCCTGTCCTTGTCGCAGTACTGGCCTTCCGCCGCATGCCGGTCTTACCGACGATGCTCGTCGGGATGTTCGCCGGTGTGTTGACGGCCGGTTTCGTTCAAGGGAACTGGAGCATCTCGAACTGGCTCGGTGTCATGCAGTCGGGCTTTAAGTCAGGTGTCGAAAATGAATTGATTGCGAATGTACTCGATAAAGGTGGTCTTGAATCGATGCTCTGGTCGGTCAGTCTCGTCTTGATCGCCCTCGCGTTCGGTGGCTTATTACGTGAACTCGGTGTCTTCCAAGCCATCGTTGAATCGTTGCTCGAGCGTTTGAAGTCACCAGGGAGCTCGGTCCTATCAGTTGTCCTCAGTTCAATCGGGGTCAACTTGCTCGCAGGAGAACAGTACTTGTCGATTCTCTTGCCGGGTCAGGCGTTCAAGCAAGGGTTTATCGATCGTGGGATCGACCCGCGCTACTTGTCACGGGCGCTTGAGGACGGTGGAACTGTGATCAACCCGCTCATACCTTGGGGTGTCTCGGGAGCTTTCTTCGCAGCGACACTCGGCGTACCTGTATTGGAATACGCACCGTTTGCCTTCTTCCTCTGGCTCAGCCCGGTCTTCTCCATCATTTTGGGATACGTCCGATTGGGAAAACAACGTGAATCGCTCAAAATCGCATCATAACGTCCAGGTGTCCTGCCATGCAGGGCATCTTTTTTGTGTGCAAGCTACGATTTTTGAGAAAATGAAACAAATGGAGGTGGAACCATGAAGCGACTCGATTTAGCATTTTATGAACAACCGACACTTGACTTGGCGCGTGCCTTACTCGGGCAATATTTGGTGAGGCGACATCCAGAAGGTGACATCATCGCGAAGATTGTCGAGACGGAAGCTTACCTCGGTGCCATCGACCGAGCAGCGCATAGCTTCGGAGGGCGTCGGACGAAGCGAACGGAAGTCATGTTTGGGAAACCGGGGTATGTGTACACCTATCAGATGCATACGCATACGCTCTTGAACGTGGTTAGTGGACCAGTCGGCACACCAGAAGCCGTCTTGATTCGAGCTGTCGAACCGATTCAAGGCCATGAATGGATTGCAACGAACCGTCCTGGGGTGAAGCGATATGACCAAACGAACGGACCAGGGAAATTGACGAAAGCACTCGGAATCACGATGGATTTATACGGTCATTCCTTTCAACAAGACCCACTCTATATCGTGGAGGGTGAGGCTGGAGTAGTGATTGAGGCGGGTCCACGCATTGGCATCCCGAACACGGGCGAGGCGCGTGACTATCCGTATCGATTTTTTGAACGCGACAATCCGTACGTCTCGAAGTTCCGTTGAATGCTCCTGGAGATGTTTAACTGATTCATGCCAGTGGAACAGTCCCTATGTGCATAAAACAAACAGAGGGAGTGTTTAGAACATGGCAAAAGTAGCAACGCTCATTACAGATATGTTTGAAGATGTAGAATTCACGGGTCCCCGTGACGCATTGGTGGATGCGGGACATGACGTCGTGACAATCGAGAAGAAAGCTGGCAACACGGTGGAAGGAAAGCAAGGAGAGGCGAAAGTGAACATCGATCAATCGATTGACGATGTATCGCCGGAAGATTTTGATGCCCTTCTTTTACCTGGCGGGTTCTCACCTGACTTATTGCGAGAAGACGAGCGTTTTGTTTCGTTCGCCAAAGCCTTCATGGATGCGAAGAAGCCTGTCTTTGCCATCTGTCACGGACCACAGCTGTTGATTACGGCGAAGACATTAGAAGGTCGTGACGCAACCGGCTATAAATCGATTAAAGTCGATATGGAGTATGCCGGAGCGAAATATGCGGACAAAGAAGTCGTTGTCTGTCAAAATCAGCTTGTGACGAGCCGTCAACCAGATGATATTCCGGCATTCAATCGTGAGATTCTCAACTTATTAAAATAACACGTCGACCACGAGAGGAATCTCGTGGTTTTTTTGTGCATTCGGGAATAAGAAAGATAAGGAGGCGATTCAAATGAGAAAACGAGCACGTTCACCGAGTTAAGTTCGTCGAAACATTGTTTGGTTAGGGTGCATTCGCTGGTTTGAAGGGCTGATTCCCGCATACGTGATTGAACGGTTGTTTTGGGAGTCGCGAGGCATCACCATTCAAGAAGTTGTCTATTTAGAGATGGTATATGCGCTGATCATCGTTCTGTTTGAAGTGCCGACTGGCGTGTGGGCGGACCGCACGACACGGCGTCGACTGATCCAGGTAGGTGTAGCCTTAGAGTGGCTATCATTTTGGATTCTCTTATACTCGTTCACATTCACCGGTTTTTTTGTCGCAATCAGCTGTTCGGCTGTAGGATCGGTTATTCGAAGTGGGGCAGAGAATGCCTTGTTGTACGAATCGTTACAGGAGAGTCAGGAAGTGTCGTCATTTGAACGGGTTCTTGGGAAACTGAATGCGATTGGGATTGTTGCCGCTGTGACGGCGGCATTGAGTGGCAGTATGTTGGCTCAGTATCTTCCCTTGGAGTGGAACTACAAGCTCTCCATCGTGAGTCTATTGATTGCGACTACCTGTAGCCTATCTCTCATCGAACCGACTCGACGAGAGATAGAAGAGCGTTTGACGTGGTGGCATTTGCTGAAAGGTTTTCAATTCATTTGGTCGAACAAGCAACTATGGCATGTCACTATCAGTTTTTTAGCAGCCGTATCCGCATTCAATTTCATCGATGAGTTCTGGCAATTGTATGCACGTGATGTATCCATCCCGATCTATTGGTTCGGTGCCATTTCAAGCATCCTACTCTTGATTCAGTTACCTGGACAACTTTTTGCAGGGACGCTTATACGATTTGCGTCATCCGAACATTGGTTAAACGGGTTCGGTTGGCTAATGGGCGGTGGATTTCTTGTCATCGGACTTTTTCCGAATCCAATCGGAATCGGGCTGATGGGGCTGTTGGCTCTTATATATGGAGCGATGGAGCCGCTCTATTACGGTCTTCTGCATCATCAAGTTCCTTCATCCATTCGAGCGACGACGGAATCATCCGTCTCGATGCTATGGCATCTCGGTATCCTCGTGTTGGGGTTTGTCTTTATTGTAGGAACGACAGTGTCGCTATTTTTGGCGTTCATCTTAATCGGGCTTGTCGTTTGGTTCGTTCATGCGACCGCCCGATAATTTTTACAGACATGGGTCATAAGCCATGTCTGTTTTTACGTCTTAAGACGGACGAAAGATTGTGCCGAGAAGTGTATGATGAGAACAATCTTAACGAGTCAATAGGAGAAACAACGTGGAATGGTATGAATTATTTGTAGGATTTTTGTTAGGTGTCGTTGAGGGATTGACGGAATTTGCCCCAGTCTCGTCGACCGGTCATATGATTCTCGTGGACGGTCTCTGGTTGAATTCGAGTCAATTTTTAGGTCAGGAAGTAGCGAACACGTTTAAAATCGTCATTCAATTAGGGTCGATTTTAGCGGTCGTGGTCGTCTTTCGAGATCGGTTCAAAGCGTTACTGAATCCAAAGTCGCTCCTCACCTTAAGACAAAGCGGAACCACACGTCAGTTCAATCTCATACATATTTTGATCGGATTGCTGCCTGCTGGCGTCCTTGGTGTACTGTTTGAGGACTACATCGATACACATCTCTTCTCAGTCAAGACGGTGTTGATTGGGTTAGTCATTGGGGCATTCTTTATGATTGCCGCAGATTTATCCGGCGTGAAGCGTCAGACGACCGCTACGCTAGATGACATCACGTACAAGCAAGCACTTGGTGTCGGGTTGATTCAATGTTTCTCGCTATGGCCTGGGTTCTCTCGGTCCGGTTCAACGATTTCTGGAGGGGTTCTCCTCGGAATGAGTCACCGGGCAGCGGCAGATTTTACGTTCATCATGGCGGTACCGATCATGTTTGGAGCGAGTGCGTTGTCACTGTACAGCAAATGGACGTACTTCACGCTCGATACGTTACCCGTGTTTGTCGTCGGTTTCGTCAGCGCGTTTTTGTTCGCACTTCTTTCGATTAAATTCTTTTTGAAGTTGATCAACAAAGTGAAATTGATGCCGTTTGCGGTCTATCGAATCGTATTGGCCATCGTGATTTACGTTCTTTACTTCTAAAAAAAACACGTGCGAAGAGCACGTGTTTGAAACCAATGAATGGAATTGTTCGTAAAGTCTAGAAGAGGTGAAAACATGGGACAAATCGTTGTAGTATTCGGAACGTTAATCGGTCTTGGGACCGTCGGGGCATTGCTTTATATGACCCGTCTAGCCTATGAATCATGAGAACGGATAATGATAGAAGCGCTCACGTTGGAGTAACTCCATGACGTGGGCGTTTTCTGCGTTATCGATCGCACGAAGCAGACCTTCCGTCTGAGACCGGTGGGCAAACAGGGCATCTTTCTTTTGTTCGCTCTCTTCCGTTACATCGACGATGACGTGAGGTTGTCCGAGTTCGTCTTCTGTGCGGCGGTCAAAGGCGACACCTAAGAACTCAGGGCGCGTCTCGCCCATCTCTTGAAGCGCTCGTACGACGGCACGGGCTGTCGCTTCATGGTCCGGGTGGACGGCATATCCTGGATAGAATGAGATGACGGTTTCCGGCTTCACTTCGTCAATCAATGCGCGGAAGCGACCAGCGAGCTCGGCCTCGTCCTCAAATTCGACGGTCTTGTCACGAAGACCCCACATGCGCAGGTCCTCGATGCCCATCATGCGACATGCTTCTTCGAGTTCATGTTTTCGAATTTTCGGCAGTTCTTCACGTGTCGTAAAGATTGGAGAACCCATATTACGTCCCATTTCACCGAGCGTCAAACAGACATATGTGACGGGTAGTCCTTTTTGACGATGTTGGATAATCGTTCCGGCCGAGCTGAACGCCTCATCGTCCGGGTGTGGGAATATGACGAGTAACGGTCCATTCATTGATTCTCCACCTCCGATGCGCCTTGTGGGAGCGGCTTGATATCGATGTGCAGCGCACATGCGAGACGACCGAGACGATCGTGACCAGCGAGTAACAACTGTTCTTCGTGCATTTCATAGTCGGTCAATCCCTCGACATAGAGCCAACCGTGATCGAGTTTTAAACCGACACGATAGGGACCATTTCCTTTAATTTGACCGATGCTGTATTCGATTTTGGCATTACGGATAAACATCCCGGCGTTATGAAAGTCCGGGTCATTATGTGTCGCGTAGGCACCGTTCGTCGTCTCGACATGGACGAAAAGTGGTGTCGCGACGTGATTGTCTAAATAGTGCTGAATGTGATCAGGTTGAATCGCTTTCACGTCTGTCCCTCCAATGGAAAGGATGACCCGAAACACGTAGTTCCGGGTCATCTGTTTACGATTGTGTTGCTACTTTTTTACGGTATCCGGTATGGTTCGTCGGTCCAACGTATTGGTTGAGACGGAATGAATGACGAACGGCTTCTGTGATGAACTCTTTTCCGATTTCAATCGCTTCTTCGACCGTGTGACCGTTGGCGAGTGAGGCTGCGATGGCAGAAGAGAACGTACATCCGCCGCCGTGTGTGAACGCAGGCTCGATTTTTTCACTTTCAAGAAGGCGGAATTCGTTTCCGTCGTACAAGACGTCGAATGCTGTATCGAATCCGAGTTTGCCACCGACTTTGACGATGACGATCTCTGCGCCGAGTTCATGGATTAAACGAGCGGCTTCTTTGATTTCGTCCATCGTTGCGGGTGTTTTATCAAGGCCAGCGAGCATACGCGCCTCGAATAAGTTCGGTGTGATGATTTTTGCGACTGGTACGAGGTGTTGACGCATCGCGACCGCAACGTTCGGATCAAGAATCTCATCCGCACCTTTACATGCCATGACCGGATCGACGACGGCATTCTGGATTCCGTATTCTTTAATCTTCCGTGCTGCGAGTTCGATGATTTCAGGTGTCGGGAGCATACCTGTCTTCACTGCATCGACTCCAATTCCAGCGAGCACCGTATCGATTTGTTTCTCGATCAAGGTCGTGTCGATTGGAAAGACTTCGTGATTCCATGCGTTATGTGGGTCTTGTGCCACGATGACAGTCAAAGCTGTCATACCGTATACACCGAGTTCTTCCATCGTTTTGAGGTCGGCTTGGATTCCCGCGCCGCCGCTTGTGTCAGAACCGGCAATCGTCAATGCTTTTTTCATCGTCATAATCGTCCATCCCCTTTGTCTGTTTGGATAGTTTCACTATAACGACTTTTTTGAATTCCGACAAATGCAAGGATTACGAGAAGTGTTCATAACTTTTCAGAAAAAGTATGCAGGATATTCATCATATTTGGGGAATAATAATGAATAGGGTGTAGACCACTTTATTATTGGCTGGGAGGAAAACGCATGTTAGTGCATAGCTTATGTATCCCGAAGAAAGATGTTGTCACCATCAGTGAAAAGGCAACATTGCGGGAAGCGCTTCATACGCTTGAAGAAACAGGATACCGTTGTGTACCTGTTTTAGACGAGACGGGGAAATTTTTCCGCGGTAACATTTACAAGATGCATATTTATCGTCATGGAATGAACGGGGAAAACATGGACGATAATGTGATGACACTCATCAAGAATACACAAAAGTACGTCCATGAGTCAGATGGATTCTTTGAAGTATTTTTCTCAATCAAAGAGTTGCCGTACATTGCTGTATTGAAAGATGAGAGCAATGAATTTTATGGCATTCTTCCCCACGGTAAGATGCTCGGGATGCTCGAAGAAGCATGGAGTCGCGACACGGGTAGTTACGTCTTGACAATCGCCTTGAGCGAACAGGCTGGGGCACTTGAGAAAATCACGAAAATCGTGAACAAATATACATCAATCGCGAGCTTGATGACGCTCGATGCGAAAAGTAAAGTATTGCGACGGGTACTCGTGACACTACCACCAGACTGTGAAGAAGACATGAAAAACAAGGTTGTCTCTAAGCTTGAACAAAAAGGCTTCCGGATTGTCGAAGTTGAGAACTTAAAGAACTAAGTCAAAACCCTTTCACTTGGCGTGAAAGGGTTTTTCGTCGAGTCGTTTTTCCATCCGAATATCGGACCAAAATTGACCGTCCCAGTAGGTGAAGTGCTCGATCCGGCCGATTTCTTGATATCCACATTTCGTATAGAGACGATGGGCCGCATGGTTGAAAGCGAATACGCCAAGTTCCATACGAGGTGTTTGTTTGGCTCGCAATTGCTCTTCTAACAAACGAAGAGCTTCTGTGCCAACGCCTTTTCCGCGACCTACAGATTCGCCGATGACGAAACCGAGCCAAGCTGTACCGGGTTCTTGTCGATATAAATGAGGCGGGTCATACATGACGTTCATTTCTCCGACGAGATGGTCATCTGCATAGATGAGGAAAATATCGTGCGTTAAGAGTCGTTCTTCTAAATCGTCAACCGTCATCTCATAATGGGCGGTCAATTCTTCTTTAGAGCGGCTCGGGCGAATAAGATGGACGATCTCAGGATCGTTATTCCAACGATTGAATGTATCGACGATGTCGCCGGATGCGACTGTTAATGGAACAAGTGAGATATTGATAGGTCATTCTCCTTTCTCGCTTGAACACATTCGATTCAATCGTCAAAATTCCTGCTCTTATACCGGCTTTAATACGTTTAAGTGGCTCGGCAATACTTCAAAGGTGAGCGGTAGCTTGCCGCCTGTGTCCCCGTCAGCATTTACAGGAAGCGCATCAGGCGAGGTCACGTTCACCCGTGACGTACAAAATGAGGTGACGCTATCCGTTTCCTTCAACTTTCCTGTAAAGAGGGCGGGTGTTAATTGAAGTGCGTCCTTTAACCCGAGCTCTTCAAAGATATAGACGTGAAGAAGACCATCATTAAGTCGCGCGTCCGGTTCGAAGTTTTCAAATCCTCCGACCGAGTTCGTCAAGGCGATGACGACGAGATAAGCCTCGCCATCAAACTCCCCGTCTTTACTGTCAAGCGCCAACTCATAAGGACTATGTTCACGGAACGCTTTTACACCCTCAATCAAGTAAGCGAACGGTCCCCATTTCGTCTTCTCTTCCACACTTACTTCGTCGACAGCTTCGGCAATGAGCCCGATGGCGATGACGTTCATGAAATAACCGTTCTCATACTTTCCGATATCCATCGGTGTCGGTTCAGCGTCGCGGAGAGCCTCGATTGCTTGTTTAGGGTCACTTGGGACACCGAGTGCACGGGCGAGGTCGTTGACCGTCCCAAGTGGAATGATGCCGAAGTCAGGTCGATGAGTAGCCTCGGCTAGACCGGTCACCGCTTCGTTCAAGGTTCCGTCCCCACCCATCGCAATCACGGCCTGATAGTGCTTTTCTGCCGCTTCACGTGCGAAGTTCGTCGCATCCTGTTCCTTTTCAGTGAAGCGGACATCGACGTGTCCATATCGTTCGCGCAACACCTCTTCGGCATGTGTTGCGTGTTGTTCCCCCAACTCTTTCCCTGAGGATGGATTGACGATTAACATGACTGTGTCCATTCCAACATGTCTCCTTTTCAACTCGAATACTGTCCTTTATTCCCGTCAAAGAAAGCAGATACTCCTAAAAAATCCCCATGTCGATTAGCTATCTCGCTCTAATCTTCAAGGGGATGCGTTGGGCATTCGATTGTTTAATAATGACGGAATGCGGACATATCTAAATGACTTGCTTCCGACTCGTCCACGGCAAGTTCGATGCGCAAGTGTTCATTGAACGGGGAGACGAGAGCCCCCATACAGGCGACCGGTTCATGATCGGGGACCGGTGATTTACGTTTCGTTTTGACGAATAAATAGTCCGATCGTTTCAACGTCAATAAGAAACGTTCCACGGCATGCGGTTCACGGGTCACGTTTGGCCAAGGTAAATGATTGAATAATAAAAAGACCGCGCCTTCTTTTTCGAGCGCATAGTCCGGTGCGATGCCTTCCCGATTCAACAAATCGATGACAGCATGCAAAAACTCCCGTTTAATCGTCAATGAAATTTCGTAATACTCACGCATACGGTCCACCCTTTCTTAAAATCACAATACTACCATTCTAAACGTTTCCGACATGGGCGACAATGAAGAAGTTCCTTGACGAAGTATTTTTCCCGGCTTATACTGCATAAGTCCTGCTATACTAGTGATATATGATGAACGAATTGAGGTGAAACCGACATGATTGAATCCCTTGAATTGAAGGCGTGGGTCGTTCTTGCGCGTACGATGGATGCCATCAGTGATCGTGTGAAAGAAGATTTACGACGCCACCAGTTAAATTCAACAGAGTTCGGTGTTTTATCCGTACTGTATAAACGAGGAGACACCCCGTTGCAACAAATTGGGGATCAGATTTTGATTACGAGCGGTAGCGTGACATATGTGATCGATAAGTTGGAGAAGCGAGGGCTGATTGAACGAATCGCCTGCCCGTCTGACCGACGTGTCACATATGCTTCATTGACAGACGATGGAAAGGCGCTCATGGACGTCGTCTATCCGCAACATATTGAAATCTTCAAAGATATATATGGACCGTTAAGTGATGAAGAGACGGAACAATTGATTTCGTTATTGAAACGAGTCGGTTATAACGCAGCGGGCAAATAAAGCCCGTTGCTTTTTTATTCAATATCTTGAAATTAAAATAATTGACGATGAGATATACAGATGATATAGTTCTAACTGTTATTGAAAAATTAGAGATTACACAAATGGAGGATTACACGATGACTAAAGTATTATATGTATCGGCTAACCCGAAACCAACTGAACTTTCATACAGCAAACAAGTGGCAGAAACATTCGTTTCGACACTCCAAGCAGAAAATCCATCAATCGAAGTGGAAGCAATCGAACTCTACGATGTTGATGTTCAAGAAATCGACGGAGATGTGCTCAGTGCATGGGGCAAATTCGCTTCAGGCGAAGCGCTCACTGATGTAGAAGCGAAAAAGGTAGGCACAATGAGCGGCATGCTTGAGAAATTCATGGAAGCGGACCTTTACGTGTTCGCGACTCCAATGTGGAACTTCTTCTTCCCAGCACGTATGAAAATGTTCCTCGATAGCGTGCTCATGGCAGGTAAAACGTTCCGTTACACGGAGCAAGGTCCTGTCGGCTTGCTTGAAAACAAACAAGCGATCCACATCCAAGGGACAGGCGGAATCTACACAGGAACTGACCTTAACTTCGCAGACGCATACCTTCGCCAAGCGCTCGCGTTCGTCGGTGTATCTGAAGTGACGACGGTAGCGGTCGAAGGGATGAACCAATACCCAGATAAAATCGAAGAGATCGTTGCAGACGCGAAAGCGAAAGCTGAAGCACTTGCGAAAGAAGTTGCAGGCGCAGTAACGGTATAACCTAGAGAGACGAGTCGATTGACTCGTCTTTTTGTATGCATTTATTTTGGGTATGATACAAAGGGAAAGGGGAGTATGCAATGGCAGATCAGTTATCGAGTCGACTACTTGGAGATTGGGCGGATATTGTCCAAGAAGAGATGAAACGACCTTATTTTCAACAGTTGAAGCAATTCGTCGACCAAGCTTATGAAGAAACGATCGTTTACCCGGCCCGAGAAGATATTTGGAACGCATTTATTCACACAAAATTTAGTGAAGTGAAGTGCGTCATTTTAGGGCAAGATCCGTACCACGGACCGAATCAAGCGCATGGACTCAGTTTTTCGGTGCAGGACGGGGTTCGTTTCCCACCGTCTCTACGAAACATCTTTCAAGAACTAAAAGATGACGTTGGATGTGATCTCCCGAAGAGTGGCAATCTCGAGAAATGGGCGAAACAAGGCGTCCTTCTCTTAAATACGGCACTGACGGTTGAAGCGGGAAAGGCGGGCTCTCACCGTGGAAAAGGATGGGAACAGTTCACTGATTCCATCATTGAGCGGCTCGGGAGTCGTGAGGAACCGATTGTATTCATCTTGTGGGGAAATGATGCGAAGAAGAAAATGAAATGGATTGGAGACCAACATAAAGTGCTCACGTCGGTACATCCAAGTCCTTTGTCATCCCATCGTGGATTCTTCGGTTCTAAGCCATTCTCCAAAGTAAACGATACATTGAAGGAGTGGGGAAAATCTCCGATTGAGTGGTGTCTCTGACAGTTTGCGAAAATTCGCAGGCTGTTTTTTGTTGACGCTTTTGTTTAGCTTTGGTACAGTAACTAACAAGACGTCACTTTAGTGCTTAAAAGCATATATGCATAACAGCATAACTGTAGAAAAGATAAAGAATTGGATATGTAAGAAAAGCGAAGAAAGAACCGAAGTAGAGACATCTTCCCTGGCCCAGAGAGCGTGTGGTGCTGCGAACACGCCCAAAAGATGAATCGAATTACAGTTCCTGAGCTCTCATCATTGAGCGGTCCCCCGTTATCGGATCAAGCGGCTAGAATTTTTCTAGCAACCAGGGTGGTACCGCGGCTTTGTCGTCCCTATCGATTCAATCGATAGGGATTTTTTGATTTTAAAGGAGGACTTCACATGTTGACACAATCGATTCCAAAACACCTAGCCCCACATATTTCACCGCAGTTCTACAATGAATACACACCAACAGATCATGCCGTTTGGCGTTTCGTGTTGCGGTTGAACTTGCACACGTTAGAAGGGAAGGCGCATCCGTTTTACATCGAAGGATTGAAACGGACGGGAATGGGACCGAATCGATTGCCGAACGTCGAACAGATGACGGATGAGATGCAGGCGGCAGGATGGTCGACGGTCGCAGTGGATGGGCTCATCCCCGGCGTTGCCTTTTTTGACTTCCAAGGAAACGGGATGCTCCCGGTCGCGACAGACATTCGGAAAGTCGAGAATATTTTATACAGTCCAGCCCCTGACATCATTCACGAGGCGGCGGGACATGCGCCAATGTTGATGGACCCGACGTTTTCGGCAATCGTCAAACGCTTCGGTCAATTAGGGGCCAAGGCGTTCATGAACCGAGAAGAACATGCCTCGTTCGCCGCATTGAAACGCTTGACGATTGTGAAGGAGAATGCGAATTCGACCGAACAGGATATCGAGGCGGCGGAGAAAGCCGTACATGAGGCGAAAGCGCAAGTGACTGGCTTTTCTGAAGCACAACAGGTCGCGCGGATCTTTTGGTGGACCGTTGAATTCGGATTGATTGGTGACCTCGACAACCCGATGATTTACGGGGCAGGCCTCTTATCATCGGTAGGAGAGAGCCGTCACTGTCTGACAGATGCGGTCGTCAAACATCCATTCGACTTGGAGCACGCGCTACAGACGAAGCAAGACGTGACAAACATGCAAAAAGAGCTATTCGTTATTCCAAACTTTGAGACGCTCTCTTCTGTCTTAGATGAACTAGAGGGAAGAATGGCGATTCGAAAAGGTGGGATTGAATCTGTGGCGAAAGCGTTGGCGTCAGGAAGTCAATCGACGATTCGACTTGAAGATGGATCAGAACGTGTCGGCATCGTTCGTCACATGACGGAGTCGAAAGAACATACGCTCATTCAATGGGATGAATGTTCAATTGTACAACATGGACAGCTCACGCAAAAAGAGCGACACGGGCTACTGATCGCTCATGACACAGAGTCCGCGCTCGATCGCGATGACCTCTTTGAGGACGGGACGAGCATTCGGCAAGCATGTGCATCCGGTGCACTCGAAGACGTGACGGTTCACCTAGAAGGACGGACGATCTCACTCGACTCGCTAGAAGTACGCGTCGATTCGCTTCCATCAGTTTTCCCAGGAACAACGGTAGACGAGCTGATGATGATTGAAAAACCGGTGATCATCGAACGGGATGAACGTGTATGGACGAACGATGATCCGATGTTCAACCGCATCCATCTCATGCGTGAGCGGGGAGAATCAATCGATGGTCTCATCCCAGAGATTTTAACGAACCACCCTGACGCCTGGTTATTACACATCGAGTGCCTGGAGTTGGTGAAGGATGAAGGACTGAAACAGACATTGATTGAACGTCTTGAAGCATTGCGTCAAACTTCCCCATCCCGAAATGAATTGATTGGTCGCGCGTTCGAACTATTGCGCTAACGAAAAGAGGCGACGTTTTCCACTGTAGGAGAACGTCGCCTCTTTTGCATTATACAGATTGATTTGTCGTTTCACGTAAGAACGTAATCAAACGACGATACGTGGAATTAGCCGCTGGGCGGTCCATTTCGAAGTAATAGTTATGGCCAAGCTCGTGCTCGTTCCGATCATAAAAGACAGTCGTGACATCCGTACGTCCTGAAAGAATCGTTGCAAATTCCTTGGCCTGCTCCTCAAAGGAATGGTCATTCCCGTCCGCGATAAACGTTGGGACGAATGTGGCCGGTACATTGACGAGTGGCGACGCTTCAGCAACGACCGGGAGAGTCTCCCAATTGTATGTGCCGAAGTATGCCCATCCGATTCGTTTGAACAAGAAGCGGTTCACTGACTTCGATGATTCGAGCCATGTGCGCTTCAAGTCGAGCGGTGCAGACAAGAGGATGGCACCGAGGATTGAGGATTTTGGTACGACTTGTCCCACTTCAGCAGAAGGCGAATAGTCGTCATTCAACTGGATCCCGACAAACTGTGCAGCGAGCTGTCCACCATTCGAATCACCTGCAAAGAAGACGCGGTCTAAATCGAGACGGAAGCGGTCATTGTTCTCAGCGATGAACGAGTACGCTTCTTCGATTTGTTTGAGCGGGGTCGGGTACATCACGTCAGGTGCGAGTGCGTAATTGATACTGACGACGTTGTAGCCGTTACTCGCAATTGAAGTGGCGTATTTTAACACATCCGATTTATCCCCACCGACGAATGATCCGCCATGTACCCAAAAAATGGTAGGGACCGTGCGGCTATTTCCTTCATAACGGATCAAATCAAAGGTTCCATTGTCATAAGAAGACAAGTAGTCGATGTCTTTTCGGACAGACGTCTTTTGAACGACTTCCTCGAATCCCTTCATCTCCACTTCGTTTCCCCCCGCAAACGAAGTTTTGATTAAACGTGTGGCTGGTTTCGGTGAGAGGAACACATAAGCCGCTCCTGCGACCGCAGTTCCAATCAATCCGACTCCAGCTCGTTTCAACCCTTTATTCATCTTCCTTCCTCCCTTTCTACAATCAGAAGCTTATTGCGTGACGAGTACGTCCGCCATGTACGTTTCGATGACATGAGCGATTCCGTCTTCGTTGTTTGATTTTGTTATGAAGTCCGCTTTTCCTTTGACCGTCGTGTTAGCATTTCCCATCGCGACGCCGAGGCCGGCCCATTCAATCATCGTCAAATCATTGTTTCCGTCACCGCAAGCGATGACTTCTTTTTGTGCGATGCCGAGTTGATCTGCAAGGAAGGCGAGACTCGTTCCTTTTGTGACACCGGCTTCAGTAAACTCAAGGAAGAACGGTTTTGAACGGGCTACAGCCAATTTCCCGGCCAATTCTGTTTGTAGCTTCGTTTCGATTGGAGCGAGTGTGTCGCCATCCGCAAGCATCAAACATTTGACGACCGGAGCTGTCACGGCATCTTTAAAGTTGTCGACATGAATGACCGGCATTCCCGTCAATTCACCTTCGATATCCGTATAAGGGTTCGGGCGATCGGTTACGATTTCGTTACCGACGTACGTATGAATCGCGATTCCTTCCCGTTCACTGATATCATGGAGATGGGCGACTGTATCCGGCTGGAGCGTGCTCGAGAAAATCTCCTCGTTTGTCGCACAATCGATGACCGAGGCACCGTTGAACGATAAGATGTAGCTTCCGTATTTCGCAAGTTCTAATTCACGGGCTGCTTCCCACATCGCAAACGTTGGTCGTCCGCTCGCGAGAACGACTTTATAGCCGCGCGCCTGTGCATCGAGAAGTGCTTCTTTTGTCTTAGGGGAAATCGTATGGTCGCTCGTGAGGAGCGTATCATCCATATCCAATACAATCATCTTGTAACTCATAGTAGTAGGGGGTCCTCCTTCAGAATCTAATGACTCCATCCTAAACCTTTTTAAGGTCAATTGACAACCTTGTCGCAAAAACGTAACTATAATGTAGAGAAGTGAACTCTAGAAGAGGTGGAAATCGATATGAATCGAATTTTAGTAGCTGAGGATGAACATGCGATTCGCAGCTTCATTATTGTCAATTTAAAACGAGCCGGATTCGACGTCTTTGAGGCGACGAACGGGCGAGAAGCGGTCACCGCATTTGACCGTGAACCGTTCGATGTCGTCCTATTGGATGTCATGATGCCGGAAATGGACGGATTCGAAGCATGTGCTGCCATTCGTGATCTTGACGAAAATGTAGGGATCATCATGTTGACGGCACGGACGCTCGAAGAAGATAAAATTGAAGGGCTCGGTAAAGGTGCAGACGACTACATCGCCAAACCGTTCAGTCCAGGTGAATTAGTGGCGCGCATCCAAGCGTTGTTGCGCCGTGTCGAAAAAGTGAAACGAAAAGATTCGAAACGCTTGAAGTCGGGACCGTTCGCAATCGACCTCGCCGCAAAACAAGTGACGAAGTATGGACAGTCGATCGATTTGACGCCGACCGAGTATGACTTGATCTGTCATCTCGTCCAAAACGAAGAGATCGTCTTGTCACGTGATGCGCTACTCGATGCTGTATGGGGCGTTAACTATTTCGGTGACCGAAAGACAGTCGACGTCAACATTCGTCGCTTGCGTCAAAAAATTGAAGATGACCCGAGTCATCCGGTCTACATCGAGACGTTGTGGGGTCACGGATATAAATGGCGGAGACATGAGGCATGAAACAACAGTTAGTCATTCGCATGATGATTGTCGTGACGATTGTCTTGCTCTTGCTCGTCAGCATTTTGTCTTACGGGACGTATCGCTACTATTACGAGTATGAGTCGGAAGCGTTACTAGGTCATGCGACAACGAGTGCATATCTATACCCTCAAGCCCAAGTTGGGTTTGAAACACCGAGCGCCTTTTCAGTCCTCGTCCGAACATTCGGATATCCTGGAACTGATTTGACGATTGTCGACCGGAGCGGTTCGATTGTCAAAACGACGGGACAACGAACAAGGCAGGCCTCTTTCTCTCAAGAACAGTTACAGCAACTGTCGCAAGGAGAGTCCGTCGTGCAGGACTATGACGTCGGGGATGAACATTACTTGTCGGTCACGAGTCCCATTATGACGAACGATACGTCCGAGTTTGCCATCAGTTTCACGCGACCGCTTGAAGACTTGGACACGCTCATTCGCGAAATTTGGATGACGGTCGTCATGATTGGCGTCTTGATCTGGTTGCTCGCCCTATACACCGTCATCAGGATTGCCGATCGCTTCGTCAGACCGATTCGTCACATCATCGAGGCGGCCGATGAGATGGCTCAGGGCGACTTCGATGTATCCGTTGAGTCAAATGAGAAACATGAGCTTGGAGCCTTGGCTCGAACGCTCACGTATTTAGGCGCGAAAGTCCAGCAGCATCAGTCGACACGTAACGAATTCCTCTCGAGTGTATCGCACGAACTCAGAACACCACTCACATCGATTAAGGGATGGACCGAGACGATTCGGGGTGGTGATGAGAAACTATCTGAAGAGACGGAGCTCGGTTTAAGCATCATCCATTCGGAGACAGAGCGCATGATCGGTCTCGTCGAACAGCTTCTCGACTATACAAAAATTGAGGAGAGTCGGTTGGTCTTGTATCGCCAAGAACTGGACCTGGTCTCTTTGTTACGTCAAGTGACTCTGCAATTAAAACAGTCACTTGAAGACAAAGGCATCACACTCATCGAACGCTATCCTCAAAAATCGGTCGGACTATTTGATGAGAATCGTTTGAAACAAGTGTTCTTAAATATCCTCGAGAACGCGATTCGTTTCTCGCCAGACGGAGGAACGTTGACCATCCGCTTCGTGCAATCGGAACGTGTTGCCTTCATCTCGATTATCGATGAAGGTCCCGGCATTTCACGAGAGCATTTGCAGCGCATCACCGAGATGTTCTATCAGGCTCATGTCACAGAAGGTAGTAGCGGGCTTGGACTTGCGATTTCAAAAGAATTGATTGAAGCGCATGAAGGCAAACTCGTCATCGAGAGCGAGGTCGGACACGGAACGACGGTGACCGTCTTATTGCCGCTCGACCCGAGTGAACTACATTAATAGGATTAAACCTCCCGAATTCAGGCTACATATAGATGTATGTAGACTGAGGGAGGTTTTTATAATGGCCAATCAATCTTTGAAGCCGTTAAAAGGAAGTCCGAATGCTGTGTCAACCCAAACTTCAATTGAAGAATTGCGGATGGACCCACTGCCGTATGCAGGCAGTCGCGGGCAATCAATTGAAGCCATTAAGATGGCGATGAATCAGTTGCCGCGGGCTGAACTGGTGAAGGAAACAGATGAAGGACTTCATTATGTAGTGACTTCTAAAGTGATGCGATTTAAAGATGATGTCGATTTTTTATTTGATGACGCTACTCAACAAGTCGAGTTTCGATCTGCGTCGCGTGTCGGCTATTCAGACTTTGGCGTGAATCGAAAACGAATGGAAGATGTGAGCGAACGATACCGGAGGTTGATTCGATGAAGGACTATCAGTTGATTGTCATCGGTGGCGGTGCTGCCGGGATGACGGTGGCCGCAGGGGCTGCGAATTTAGGCGCAAAGGTCGCACTTGTTGAAAAGAACAAACATTTAGGTGGTGACTGTCTGCATGTCGGATGTGTGCCATCGAAAGCGTTGATTGCCGCTTCAAAAGAAGCGAATGCGATGATGCGCGCGGCCCGAGTTCTCGGAACCGAGTTCAATGGACAAGAGCATTATCAAATGTCAAAAGCGCGTGTCGACAAAGCACGTGCCATTATTCAAGACCATGACGGGACAGAGCGTTTTGAAAAGATTGGCGTCGACGTCTATATCGGAGAAGCCTCGTTCCAAAGTCCGCACGAATTAAAAGTAGGGAACGAGTTATTGATCGGGAAAAAATTTGTCATCTCGACGGGGTCGAAACCGACAGTTCCTCCAATCGATGGACTCGATCAAGTCCCATACTTAACGAACGAAACGGTCTTTGAAGAAGAGACGCTCCCGGAGAGCCTGATTGTCATCGGCGCCGGAACGGTCGGACTTGAATTGGCCCAGTCCTTTGTCCGACTCGGCTCACAAGTGACCGTGCTAGAGGCGCAGGATGATTTCCTACCTAAAGAAGACGAGGACGTCGCCACCTATTTGAAATCTCAACTCGAGATGGCGATGCGCTTGAAAATCGGCGTAAAGGTCAATCGAGTCGATGAGGTCGATGGCCGCATTCGTGTCACGACAGAGGTGAACGGCGAAACGGTCGGATATGAAGCGGACAAACTGCTGATGGCGACGGGTCGCGTTCCCCGAATCGATGCGCTCCGTCTCGACCGGGCGAACGTTCAGGTGACGAAAGGGTATATCGATGTCTCGTCGTCATATCGGACGTCACAATCTCATATCTTTGCGATTGGAGATACGATCAAGACGCTCCCATTCACACACGCCGCTGGAGAAGAAGGGAAGGCGGTTGTCGCGAACGCGCTCTTTGGATTATGGAACAAGGTCGACTATAGTAAGCTCCCGTGGATCACATTCACAGACCCTGAGGTGTTCCACGTCGGGATGACGGAGAGAGAAGCGCGCGAGCGTTACGGTGACGACATTGAGACGTATGAAGCGAAACTGTCCGAAGTGGACCGTTTCATTGCTGAACGCCAAGAAGCAGGCTTTGTCAAAGTGATTACGAAGAAAAATGGAAAAATCATCGGAGCTCATGCAGTCGGTGAATCGGCGGGGGATTGGATGCAAATTGTCGTTTATGCGATGCAACGTGGTGACAAAATCGGGAAGCTGTCTCGTATGATTTACCCGTATCCGTCGCGAAGTGAGGCCGTGAAGAAAGTGACAGACCTTTACTGGCGGAAACGATTGTTCGAAAGCCCACTCACCGAACTGGCGAGACGCTACTTTAAATTGATGCAATAACACAAATCACCCACTCGAACGAGTGGGTGATTGTTAGTTTGGTAAGGTGATGGTTTCAATCATCTTTGGTTCGCCCTCAGAAAGGTCGACGAGTGGTTTGATCAACACCTCGACACGTCGGTTTTTAGAGCGACCTTCTTCTGTATCGTTCGTCGCGATCGGTTTAAACTCACCGTAACTCGCGAGCGTGAATTGAGCCGGGTTCAAGGCATCATTTGCCAAAAGGCCACGCATGAACGCGGTCGCACGTGCCGAACTGAGTTCCCAGTTTGACGGGAAACGTGCTGTATTGATTGGAATGTTATCCGTATGGCCGGAGACGACAATCTCTCGCTTGCCCGCCTTCTCTAAAATTTGACTGATGTTTTGTGCGACGTTACGAGCATCAGCATCGAGAGTCGCCTCTCCTAAGTTGAACAGGGCACGGTCTTGAATCGTCAAGACGAGACCACTTGAATTGATTGTCGCTTTGATTTGGCTTTCGAGACCGTTCTTTTTAATGTATTTGTTTACATCTTCTTTTAACTCGTCAAGTTGAGCCAATTCATACGTCCGTGGGTTGGCGGTCGTATTGGTTTTGTCTGTGCGACTGATGTCACTGTTTGAGGCAGTCGAAGCTTGAAAGACGCTGACGCCTCCAGAGAACACCTGGTTGAAAGACTGTGACATTTTCTCAAGCTTTGTCTGGTCGATGTTACTCGATGCGAATAGTACGATGAAAAGCGCGAGCAACAGTGTCAACAAGTCGGCGTAAGGAATCAGCCAGCCTTCGGGAATATGTTCTTCATGATCATGCTTCTTTTTGCGCTTCATAGTCAGCTCGCTCCTTTGGAGACAAATACACAGACAGTTTATCTTCTAGCGTTTTTGGAGATTCACCACTTTGAATCGATAAAATCCCTTCAATCATCATTTCCTTGATGATGACTTCACTCTTCGAATACTGCTTCAACTTGTTTGCAAACGGGAACCAAAGCACATATCCGGTGAAAATCCCGAAAAGTGTCGCGACGAAGGCCGCAGAAATGGCATGTCCGAGCTTTTCGATATCAGATAAGTCTTTCAAGGCAGCAATCAATCCGATAACGGCTCCGAGTACCCCAAGTGTCGGGGCATATGTCCCGGCTTGAGTGAAGATATCAGCGTTTGCTTTATGACGCTGTTCCATATTTTCGATGTCGCGTGACATGACTTCCGCAATATATTCGGAAGGTTGACCGTCGATGACCATCATCATGCCTTGGCGTAAAAATGGTTCTTCGACTTGTTCAAGTGCCGTTTCGAGGGAGAGGAGTCCCTCTTTTCGGGCTTGGGTCGACAAGTCGACGAATTGCGTGAGCAATCCGGACTTGCTCGGGAGTTCTTGTTTTTTGAACAAGATTTTAAACAGTTTTGGAACATTCTGAAGTTGTTCCTTCGATACAGCGATACTGACAGCCGCGGCTGTACCGACGAAAATGATAACCATTGCGGCAGGGTTGATCAGCGGCGCAACACCTGCTCCTTTTAATAGCATTCCACCGACGAGGGTGAGGAACCCGAGTATGAGTCCGACTAACGTAACGACATCCATGTCTTTGTTTTCCACCTTTCCGAAATAAATCAGGACAAAAAAAGCGAGAGACGCCACTCGTCTCCCGCAACATGCGTTCCCGATGATTAAGCGCCGTTTTCATCAATCAGCATTTGAATGCTGATATTTCGTTCTTCACGCTCTATATCGGTTAATACGTCGTATTTTTTTAACAATGCGTACAATTGATTCACGACTTCTTGCTCGAGTGACCAATTGAGTAACTCTTCTAGCTGAAAATAAAGGTGAGCGGGCATACATTGTGACTGGCGCTCCAACCTTCGTGAGACATCCTCTATCGAATGATCTACCGTACTAGGGTCCACGGTTTCATTCAACCTCCTCAACATTCTTAAAGTCTATCTCCCATAATACCAAAAAATCGAAGAAAACGTTAGAGATACATTTTCTTGTTGGCATTTATAAAAGCTAGGAGTAACATGGGGCTTAGAATAATAGAAGTGAAGGGGATGTCGTGATGCGACATAGATTGTCAGCGCGTGAGTTGCGCTTGAAACGAATCGAGGTGCTTTACCGAGTCGTATTTGAAAAACCTGCCCGTTTTATCGCGGGAGGATTTTTACTGGCGATTTTTATTGGGGCCACTCTTTTATATATGCCATTTGCGCAAGAAGAATCGGTTTCTTGGATTGATTGTTTGTTTATCGCAACGTCTGCCGGAACGGTCACTGGACTATCGACAGTCGACATCGGCTCCTCGTTTACCCTGTTTGGTGAATTGGTCATTGTCGCCCTCATCCAAATCGGGGGTCTTGGGTTTATGACAATCGCCTTGATGTTGTTAAGTGTATTAGGCAAGAAAATCGGATTAAAACAACGAATTTTGTTACAAGAATCATTGAATTTAGCCGGACCGGGGGGGACAGTTCGTCTCGTTCGGAACATCGTCTTCACGACAGTCATCGTGCAGTTTATCGGGATGTTGTTTTTGACGTTCGAGTTGTTTAGTACAGAGAACTATTCTTTTGGAACAGCACTTTATTACGGTTTCTTCCATGCAGTGTCTGCCTTTAATAATGCGGGATTCGCATTATTTCCAGACAGTCTCATGTCATTTGAGCAGAACACGGCCATCATTGTGACCATCGCCCTCATGATTATGATTGGAGGTCTTGGATTCACGACGATTGCCGATGCCACGGAAGTGAGAGGCTGGAAACGTCTCGCCCTCCATTCAAAAATCATGATTTTGTCACTCTTGGTCATCAATGGTGTCGCTTGGTTGGTCCTCATGATGTTTGAATGGGTATCGAATGAAGGGGTATTGTATGGTCGATCCCTCGGTGAGGCGTTACATGTGACGTTCTTCCAAGCCGTGACGACACGGACGGCCGGCTTCAATTCAATTGACATCGCGACCATGGCTCCAGCCTCGATCGGTTTGATTTTGATTCTGATGTATATCGGGGCAGGAGCGGCTTCGACCGGGTCGGGGATCAAAGTGACGACGCTTGCCGTTATCTTTGCGGATATGTGGGCCTTCATCGCAGGTAAGAAAGAAACGGTCATCATGGAGCGGACGATTGATGCGTTTCAAATCAAAAAGGCATACGTCGTCGCCATCTCAAGTTTCTTGTTCATTATGATGATCACGACACTCGTCATTTTGTCGAACGGCCACATTCCGGCGACTGCCATTCTATTCGAGACGGTCTCGGCGTTTGGGACAGTAGGGTTATCGCTCGGCATCACAGCGGAATTGAATGATGCCGGGAAGGGGCTGATCATGTTCATGATGCTTCTCGGACGTGTCGGATCGTTGACCATTCTCTTTACCGTCGCACGTCAAGCCGACCGGAAGATTCGCTATCCGAAAGAGAAGATTTTGATTGGTTGAACATGTATTGTAGGCTGCATTCCTCATGAAGGAGTTGCAGCCTTTTTTGAGGTATCGTAGTCAAGAGCGACACAGATTTTTGATGGTCTTCATCGTATGCAATAATTGGTATATAATGGGTTAGGGAATGAATCGATAAAGGAGGATTTGGACTTGTTATCTTGGCTCGGTATGACAAAAGGTGAGAAGACAGGGCGCCCGTTCTTCGGGGATGTGTCGAAACGAGCGGTAACGCTTGTGTTACTCTCCTCGTTGATGTTGATGTATGGTGTGAAGTCGCTATTGGTTTACCTGATTCCAACTGCATACTTGGAGGATGCGATCGTTGCGGTTCTTCCTGGTATCGTAGGGCTCCTTGTGGCATTGGTCTATATCCTCGTCCTCGAGCGTCTGCTTCACGATCAAGCGGTGTCTCGTAACGACGCGGATGAGATATAAACAAGTGTACGATGATTCACGGCGTATACTTGTTCATTTAATTTCAATCATAGTTGAAGCCCTGACGAATCAGGGCTTTTTGTGTGCCATATAATAATGGACAATCTCAGGGAGGTAATCCTGGAGGTCTGGACATACGATGCCCGTTCCGTCGAGTGCCCGTATCGTTTGTGTCGTGTCAAAGTGAACAGGATGTTTAAAGTACTCCAATAGTTCGTGAGGAACCTCAAGTCGCTTGGCACCATTCCAAGCAGTAAATGCCGCGTCAGCAACGGCATGAGGAACGGTTCCGCGAGGAGAACGCTGAAACATCGTCTCATGCAACATACGATATACCTCTCGTGCGCCATGTGGGAATGGGTCCGTCAAATGAAATGTCCGCTTCAGGCCGTTTGGAGAATGAGCTAGGAAAGCGGTCGCTTCTACTACATAATCGTACGGAACGAGGTTTACCTCAACATTCGCCCGCCCGATGTAAGGGAGTGGTCGCATCTGCTGGAGTTGTGTCATCAATTGTAAGACGAAATAGACACCGTCGAACTTTTTCGTTTCGCCCGTGCGACTATGTCCGATTACGATCCCAGGACGAATGACGGTGATTGGCATGCCACCCATTTCTCTTGAAACAAGTGCCTCTGCTTCATATTTAGTCGCCTCATAATGATTTTTAAACTGGACCCGATGCCATAATTCATTTTCATAAACCGTCCCACGGCGACGTCCGGCGATATAGGCGGTACTGAAGTACACATAACGCTTCAATTGTTTCGAGCGTTTGGCGAACGCGGTCACATGTTTGGTTCCGAGTATATTGACGCGATAACCGATGTCATAAGGAATACTCAAGTCATATGCGGCGGCGAGATGGAAAATGTAATGTACATCGCGTTCAATGACAGACCGCATAATCGGGTCGAGAATCACTTCGGGTAACGTGATGTCTGCTTCAACAAGGACGAGCTGGTGCGGTGCAAGCGACGTCGTTGACAGTAGCGTATCTCGTAGCTCTTCTGCATCACGTTGTTGGTTCGGAAGATGCAAGGCGTAGATGACTCCGATTTGATGCGGTAACGAAGCGAGGTGTTCAATTAATTTTCCTGCTAAAAAACCAGGGAACCCGGTAAAGGCGTAATTGTTCATGACGTTTCCTCCGCTAAATCTAATGTGAATGTGAAAGTCGACCCTTTTCCGACAGTCGATTCCACTTCGATGCTTCCACCATGTGATTCGATAATTTCTTTACAAATCGACAAACCAAGACCGGTTCCACCAATTTTACGTGTATCCGAATTATCGACCCGATAAAATTTTGTGAATAATTTTTCGAAGGCGTGCTCCGGAATCCCGATACCGAAATCACGAATGGATACATGCGCTTGATTGTGGTCTTGTCGGACTCGTACTTCGATTTCCTGTCTATTCGGGGAATACTTAATCGCATTTGAAATCAAGTTGACGAGAACTTGCTCGATGCGATCGCGGTCGGCAACGAGATGCAAGTCATCATCCGCATTATCGAAATGAATGGTATGATCACTCGTTTCGCGGAAGCGTTCAATCACTTCTAAGACAAGTTCATTCAAAGCGAAATGATCTTGTTTATATTCTTGGTGACCATCTTCCATGCGTTGGATGTCCAAAAAGTCGTTGAGTAGGGCGGTCAATCGTTTCGCTTCCCGCGACATCGTCTTCAAGAAGCGCTCTCGTTTTTCAGGCGTCAAATCTCGAGCGAGCATCAATTCAATATATCCCGATAATGAGGAAAGAGGAGTTCTTAGTTCATGTGAGACCGTGCTCACCAGTTCATTTTTAATCTGGTCCATCCGCTCTTCCTCGGTTCGGTTACGGAACACAAACAAGAATCCACTATCCATACCGATTTGTCGTTTTGTATCCATCGTCGTTCCATACATCTCATAGTATTCTTCATCTCGGTCGTTTGGCTGTGGGATGGAGAAACGCATCGATACTTCACGCGCTGTCCCATCGAGAAGTTGATCCATCTTTCGTAGCATCTCGCTCCTGTCACGAGGACGGAACGTGGAGAGGAGCGGGATACGCTCCTGAATTTTGTTTGGAGCGATGCCCGGTAAGTCCATGAGTCGTCTTGCGTGGACGTTCATGAACAAGACACTCCCGTTCGATTCGGTCAAAACGAACGCTTCATTCGATGCTTGTAAGATTGACTGGATGATATCGCGCTGACGGGCGATGGCATTTTTTTCACGTTCGAGCATACGCTCTACTTTTTTACGGTCGCTGATATCACGCATGACCGCGACTCGTAACGTTTGCCCTTGATACGTCACTTCTTTCGGATACACCTCTAGTTCTAAGAACGTTCCATCTTGCCGACGACCAATCACTTCGTATGGCGTTTGAATGTGATTGCGAATGCGTCGCAACACATCAGCCCGGTACCCTTCCGCGATAAACTCGATAGTCTGGCGTCCCATCATTTGCTCTGCAGGGATTTTAAAGATGGATTCCGCTGCCTTGTTCGCATCGAGAATCATCCCATCTTCATGGAACAGAACGGCTTCGATGACCGATTCGGCAAACATGCGATAACGCTGTTCCTTATAACGGAGCTCACGTTTCAACTCAATCTCGGAACTCACATCAAATACGAAGAAAAAGAAGCCGATGAGTTGCTCTTGCTCATAAACGGGATGCATGAACAATTTGCCGATGAAATGTGTCCGATCTTTACATTGAAACTTCCATTCCCGGTCTCCTTTGTCGAGTGCGAGGCGCAACATTTGTTCGAACGATAGCAACCGTTCCGTCTCGTCTTGATAAGCAGAGCGCTTTTCACTTAATTCTCTCGATTCAAATAAAGCGAACGGTGTCATTTCGTAAAGCACTTCATGGGGCGCATAGCCAAACAGTTCCGTGGCCCCCTGATTGAAACGAGTAATCAACAGATTCGCATCCGTCATGATCATCGCCATGTCGAGTTCAGTATGCATCATCGCCTCAAAAGCGTTGTGTTGAATCGTCACGCGTGTATCATGGGGCAATGGCTCAATGGAGAGGATATATTGATTTTCCCACGGAATGGCGTGTACTCGCATCGTTGGCAGTTCATACATCCAAGGCAGTCCTTGTTCCATCCGACGAGACAATTCCATCGTAATCGGTGACTGATTGACCATATGGAAAAGGTTCGAACGTCTCTGTAGATTCTCAGGAAACTGCTCGAGAAACGGACGGTTTGCCTGAACGATTGTTCCATCTTTCTGTATTAACGCAACTCCGTAAGGTAATGCATGTAGTAACTCACTTTGGAGATTGGCATGATTCTCCATGAACAGTCATCCCTCCTTCGCGGTGTCAGACGAGCACATCTTCTATATCATTCGACAGATCCCCCTTTCATTTCCTGCCCTCAAAACGGTAAAGTGAGGGAGAGGAATTGGAAAGGAAAGATGAGCATGATTGGATTACTCATTGGGATCATCGGTGCCATATGTTTATGGTGGTTCGAGGCACCGCTTTGGAGCAGCGTACTGCTTCTCTTGCTTGGAATTGCATGGTTTATATGGAAAGTAAGGCTGTCGACCATCGACCGCATTGATCGAATGGATGGTCGGGAGTTTGAATTATTTTTAGAGGAAGTGTTCACCGCGCTTGGTTACACGGTCACGGTGACTCCAGCATCACGTGACTTTGGTGCTGACTTGTTATTGGAGACACCGGATGGATGGTCGATTGCCGTTCAAGCAAAGCGTTATGAAAAGACGGTCGGACTCGAAGCGGTTCAACAAATTGCAGCGGCCGTTCCCTATTATCAAGCACACGAAGGCTGGGTCGTGACGAACTCGAATTTCACGGACAGCGCATACGAATTGGCAGCGCCAAATCAAGTTCGTCTGATTGCAAGAATGGAGCTTGAAGAACTCTTAAAAGAAGCGGGATATAAGCGATGAGAATAGGCTTGTTCACAAGTTCGACAGAATCCAAATGATGTCGAAAAAAAAGGGTTGTCTTTTTCTTTAAACGATGCAATAATCATCTTCGTCATATGAAATATGTAGTAGTTGAAACGAGATAAAAACTACACAGAGAAACGATTGGGGTTTTCAGTAATACCCGACCGTACACATACAAACAATCACGGTTGGAACGTGCTAGGAGGAAAAAGCGGTGCGCAAATTAATTTATGTAAAAGGTTGCGTCTTTACACAAGGTGAGGCGACCATTTATGACGAGACAAATGATGCGATCGGATCTGTTCACCGCGACGCGGAAGGCAGTGTCCAAGTGCACAATTTGTCTGGACGACAGATCGCTCATGGGAAATACATCCCAAACTGCCAAAAATGGGTCGTGATGAACCATGATGGACAGGCGATTGGTCAATTGAAAGACAAGTTCTCGTTATTCGGGAAAAAGTGTGAGTACAACGTCTATGAACGCGGACTCTTCACGATTCAATATGATGTGGAACGTCACAAGTTTAGCGTTCGCGACAAAGCAGGTAAACTTGTCGCGGAACTACGGAAACAAGAAGACGATACGTTCTGCTTAACGAAAGAAGCCGATCAGTTATCGATGTTCGAACTCCTTTCCGTCTTAAAGACGTTAACGGTCAAATCACGGATGCCGCTCGCAGCATCTGTCTCATAACGATGACGAGCACCGGTCAAGAGACCGGTGTTTTTTGATACGAAAAAACCGTCTCATCAAATGAAACGGTTCAAATAGTGCTTGGCCTCGAGTTCGAGTGTCGTCACCCGATGTGCGTATAGACAAAGCTTCAAGACGTGAATGATATTTGGATGTTCATAGTTCATCTTTTCGAGCGAACGCTTCGCCCGTGTATCGAGAAGGTCGATCGGGCTTGTTGACTTCGCATACTCCGCGTAAAGTCGATAAAAATCAATCGGTTTGATGAAGTCGTCTTCGTCCCGGTCAGGGTTGTTGAAGATGAGCGCCAACAAGGAACTCGTCTCTTCGAGGGAAAAAAGGTGTTTCAAGTCATCAAGGAGATAAATGATTGCCGCTTGATGCAAGGAATACTTTTTACCGATTCGTGGGACACCGATGATTTTACGAACTTCACGCTTCGTCCAGTTTTGAATCGTCGTCGCAGAGAGATGCTCTCCGGTCAGTGCGTTAGCGAGAGCGACGATTTGGTTAATCGATAAGCCGTTCTTTTCAATATGAAACAAGTGGATTTTTCGAAGCTCTTTTGGGAAATGTTCACGCACGTCTTCAGGGAAGAGGGCGATGGCTCGCTCGATTTCTCCGACCTGCATAAAATGAAGGCAATCTGCCAAAGTTTGAATTGAAGTTGCGTCGCGCATACGGCCACCCTTTCTATCGCCAACAGCGTACGTTGGCTATACAGTCATTTGACCTCATTCTACCAAATGTTTGAAAAGTAAGCTAGGATGGGCACTGATTAAGGTATAATGACGGTATCATACACACTCTATATATGAAGGTGGTCAAGCAATGAATGAATGGATTAGTTCGATTCTTTCCATTGTAGTCGTCCTCGTGTTTCTCGTGGGTCTCGAACACGTCGGGAAGCGTCTGGGATGGACGGATGAAACGATTCGAAAAAGTGTACATATCGCAGTCGGGCATTGGTCGTTATTAGCAGTTTGGTTAATGGATTCATGGTACGTCGCGGCAGTCCCGCTCATTTTCTTCACATTTGCGAATGCGGTCCTGTTATATAAAAGCCCGTCACCGGTGCATCAAACGGAACGAAAATCATTCGGGACTGTATACTATCCGATTGCATTGCTCATTATCTTATACTTCTTCTTCGAGTCCGAGCCGATCGCATTTTTAGCCGGATCACTCGTGCTCGCCTGGGGGGATGGAATGGCTGCACTCATCGGACGCAAATATGGGACGGTCATCTATGATTTATATGGACAAAAGCGTTCTTTCCAAGGAAGCATTGCCATGTTTCTAAGCTCATATGCTGTCTTATTTTTATTGTTTTTGTGGAATGATGTCGTCCTTTGGCAAGTGGTAACATATGGGTTTATCATTTCCATCATCGCTACACTAACTGAAGCGATTTCATATCGAGATTGGGATAACTTTACAATTCCAATCATTGTTGCCATTGCGACATCACTATTGCTATAAACTAATCATGAATTTGTAAGAAAAACGTTGCTTGTCACGTCCAATAATCATTTGTATACTGTGATTCGTACTGAAACCATTCAGTGACGTGCTCGGAACGAATGAAGTGGGACCGAGACACTGATTAAATAGAACATAAAGGATTGAGTGAACGCATGAGCTTTTTACAGCAACTTCAAATGATCATTCCGGCCGAGCGCGTCCTTCAAGACGAGCCATTGTCGGCACACACGTATACAAAACTAGGGGGCAAAGCAGATTACTTCGTGGCTCCACACACGTACGAAGAAGTGCAGGCCGTCTTAAAACTGGCCCACCAAGAAGCGATGCCGTTTATGATTCTTGGCTTCGGTTCAAACTTGATCGTCCGCGATGGCGGCATCCGTGGAATCGTTTTGAACTTGAATGAACTCGACTCGATTCGTCGGGAAGGGAATCAAATAATTGCCCAGGCAGGAGCAGCGATTATCGACGTCTCACGTCAAGCACTGGCAGAGGGATTATCGGGCCTCGAGTTCGCATGTGGGATCCCTGGGACGGTCGGTGGTGCCGTCTACATGAACGCAGGTGCATACGGCGGAGAAACGAAAGACGTCATCACATCTGCGACGGTATTGACGCAGGATGGTCAAGTACTTCATTTATCTAAAGACGAACTCGATCTTGACTATCGAACGAGCCGTGTCTCAAAAGAGGGCTTGATCGTACTCGAGGCAACGTTCGAACTAGAACCGAAAAACTATGAATTAATCAAAGAAGTCATGGACGACTTGACGTATAAACGTGAATCGAAACAACCGCTTGAATACCCTTCGTGTGGTAGTGTGTTCAAACGTCCGCCTGGCTATTTTGCCGGCAAGTTGATTCAAGACTCTGGACTGCAAGGCAAACGCATCGGAGGAGCGGAAGTCTCGCTCAAGCATGCTGGGTTCATCGTCAATATCGATGAGGCGACGGCGACAGAGTACATTTCACTCATCCGTCACGTCCAGGCGACCGTTAAAGAGAAATTTGAAGTGGAATTAGAGCCGGAAGTGAAAATCATCGGGGAAGATATCGCCGTTGAGAACGCATAACGCATAATTAAAGAAGGAATCGGACGATGGCGTTCGGTTTCTTCTTTTTTTATATAGAAAAAGACGATGAGAACGGGCATCTCATCGTCTTAAAGGTTAAGCTTGTGTTTGTTTTGAGACCGCCTCATGGGCCGGAACGAACGGATATTCCAAATCACGTGCAACCGCTTCATACGTGACCGTTCCATTGATGACGTTTAGGCCTTTGAGAAGTGCCTCGTTTTCAAGAAGTGCTGGGAATACGCCTTTTTGCGCACACTCGATGATATATGGCATCGTCGCGTTTGTCAGACCCATTGTCGAAGTGCGTGGCACGGCACCTGGCATGTTAGCGACGGCGTAGTGTTGCACGCCATAACGCTCATACGTTGGCGCATCATGCGTCGTGATATGGTCGATCGTCTCACAAATCCCACCTTGGTCGATGGCGACGTCGACGATGACCGAACCAGGCGACATGCGCTGTACCATTTCTTCCGTGACGAGTTTCGGTGCTTTTGCTCCTGGAATGAGCACGGCACCAATCACAAGGTCACTCTCAGCCACTTGTTTCGCAATGTTGTATTTATTTGAGATCAACGTATTGATTGTGTTTCCGAACAAGTCGTCGATTTGACGAAGACGAGCCGGGCTAATGTCCATCAACGTCACGCTCGCCCCAAGACCAATTGCGATTCGAGCTGCATTCGTTCCAACGACACCGCCTCCGATGACCGTGACGTTCGCACGAGGCACGCCTGGGAGACCAGACATCAAGATTCCTTTTCCACCATGTGGTTTTTCAAGGATTTGAGCTCCGATTTGCGCAGCCATACGTCCTGCCACTTCACTCATCGGTGTGAGGAGTGGTAACGTGCGATCCACTTCTACTGTCTCGTAGGCGATGGCTGTAATCCCAGAATCGACGAGCGCTTTCGTTAATTCTGGCTCTGCCGCAAGGTGTAAATAGGTGAAGAGCGTCAAGTCAGGACGGAAGTATTGATACTCAGACGGCTGTGGTTCTTTTACTTTGAGAGCGAGTTCGACGCCTTCCCAAACTTCTTTCGCCGTTTCAAGAATCGTTGCACCGGCATCAATATATTCCATATTCGTGAATCCGCTACCGAGACCGGCATTCGTTTCGACGAATACATCATGACCAAGCTCCGTTAACATAAATGCACCCATCGGTGTTAAGGCCACCCGATTTTCATTGTTTTTAATCTCTTTTAATACCCCGATTTTCATGGAACATTCCCCTTTCATTCCGTTGACACAATTTGTTCACACCCCTAGTATAGACCCATTTGAAAACGCTGTCTTTAGCATGGATTCTAAAAACGAAGACGCTAACTTTGTGAAAAATCACAAAGTTAGCGTCTAGTCTTCTAATCGATATTGACCAGCCTTAATGGCTAAATAAATCATGGATCTTTCTGGTAAGGAAACTTGTGTGATATTCGTCAACTCTTCGATGCGGCGAATCCGGTACAGAACGGTATTCGGATGAATATGAAGATGAGCGGCGACTCGTTTGACGTTCCCATCAAAATAAAAATACCATTCGAGCGTCTTCACGAGTTCGGTCTGATGGGATGAATCATAATGCTGCAACCGTTCGACTGTCGGGTGGGTCTCCAGTCGGAGTCCGATACGTCGAGCGAGTTCCGGGACGAGTTGATAAATGCCGATCTGCTCGAAGGCACGGGAAGTCGATAGTTCGAGCGGGAACTTGCGACGCAGCGTGGTAACCCGTCGCGCTTCTTCGGCTGCGGCATATAACATGTCACTTTCGAAAAAACGTCGGCTGATGCCAAGACGTGGTTCGGATTCGCTGAACTTGTCTTGAAGCAATTGTTCGAACCGTTCCGCCCAGGCTATGAGTACAGTCTCTTCATCGGAGAGTTCAGACTTCATATAATGCCAGACGAGTAGCTGCTGACCGTCGATGGCATGTAAAACGACTTCAATTGACTCTTGCGTCGCAAGCACATAGTGAAGGCGTTCCGCAAGTTGAGGGGTGATCGGTTGAGCACATTCGATGACCGTCAACCGACTGGCGACGGCAATCGGAGCAAGTTCGTTCAATCGTTCGCGATTCGCATCCGTCAGGGTCGGGGAAGCGAGGACATCTAATAAGAAGCGTTCGAGCTCGGCGCTGATTCGTCGCTCGTGCATCGCGATGGTCATAAGCAGCTTTTTGGCGATGGTCGCCCCTTCTTGCAAGATGGCTAATTCTTGAGTACTGAACGGATTTGTCCGAGCTAAGCTCCAAATATAGCCGAGTACTTCATCATGTTGTTTGATGACGATTGCGGCGCGTTCCCCAAGACCGACGGCGAGACGGGCCGGGATGACGACCGGTTCATTTTGGTCGATGACTTCTTGTAAAATACCACTCTCCCATAGGTCTTCGATGACAGCTTCTGGGACACGACGCCCGATGATGGTCGCAATCCTGGCCGGGTCGGTCGAATCCGGATGTGTACTATAGGCGAGCAACTGGTGGTGGCGATTCTCAATCGTGATCGGTGCTCGAATCGCTTGACCAATCGCTTCGGCGAGTGTATCGAGAGACTCATAAGATTTCTGCAAAAAAGGCATGTCGATTCCTCCTCTCTCTTGAGTATACCGTCTTCTTTGTGAAACTTCACAAAAAGAATCAAGAGTGTGAGAAATGACATACCTTCTGCGATTACATTGGGAAAAACAGTCCGACGACGAGACCGAGTAACGCTCCGACAATGACTTGGAACGGCGTATGGCCGACGAGTTCATTCAAGAGTGGGGTCTCATGTTTAATTCCTTTGAAATAATCGTTCAAGAGCCGTGCTTGGAAACCGACCGCCTGCCGAACTCCGGTCGCATCATACATGACGATAGTGGCAAAGACGACAGCGAGAGCGAATAGACTCGAGTCAATGCCTTCCATTCGCCCAATCGCGGTAGCGAGTGCGACGACGGTAGACGAGTGCGAACTTGGCATGCCTCCTGAAGCGAACATGATTTCAATTTCAAAATCTCTTGTTTTAATGAGTTCAGTTACGAGCTTAGCCGCTTGGGCGATAAACCAAGCGAGAATCGCAGCGAGTAAAGGTTCGTTAAACATGCGTGCATTCACTTCCTGTCTGACATAGTATCTTCACTATACCCGAAAGAGGCGCAAGCTAGACGTTAAGATTTCGTCAAAAAAAGATGTCTTGGACACGTTCTCCAAGACATCTTCTGGTCGATTTTTGTTACCCGACTACTCCTTCAGTCTCCTGAAGTTTCTCTGCAATGTTATCGATGATATAACGGTTGCGTGGGTGTTCTTGACACTCCTTCGAGCATGAACGCATTTGTTTCGGTTCACACTCTTCACAACAGAAATGCTGTGCATTGCACTCCGGGTTGGCACAATTAACGTAACGAACCGTCTCTGTCCCACAGTGCATACAGTGTGAGACGACAGATGGGTTCACGGAGTTAACCGGGACATTGATCCGTTCGTCAAAGACATAGAGCTCGCCTTCCCAGTCCTCTCCTTTTGTCGCTTCATCTTTACCATACATTGCGACGCCACCTTTTAGGTGGAAGATGTTGTCGTGACCTTGGTCACGCATATATGCTGTAAATTTCTCGCAACGGACGCCACCGGTACAGTACGTGAGAAGTGTTTTCCCTTCGTAGAGGTCCTTGTTCTCTTCGAGCCATTCCGGCATGTAACGTGAAGCCTCTACATCGATTTTGATCGCATTTTTAAAGTGACCAAGTTCGTACTCGTAGTTGTTACGAACGTCGAGGATGACGACATCATCACGATTCATCATCTCTTTCCATTCTGCTGGTTCGAGGTATGCACCGTGTTGTTTCGGTACATCAAACTCGCCATCAAAGCGCCACGTCACGAGCTCTTTCTTGTGACGGACAAAAATTTTCTTGAAGGCATGCTCTTCGACTTCATCGATTTTGAACTCGATATCGCTGAAGAGAGGGTTTGCTTTCAAGTCATTCATGTACTGCTCGGTTTGCTCCCAAGTACCAGAGCACGTCCCGTTGATTCCTTCGGAGGAAATCAAGATGCGTCCTTTGATGCCGAGGTCCTTACAATACTTCAAATGTTCTTGCGTGAGTGTTTCTGGGTCTTCGATGTTGACGTACTTATAGTACAGCAAGACCCGCATTGGTTTTGTTTCCATGTTGTGTTGCTCCCCTGTGTTCAGTTTTTTGCAGGAAAACGAACGTTGGGTTGTGTCGTTCGACGAATAGACTTGCCTGCAACCACAAGTCCATTATTATATGATAAATATCACGACGAATTTTCGCAAATGGTTTTTAATTTTTTTTGACGAATGCAGGGAGATGCGTCTTGTAAATCGAATTCGGGTAATAGAGTAGTAACGAAAGTTGAAGGTGGAACGACTATGCTTAATTCTCTCCAACAGTACATCATCCAATTGATTGAATGGCTTCAAGGTTTGCCTGGTGGTCCATGGGCTGGACTCGGTGCACCGTTTTTAGAAGCGATTTTTCCATTTTTACCACTCGTCTTAATCATCTCTGCCAATGCAGCGACATACGGCTTTCTGTTAGGCGTTCTCTTATCCTGGATCGGGAACCTTCTTGGAACCATCGTCGTTTTTGCGGCTGTCCGTTACGTTTTCCGCAAACCGATGACGCGCTGGCTCGAAAAACATAAGGCGGCGGTCTATTGGTTGGAACGAATCAATCATATGAGTCCGATCTCGCTCGGATTCTTATATTCTCTCCCGTTCATCCCGGTCAGTTTGATCACGTATTTATTGGCGCTCATTCAGATGCCGCTCCGTACGTTCATCATGGCGGCAGGATTCGGGAAACTGCTCGTCGTCGTGATTTTCTCTGTCATCGGGGACCAGTGGGAGGAATTTATCCAAAGTCCATTTCGTTTATCGATGCTCGGTCTACTTTTGGTCGCATTATGGGCCATCAGCCGGGGGCTAGAAGAAGTGCTCAAACGACGCGCTTTCAAGAAACGGAACGAGCGGTTGAAACAAGAGATGGTCACGAAACGACAAACACCCCTTTGAACAAGGGGTGTTTTCACTTATGACTGTTTTTTAAAACGTGGGAAATTGAATGCGATGGCGATTCCTCCACAAATAAAGAGTAGGAACGGATAGAACATGAACGGGACGAGGTCCGGCGATGCGGTCTTCGTCAATTCTGCAGCGATGAGTAATTGAGCTCCGTACGGAAGAATCCCTTGTACCCCACATGAGAAGATGTCGAGTACGCTTGCTGATTTCTTCCGTTCGATGTCATACTCGTCCGCGATGTTCGCTGCAAGTGGACCGGCTACGAGAATGGAAATCGTATTGTTCGCCGTCGCTACGTTTGTCGCACTGACAAGTCCGGCGATGCTCCATTCGGCACCGGCACGTTTTTGAATACGAGATGTCAACGCGTCACGTAAATACGTGAGTCCGCCGTTGTGTGAGATGAGACCGACGAGTCCACCCATGAGTAATGTCAGGAATGAAATTTCGGCCATGCTAATCATCCCGTCCGCAATAGCTGTCACAAACGCCGTGACGGATAGGCTTCCATCTAGGAGACCGATGATGCCGGTGAGCGTGATGCCACCTAACAGAACCAAAATGACGTTCAGTCCTGTCAATGCGAGTCCGATGACGGCAAGATACGGAATCAGTTTGTACCATTCGAATGCGGCGACATCGACCGTTGACTCCCCATTTGACAAGACGGCGAGTAAAACCGTCGTGATGATGGCGGCCGGTAACACGATCCAGAAATTCGTGCGGAATTTATCACGCATGTTCGTTCGTTGCGTCCGGACGGCAGCGATGGTCGTGTCTGAGATGAACGAGAGATTGTCCCCGAACATCGCCCCTCCGACAACGGCTGCGGCAGCGATGGCGACATTGACGCCACTCTCTTCATGGATACCGAGGGCGATCGGTGCAAGTGCCGCAATTGTACCCGTCGACGTTCCCATCGCCATTGAAATGAAGGCGGCGATGACGAAGAGTCCGCTCAAGAGAAGCGAAGGTGGTAATAGAGTCAAGGCGGCGTTGACCGTTCCATCGATTGCCCCGATGGCTTCCGCTACCGTTGAAAAGGCGCCAGCCAGTAAGAAAATGAAAATCATGATGATGATGCCCGGATTGCCGGCTCCTTGCGCGATGCGCTCGACGGTTTGGGTGGCACTTCCTTTTGTCATGAATGCCGCAACCATCAAGGCGATGATGGCTGCGACGAGTACCGGAAACTTATAAAAGTCTCCGTAATAGACACCCGCCCCGATGAAGAAGAGTAAGAAGACGAGTAACGGCAAGAGTGCCCATTTGTTTGCTGTTGGTTGTTCCAAAATAATCACCTCACTAAAAAATAAGAAGGACCCTTTTCTGAGAAAAAGGTCCTTCGTGCGAAATACCCTTTTCATCTTTCGAGCAATACGCCCGCTGGATTTGGCACAGGTTCCCCGCTGCCGAGACTTCTCAGGGCCAGTCCCTCCGTCTCTCTCGATAAAAAGTGAATCTATCCAATTAGTAAACACGTTCCCTAACGTACCTGTTTCAAATCTGCTTGTCAACTTAAAAACTCCCCAATTCGATGTGAGAAAGGGGAGTTTACGTCGTTAAATTGTTGAAGTGCGCCACACGGTTACGTCCCGCGTATTTCCCACCGACATATAGCGCACGGTCCGCGTTTCGAATCGTATCGTCTAATCGCTTATTTCCAAACGCATCGATTGTATCGATCCCGATGGACGCAGTCACAGAAATCTCATGATGATCGACAAGGAACGGTTTCGCTTCGATTTGCTGGCGAATTCTTTCTGCAATGTCAACGGCTTGAGACATGTCACAATGATTGAGAAGCAAGATAAACTCTTCCCCACCATAACGGGCGGCAAAGTCATCAGCGCGAAGGGCTTGCCGGATACGTCGACCAAATTCCTGCAACACTTGGTCACCGACTTGATGGCCATACGTATCATTGATTTTTTTAAAGAAATCGATGTCGAGCATGGCGACCGAGATCGGATACATCGAGATGTCGGATATTTGTTGAATCCCGTATTCGTAGAAGGCGCGGGCATTGGCGAGGAGAGTCAAACTATCCGTCCGGCTCTCGGTATACAGACGATCTCGTTCATGACAACGGCTGATGGTCCGGTTGAACGACTTGAGCAACTTGAGGATTTCTTGTTGGATAATCTTCGGATACCCATATACAGGTTCTCCTGTCATCACGATCCATGTTCGGATTCCCTCGATTTCTTCCGAACGAATTGAGACGAAGCTATGGTAGTCGTCATGGAAAGCGTCAGACAATGAAGCATCCCACTCAAATCGCATCTCGTAGTCAAGGACAGGCTCGACAGGTTGACTGATATCCAGTAGCGCAAATACGATGGGGCGATCAATCGGTTGACGTGTCTTCAAGTCGAAATAGAGTGTGCGATTGAATAGCTTGAACTCGATATATCCTTCATCGTAATGGTTCAATTGTTCGCATTGACTTAAAAAGACTTCAATGGCTTGCGCTTCGCTCTGAGACAAAGAGACGGCTTCTTTCGCTTCGTCGTACTGTTCAATCAGAGATTTATACGCATCCTGTCGTCCCTTTTGAATGAGAAGTCGTTTGATGAAGAAGGTCAGTGCTGCCGCGATACTGCTCACGACAAGTAAATTCGTCTCTCGGAAGAATGCTGCGGCTAAGATGAAAATCAAACTGACGACGTATGTGTAGAAGGCGATCTTCAAAAAGTCACTCAACCCGATATCAACGCGGAACCACCATCTCACCTGATACTTTTGGAAAATGGTGTTTAAGAAGATGGCAAGAAATAACCCGGCAAGCGGGATGAATGATTCTTTCGAATAGAAATCGATTCCAGTCTCCCCACCGAGGGCGAGATAGACGGTAGCGGGAATGACAATTTCTAAGTATGCCGTAATGGCGTTCCACGGATAGGTGAAGCGAAAACGGCGTATGGCGACTTTTGGTCTCAAATTGGCGAATTGAAAGACGAATAATCCAATCTGGTTGACGATGAGTGCTGTTTCAAATCCAAAGAATAGAAAAAGAATTAATACGATACTCTCAGAGAATGTGAAGTACACACCTTTGACTTCGATTGAATCGAGTTGAAAGATGATGACGAGTAATGAGATTAAAATAAAGGACAACGGATCAATGGTCGGGGCGTGCAGCACATCCAATGCAAATAATCCGATGGTGAAGCAGAACAAAACACTCCATATACTCCAACCGAGCATGGACATCTTGCGAAAGTGGTTCATGTGTTCCCTCCTAGCATGGGACATTTCAAGATATAATAGTAAAGATTCGTCATGATTTCGTGAGAGTCCTGCCTTTCTTTTATCATGCTTGAATTCTAGCATTGAGTATACAGGGAATATCCTCTATAATGAAGTTGCTTTTCAACCGCATAGACGAAAGTCGATGAAAAAGAGAGTAACGATGGTTTAGTCAACAAAGCGACCTGGGGATTGGTGAGAGCCTGGGCTGACAAACGTCGCGAAACGCACTTTTGAGATGCTATCCGAAACGAGAGTAGGCATAGCCGGAGGGAACCGTTATCACCATAAAGCGGTCTGCATCATGCAGGCAAGAAGAGTGGTACCGCGGGAATTCCCGTCTCTTTGCATCTATGCAAAGGGCGTTTTTTTTATGAGTTGTTATTGAAGAAGGAGGACATACAGATGAGTTATGAACGCAAATATGCAGAAGCACTATCCCGTGTCATCGGTGAAGAACTCACGATTGACCAAATTGAAGCATTGATTGAGAAGCCAAAACACGAGGCGCACGGTGACCTCGCGTTCCCGTGTTTCCAATTGGCGAAAGCTTACCGAAAAGCACCTGTCATGATTGCGACAGATATCGCAAATGAATTGAACGATGAATTGTTCACGAAAGTGGAGGCGGCGGGACCTTACGTCAACGTCTTCTTGAGCCGTGATGTCGTATCAAAAGAAATCATCAACACCGTGCTTGAGGAAAAATCGGAATATGCGACACACGAAGCACGCAATGAAACGATTGTGACGGACTTCTCGTCACCAAACATTGCGAAGCCGTTCTCGATGGGTCACTTGCGTTCGACGGTGATTGGGAATGCGATCAACCAAATCGCACGTAAAAACGGATATGACGTCGTCGGCGTCAACCACCTTGGGGACTGGGGCACTCAGTTCGGGAAATTGATGGTCGCCTACAAGAAGTGGGGCGATGAGGAAGCGGTACGCGCCAATCCAATCGCAGAACTCTTGAAATTATACGTCCATTTCCACGAAGAGGCGAAGACACAACCAGAACTCGAAGACGAAGGCCGTGCTTGGTTCAAAAAGCTTGAAGATGGTGATGCGGAAGCGACAGAGCTTTGGCAGTGGTTCCGTGACGAGTCGCTCAAAGAGTTCCAGAAAGTATATGACCTTCTTGGAGTGAAATTCGAAAGCTTCAACGGGGAAGCGTTCTATAACGATAAAATGGGACGCGTCGTCGAGATGCTAGAAGCGAAAAACCTCTTAGTGGAAAGTGAAGGGGCGATGGTCGTCTCGCTCGAAGAGGAGAACTTGCCACCTTGCTTGATCAAGAAAAAAGATGGCGCGACGTTGTACGCGACACGTGATTTGGCAGCGGCAATCTATCGTTACGAGACGTACAACTTCGTTCAAGCGAACTATGTCGTCGGTGGCGAACAGGCGCTCCATTTCAAACAACTCTTCTCGGTCCTTCGTAAGCTTGGATATGACTTTGTTGATGGCATGCATCACGTGCCGTTCGGCTTGATCTTGCAAGAAGGGAAGAAGATGTCGACACGTAAAGGGCGCATCGTTCTTCTTGAGGAAGTCTTGAAAGAGGCTATCGAGAAAGCGCAGGCGAACATCGAGCAGAAGAACCCGGATCTTGCGAACGCACAAGACGTTGCCCGCATGGTCGGTGTCGGCGCGGTCGTCTTCCACGATTTGAAAAACGAACGCATCAACAACATCGAGTTCGATCTCGACAGCATGCTCAAGTTCGAAGGGGAGACAGGACCTTACGTTCAATACACGAACGCTCGTGCGAACTCACTCCTTCGTAAAGGAAACTATGACGGGTCACCATTCACTGGTGCAGACGATGACTACTCATGGGGTGTCGTCACGATGCTCAATGCGTTCCCACACGTCATCACGCGTGCGCATGAACGCCGCGAACCATCAATCATCAGCCGCTATGTACTCGACCTCGCGCAAGCGTTCAACAAGTACTACGGTCACGTCCGCGTCCTAGAAGAAGATGCGAGCAAACAATCGCGTCTCGCTCTCGTCAAGGCAGTGACGCTCGTATTGACAGAAGGGCTCCGTTTACTCGGTGTCGAAGCTCCGGAAGAAATGTAAGACAGACGAAAGGACCTCAAAAAAATTGAGGTCCTTTTTTGTATTCATGCTTTCATCCGCGTGACCGTTCGGGCTTCCGTGTCATATAGACACCATTCCCGATCGAAGATGACGGCGCCGACGTTAATGACATATCGTTTTTTCTTCAAATGGAACGGTGTCCCGAGTTCCCACGGCAGAGAGGTTCCCTTTCGGTAAATCCCGGGGATGTGACTGTGTCCGATGAAGACGAGTGGGTATTTTCCTTTCTCGACCATCGGTTCCCAGTCTTTATTCCACTTCACTTGATGTCCATGTAAAAAGCGTGCTTCCTCGAGAGTCGTCTGTTCCGGCAATAACGAAATCCGTGTTTTCACAGGATGGTCGATTACGAGCACCTCGTCGATTCGCTCTTCCTGATTGCCTCGTAGACTCGGGAATGTGAGTAACGCTTCATAATTTGGGTCGTACGTCACGACGTCTTCTACATGATGAAAGCGCTCGTGACGTCGTTTTTTGCCAACATGGCATTCGTAGAGGTCCCCGAGACAGAGAATATGCTCGGTTTCGCGACGAACGTCATCCAGGACGGCCTTTAAATCATCAAACGAACCGTGCGGGTCACTGATGATGGCGAGTTTCATCGGAAGTTCGTAAATTGGGCATCGACGGACAATTCAAGTTCACGTACGAGTTGCATGACGGCTTGAAGATCGTCACGCGACTTACCTGTCACGCGAATTTGGTCGTCCTGGATTTGCGATTTGACTTTTAGTTTTGATTCCTTGATGGCGTTGTTGATTTTCTTCGCGTCGTCTTTGTCGATGCCGCTTTTCAATTTCACACGTTGGCGAACCGTGCCGCCGAGTGCGTTCTCTACTTTTTGATAGTCGAGGTTTTTCGTCGGGACACCGCGTTTGATCAATTTCGTGATCAAGACGTCTTTTAATTGCTCGAGTTTATAGTCGTCATCCGAGATGAGGACGAGGTCGCCACTGTCGAGGGACATCTCACTCTTTGACCCTTTGAAGTCATAACGGTTCAAAATTTCCTTTTCCGCAATTTGGATTGCGTTCTTTACTTCTTCAAGATTCATTTCTGACACGATATCGAAAGAATTGTCTTTTGCCATGTTTCATCCATCCTTTGTGTGGTTTTGTTATAATGATAGCAGATTTGAAGCAGTGAAGGAGTGAAGAGATGGAACGTACAATGGATCAACACACACATGCAGACTTAGATCACGTTGCCTATCACGGGAAAGACCTAGGGGTGACGTTCAAAGGGGAACAGATTCGACTACGAGTTTGGTCTCCGGTAGCGGAACAGATGTCGGTCAAGTTGTATCGAACAGCCCGTGCCCGTAAGTTTGAACGACTCGAGCTCGAGCCGGCTGAGAAGGGGACGTGGGTGATCGAACTCGACCGTGCCTTATTCGAAGGTCAATTTTATGTATTTGAAGCGCTGATTGATGGGAAAAAAATAGAGTCGCTCGATCCGTATGCGAAAGTCGTCGGAGTGAATGGGAAACGAGGATGTCTGCTCGATCCGGCATCTTTGAACCCGGACCATTGGATCAAAGAACGTCCGCTATTCAATTCTTCACAAGAGGCGGTCATCTATGAGGCGCACGTCCGTGATTTGACGAGTCACCCAGAGAGTGGGGCGACGCACCGTGGGAAGTTCTTAGGGATGACCGAGACGGGTACGACCACCACGAGCGGTTACCCGACCGGACTCGATTATATTACCTCGCTTGGAATCACTCATCTCCAATTAATGCCGTTCTTTGACTACGGCTCGGTGAATGAGTCACGTGAAGGGGAAGACAATTATAACTGGGGTTACGATCCGGTTCATTACTTTGCGGTCGAAGGATCTTACGCCTCGTCGGCAGATGACCCGGCGACGCGAATTGTCGAATTGAAGGCACTGATTCAAGCGCTCCACGATCGAGGCATCCGGGTCATCATGGACGTTGTCTTCAACCACACGTATGATGCGTTGACAACACCGCTCGGGCAATTCGTCCCGGACTATTACTATCGCTTAAACGAAGACGGAACACTCGCGGATGGTTCGGCATGTGGGAATGACACGGCATCCGAGCGTGCGATGATGCGTAAGCTCATGGTCGAGTGTGTCACGTACTGGGCGAAAGAATTCATGATTGATGGGTTCCGCTTCGATTTGATGGGACTCCATGACGTCAAAACGATGAACCAGATTCGGAAAGCGCTCGACCGCGTCGACCCATCGATTCTTGTCATCGGGGAAGGGTGGGATTTGGATACACCGCTCCCGGTTCGTAAAAAAGCGAATCAGCATAATGCGCATAAGATGCCACGCATCGCCCAATTCAATGATGGGATTCGAGACGGTGTCCGAGGAGACGTCTTCATCGAAGACTTACCGGGCTGGGTGAGTGGAAACACGGATATGACAGCAGATGTGAAACGAGGGATTGCTGGTGGCATCACGAGCCAAAGTTTCGCTGATGAGCCGAACCAGGTCGTCAACTATGTAGAATGTCATGACAATTTGACGCTTTGGGACAAGTTATCCGTGACGAATCCGGAAGATGACGAGACGACACGTCGCCGTCGCCACCGTTTGGCGACGTCGATTGTGCTCCTAAGTCAAGGGATTCCATTCCTTCACAGTGGACAGGAATTTTTCCGGACAAAAGACGGGGATGAGAATAGCTTCAATTCAGGCGAAGTCATCAACCGTATGGACTGGAACCGGGCGGAGCAAGAAGCGCCAAGTGTGGAATATGTGAAAGGTCTCTTGCGTCTGCGTAAGCAATATCCGCTCTTCCGACTCGAAAACACGGAACAGATTCGCAAACACTTGCGTTTCTTTGATGAAGCAGAGGGTGTGATTGCCTTTGAATTGAGCCGTCATGTGGAAGGATATGTAGAACGACATATCGTCTACCACAACGCACTCGAGGAGGCGGTTGAGGTCAAACTTCCATCTGGCAAGTTCGAGGTGAACGTGGAGGACCATACCGTTAATCTGACGGCGCCACGTCAAGTCGAGGACCGTCATATGACGGTCGCTCCACTCTCGACACTAGTCGTAACCGAACGTCGCCCAGATTACAGCAAGTACGCTGTGGCCGGTGGTGCGGCCCTCGCTGTAATCGGTGGTCTCTGGTATGTATCGAGAAAGCGGAAACGCAAAGAGCAGTAACCAAAAAGGAGACGTTAATCCGTCTCCTTTGGTGTGTCTTCCTCTGTTTGAGATGCCTCGAGTTGCATCATTTTTTGAACGAGGATGTGTTTTGGCATATGCATCAGTTCCTCGAGGGGGACGTTTAATTTTTTTGCGAGTTCAACTGCGGTCTCTGGTGATAGTTGTAATGGACGCATGGAAGGTCTCCTTTCTAAACGATATGTCTTTACCGTCAGTATACAGGAAAATCGAAAATGTGTTGAATGAACACATTCAAAATCGAATTTCGTTTCGGTCGTTGCTAAGCTGAAACTAGGAAGTGATCAAATGTACAAACAAACAGCAGACTTTCAATTTCATCAAACGATCGAATGGCTAGAACGTGTAGGTGAAGGTTGGATGTTGTACTTGGCGCAAACTGGATTTTTGTTCTTTGACGAGTCGTCTCAAATTCGCTGGGAGATCGACTGGAAATGGACACCATGCGCCCTATATGTGGAGCCGAATGCAAGACGTGCCGTGGCATGGTTCCAGGAAAAAGGACTTTACGGAGTCATTGATTTACAACGAGGACAGATGGAGACGCATGCGATCCCTCAACGATTCAACGGAGACTGGTTTAGCAATTTGCACTATTGGCAAGGCGATGACATCTTCTTATATTCAGCCGAATCGGATGTCGTAGCCTTGAACCTCCATGATCATACGTTTCGATATAGCCGCTATGAAGAAGTCCCTGTCTTTGGGAACATCATCGAGCTAGCGTATCAAGGGACGTATGATTTTGAACGATTCACACCTGAAACGTGTGTGACATTGTTCGATGAACGAACTCATCATTTTTTAGTTGAAAATGTGAAGACGAAAGAAACCTGGCGCATTCCATACGAAGGAAACCGCGACACGGTCATTCTCGATCAAGTGGGAGAAACGACGGCGATCACATCGACAGAGTCGTTCCAACTGTTTCATCGAGAGGAAGAATTATTTTGCTCAAGCGTGTGTGCAGACACCCAATTATTGAAGGTAATGCTGTTAGATGAACGAGGGGATCGACTCGTCGTCTTGTCCGCACCACCTCGATTTTGTCATAGCTGGCTTCAAGTCTTTGAACGACAAGAGTCCTGAACCGAACCTAGGTTCAGGAATTTTTTGTGAAGTGATGATGAATGAATCGAGAAACGGGAAGTAGATGGATAGACAGGGAGGAGTGACATCAATGGAATGGTTAGGTAGGCAGTTGGTTCGTTTTCGGTATGGCGTATTACTCATATGGGCGATTTTACTCGCGGGTTCAGTTTATTTCGGGCTACAGCTCCCGGGTGAGTTGAGAGGAAACGGATTTGCCATTCAAGACGGACGTTTCCAACAGGTAGAAGATCAGTTGAATGAACGATTTGATCGAGCAGGTGCTTCAATGATCGTCTTATTTGAAGGAGGAAATCTGGAGGCGGTCATGGACGAACAACAAGACCGTTTTGAGGAAATTCCATCAATTGATGGCGTGATTACTCCGGCGGAGAATCCGGACGCGCGTTCAGGGGACGTATCCTATTTCGTGCTGGAATTCGAAGATTATGATGCGGCGGAATCCTCGATCGATGCCGTCCGAGACGCGCTCATCGTTGATACGGATACCGAAGTCCGCTTGACGGGAGAACCGGTCTTTGCGGATGACTTAAACGAAGCTTCGAAAAATGACTTGATTCGAGCGGAGTTGATTGGGATTCCGGTCGCGCTTCTCGTGTTGTTGCTTGTTTTCGGCACACCGCTCGCCGCGCTCATGCCGTTACTCGTCGGGTTGATTACCTTTATTGTCGCAGCGGGATCGCTATTCTTTTTTGCACAAAACATGGAATTATCTATCTTTGTTCTCAATGCCGTCGCCATGATTGCGATTGCGCTTGGGATTGATTTTTCACTGTTACTCGTCAATCGGTATCGGGAAGAGTTAACGCGCGGGCAATCGAGAGAAGAGGCGATTGTCCGGACGGTAGCGACGGCGGGACGCTCGATTCTCTTTTCAGGTCTATGTGTCTTTGTCGGATTAGCCGGACTCCTATTTATTCAAGTAGATGTCTTTCAGGCGGTCGCCCTCGGTGCCCTCATTGCCGTCGCGGGGGCCGTGCTATCTGCACTGACCTTGTTGCCGTCGTCGCTTTACTTAGTCGGTGACGCCTTGAATAAAGGACGAATCATCAAGACAGATGAGACGAAATCTGAAAAGCGCTGGCAAAAACTTGCTCGCTTCGTGATGAGGCGTCCGGTGACGATGACGCTCATTGCTTTGTTGATCCTGCTCCCGAGTCTTTGGTTCGTGCGCGACCTAGAGTTGAACATTCCGGACGCCGATGCGCTCCCTACCTCATATGAATCACGAGCGGCACTCGAACGATGGGACGATGTGTTTGGGGATAACTCGACCGATGCGGTCCTTCTGTTTGAAGCGAACGATTTGACCGATCCGATGATTTTAGAGGAATTGACGAGTCTCACAGATGAGTTAAACGAGGTCGATATTGTCGATAATGTCTCGACTTTCTTAACGACATCCGGATTGACGCCTGAGACGTTTACGCAACTCGCCGAAGCGGCGCCAGAACAACTCGCCCCACTTGAGCGACTTGTGACCCTTGATGGGAATACAGATTTGGCGCTCGTGAATGTCAGCTTCGATGTACCTCCGAGCGACAAAGAAGCGCAAGCATTCGTACGCGATTGGCGAGACAAAGGGTTTGAAGTCGGCGGACCGGCAGCCTTCAATGAAGAGATTTATGATGAGATTTATGACAGCATTCCCTATGCGGTCATCACCGTCATCTTGGCAACCTTCTTCATCCTCATGTGGGCGTTCCGATCCATCTTGATTCCAATCAAGGCGATTCTTATGAACGTGCTTGGTCTTGGGGCGACGTTCGGTTTACTCGTCATCATTTTTGAATCAGGTTATGTGTACGATGCAGAAACAATCAGTATTTTGACACCGGTGTTCATCTTCTCACTCGTCTTTGGATTGTCGATGGACTATGAGGTATTTCTCGTTTCGCGAATCGAGGAATATTACCGCGAGACGGGCGACAATGACTATGCGACGGAGATGGGGCTTGCGAAGACGAGTAAAATCATCACTTCAGCCGCCATCATTATGATCGTCGTGACGGGTGCGTTCGCCTTCACGGGTGTGAGCCCGATCAAACAGCTCGGCGTGGGGATTGCGCTCGCCATCTTCATTGATGCGACCATCATCCGGATCCTGCTCGTTCCGTCTCTCATGAAACTGTTCGGGGATTGGAACTGGTGGTGGTTCGGAAAGAAAGATTTACCGAAACGTAACATGCACTAAAGGTAAAATTCATGAACTGAATCAAAATGTGTGGTAAACTACGTACAAGATTACGCGCAATTTGAGAAAGGAAGGTCTTTATGGATACCGAGAGGACATGGCCTCTGTTCCAACTTCCGGACTTCTAGCGTTGACTGATCGCTTACACGTGTATCAATCAACAAACGGAAGATCGGAGATGGAACAGATGGAACCGCAGCTACGACTGAGGATCCTCCTCTCCGTCAAGAACGGGGAGGACAATCGGAATGAAACGAGTTGCTACCATAGTGCTCGGAACGCTGATCATGGCGTTCGGTTATTATTATTTGAATGAACAGTTTGGTTTGGCGGAAGGCGGGTTCGTCGGATTATCGCTACTCGGTCGTTATTTATTTGATATCGACCCGGCGATTTCGATGATCGTGCTCGACATCCCATTTTTTATCGTCGCTTTGTGGTGGAGAGGATGGCGTTTTGTCGGGCAAGCGGTACTAGCCGCTTCGTCCTTGTCGCTTAGTTATGCGATGTGGGACCGTCTCGACTTGCTCACGTTTGATATTCAAGTATGGCCGGCAACATTGTTTGCGGCCATCGCGAGTGGGATTGTGACCGGATATGGTCTCGGTCTTGTCTTGAAGTCAGGCGGGGCTACCGGGGGCGATGACTTATTCGCTCTTGGCTTATCGAAATGGACAGGTGTGTCGGTCGGTACGATTCTGATTATTTTTGATGTGATCGTCCTTGGGATTTCACTCATCTATTTACCATTATCGAACGCATTGTATACTCTCATCGCAGTATCGATTGCCGGAAGGGTCGTCACAAAGATGCTCGTCGTCGACGAACCGAAAGCGACACCCGTCGCACCAAATTGGACACCAAAAAACGATCTCGCATGAGATCGTTTTTTTATGAAGAGTGAGAGCGAGTTAGGTTGGCTTGAATCCCAATGGAAAAAAATTACTGTTAACAAATCGAGAGTGGTACAATGAACTATAGATTGAATTTCTGGTGGTGAGAAGATGAACCGTAACATCGTAAACTTGAGTATCCTCGCATTACTTATGGCAGTGATGGTAATGAATAACCTTGAAGGACTGCACACGCTCAAAACGATTGTGAACAGTCTGGCAATGCTGACGCTATCTGTCATTGGAATCATGTTCATAACGAACTATGCGAAAAATAAGAAACAAGCTATGTGATGAAATAGGTGGCTGGCGCAGCCTGTTTTCTTTTTCGCTTTTTGTGGTAAATCTCACAGCGCATGCTCTCACCATCCATTACACTAGTGGAGGAAGGAGTGATGGTTGATGAAATGGATGATTCCAACACAGCATGGGGCATGGTCGATGCTCATTTTACCGTTCGTTCTTGGAGGGACAGTCGGGGGATGGGTGTGGACACATGTGCCTTTTGCTATTGCATGGTTGTTTGTCTATATGGGGACATTCTTCTTATTCCAATACATCAAGCAACGAAAGAAATCGCGTGAGCTTTTACGCACCGTGATCATCTATCTGATGATTGCTACACTATCCATCATCCCAGTCTTATGGATGCAATGGAGTCTCATCTGGTTCGCTTTTGCAATGATTCCATTCGGTCTCGCAAACGCCTATTTTGCCAAAATCAAAGATGAGCGAAACGTATGGAATGACGTCAGTGCCGTCACTTCATTCTGTATTGGAGGAATGGCGAGTTATTACCACGGAGCACACGTCGTGGATGAAACAATTGCATGGGTATTCGTTTTGCCATACCTCTATTTCCTCGGAAGTATCTTTTTCGTCAAGACGATGATTCGGGAAAAGAAGAGCATCGCGTATCGTAACCTTTCGTGGGGGTATCATATGCTGTTAATCGTCGTGTTCATTGCGCTCGGTTATCCGCTGCTCGCTTTAGCATATGCCCCGAGTTTGATTCGTGCTATTTGGTTCTACGGCAAAAAAATCCCAATCATGAAGATTGGGATTGTCGAAATCGCAAACTCTGTATTTGTACTGGTGTGTCTCACGATGAATCTCTTAATTTAATTTGTGGTTGATGAGGTACTAGCGATAACGGCGGCAGTCGTGGCAGCGGTCGCCGCTTGTTGCATCGCCAATAAGTGGGCAAACGTACCGTGGAGCAATAAGTCGCTAGCCTCGTTTGTTATGCGTTCGGCCGCTACAAGTTGAAGTGCGATGAGCACGCTATGTGTGTTGAACCAACGCTGCTTGTCTTTTTCGGCCCCTACGATTTCCTGAATAGCATGAATCGCGCTCGTATTCGGTTCCGTGACAATGCTAAGTAGTGCGAGTGCGGGTAAGTGTTCGCGACGAATCGAGATGTGCACTTCATCTAATTGAGACTTCCATGTGAGCAATCGAGAGACTGCTTCTTCGGGTGAGGACTCGCTGAACGTCAAAAGGTGCGAGACGAGTTGCAGTTCGTTTGACTTCGGGAGCCGTCCCTTCAATAATGCATAATGTTGCTCGATGCGTTCGTTCAAATCAATGATATCGTCAAACGCTTGCACGAGCACGAGCGCCGATAATAAGTCTTCCTCGCTTGTCAACCAAGGGTGATGTCGTTTGAACGTTTGATATAGTTCGGTCGCCTCATCGAGCCGACGGTCGGGTTCCTCGACATTGATCAGTTGATTCGCTAAAAAGGGACGTAGTGAACTGAAGCGGAAGTGTTTCCGGTCGAGTAACGTATCGAGACGGAGCGCCTCGTCGATTGCGGTTCCGATGTCCTCATACTTGGCGTCGAGAAACGAGAGCCAGACGAGGTTTTGACTGCCTCGAAACTTCGAGAACATCTTCGTTTTTTGTTTTAATACATCGCGTGCGTTCGAAAATCGAGATGCCTCGAACGGGGTGTCGTGAATTGCGTAATGAACGGCCATCAAGCGTCGGAAATCATCTGTCAGTTCCCACTTTGTTGCCGTCTTGATGGCCTCTAGTGCTTCTACATATCGTTCATATCGTGTCATGTCGAATCGCCTCCTTGTCCAATCATACGAGCGGGGGCGATCAGATGTTTCAAAAAAAGCCGTCTCGGAAACATTTCCGGACGGCTTTTGATTATTGTACTTGTGTGTAGAGTTTTTGCATGTACTCGTTCACTTCATCGGCCGCTTGGAACATCATGAATGAGTGTTGCAAGATGATCTCTGGTGAGAAACCGAGGTCGAGGTCGAGTGTCGAGGCGAGTGTGACATCGCGATCGCTGTCGAGTACACAACGGAAGTATTTGAACTCCTGGTTGAACTCGTTCAAGGCATTAAGAATCGGTAAATCTTCTACGTAATCTGGGACGTGCGTGACGGTAGCAGCATACAACTCAGCATCTGTCGTCTTTTTGTTAAAAGCGATAATCATAACGGGCTGAGCCCCGGATTTTGTTGTTTCACGCGTCAAGAACGTGACGTGCGTTTCAGTGTCGCTCTCTTTGAACGTCATGTTGCGTTCAGCGGCGAGCGCTCTAAATGATTCTACTTTTTCTTCGAAGTTCACAAGGAAATCCCCCTTAGTAAGTCGTTACTCTAACTTTCTCCCATTTGGACAGGGAAAGCAAGGGGAACTAGCGTTTCATCAACATTTTAATGGCTTCTTCCACCGTTTCGGACGTATCTTCGCCATCTGCTTGAGCGGTGATGATACATTGTTCCAAGTTCTTAGCCACAATGATAGTCGAAGCGCGATCGAGTGCGGAACGTGCGGCACTTAATTGCGTCACGACATCGCGACATTCTTTTCCTTCCTCCATCATCCGGATGATGGCACGAATTTGTCCTTCCACTCGTTTCATGCGATTCAATACTTTTGCATCGTATACATACGGTTCCATATCATTCACCTCTATAGGAAAAATTGTTCAGTTACCCAACTATTTATTGTGTAGGCTCATCTTAATACATGGGGGAGTATGTGTCGAGCATCAACTATCCAAATGGATGATGTTGAAAAATTCGACATTTCGTCAAACTTATTTCTTGCAATTAAATACCTAAGGGGGTATATTAATGACGTGGAAGCGAAATGTTCAACAAATCACAAACTTGTTGAACGCCAGCAACCAAGCCGAATGGTATAAATCGAATTGAAAAAAGAAAGGTAGATCAACGATGAAAGCATCCGCTTTAAAACGTCAAATGGACTTTGAAGTGCCTGTAAATATCGTCGACGTCCGAGAACGTGACGAGTTTCAAGAAGCACATATTGAAGGCGCGAAAAACTATCCGTTATCCGAAATGACAGAGTGGATCGACACGCTCGATCCAGCTGAAGAATATGTCGTTCTTTGCCGCTCAGGTGCGCGTAGCACGCAAGCGACTTGGCAAATGGAGGCGAAAGGCTATAAAGTGGTCAATATAGAAGATGGCTTGATGAGTTGGCCAGGAGAAGTCGTCAGAGGAGGAAATGGACAATGAGTAAAAAAATCGTAATCGTCGGTGGGGTAGCAGGTGGTGCGTCTGCAGCTGCACGACTCCGTCGTTTGAATGAAGAGAATCAAATCGTCATGTTCGACCGTGGGGAGTACATCTCATTCGCGAACTGTGGTCTTCCATACTATATCGGGGATGTCATCCAAGACCGTCAAAAACTCCTTGTTCAAACCGTTGAAGGGATGAACAAGCGTTTCCAACTCGATATCCGCAATTTGACGGAAGTCATTAAAATTAACCGTGACGAGAAAACAGTGACGGTGAAACACGTTCAAACAGGCGAAACGTATGACGAGTCATACGACGTTCTCATTCTTTCTCCGGGAGCGAAACCGATTCGTCCAAACATCCCTGGAATCGACGAGGCAGAAGATATTTTCACGCTTCGCAACATTCCGGACACAGATAAAATCCGTGGCTACGTCGATGACAAGGCGCCGAAGCATGCGACCGTGATTGGTGGAGGCTTTATCGGGATTGAGATGGCAGAAAACTTACGTGAGCGTGGTGTTGAGGTGACGCTCGTTGAGATGGCAGACCAAGTCATGACGCCACTTGACCGTGAGATGGTGGCGCCAATTCATGAACACATGCGCTTGCATGGCGTCGAGCTTCAATTGTCTGATGGCGTTTCTTCGTTCTCAGAGCAAGGAAAGAAAGTTCATTTGACAAGCGGTCGTGTCATCGATACAGATATGGTCATCATGTCGATCGGTGTTACACCGGAATCGACGATTGCGCGTGAAGCAGGCCTTGAAACAGGTACGCGCGGTGCCATTCGCGTTAATGAAAAGATGCTCACATCAGACCCGAATATTTACGCGATCGGGGATGCGGTCGAAGTACTCGACTACGTCTTCAAAGAACCAACTGTCGTGCCACTCGCATGGCCAGCGAACCGTCAAGGCCGTCTCGTTGCCGATATCATTAACGGCCGTGACGTGAAATACAATGGAACGATGGGAACGGGAATCGCCAAAGTATTTGATATGACGGTCGCATCGACAGGATGGAATGAAAAACGGTTGAAGGCGGCTGGCAAGACGTATGAGGCTGTTCACGTACATCCAGGTTCGCATGCTGGTTATTATCCAGGATCGACACCTGTGTCGCTTAAACTCTTGTTCCACCCGACAACGGGTGAAATCTATGGTGCGCAAGGTGTCGGAATCAATGGAGTCGATAAACGCATCGACGTCATTGCGACAGCTATGAAGGGTGGTTTGACGGTCCTCGATCTACCTGACCTTGAGCTCAGTTATGCACCACCGTTCAGTTCTGCGAAAGATCCGGTCAATATGATCGGGTATGTCGCGTCGAACGTCGTCCTCGGTGACAATGAAGTCGTACATTGGGATGAAATCGATGAGCTCGTGGAAAATGGAGCGACGTTACTAGACGTTCGCGATGAATCGGAGCATGAACTCGGAAAGATTCCAGGATCAATCAATGTGCCACTCAACTCATTACGAGAAAACTTGGACAACTACGACCGGAATGAAACGATTTACGTGACGTGCCAAGTCGGTCTTCGTGGCTATCTCGCATCACGCATCTTACGTCAAAACGGCTTCAAGGTGAAAAACTTGAGCGGTGGCTACAAGACGTGGTCGCAAATCAATCGTGATTTCGAGGCGCTTGAAGAAGCGAACACATCAAATGAAACAGCGGCTACCGTTGTAGAAGAGGAGCCAACACAAATGACAAATGCACCAATCGGGGAAGCGGTCATGTTAGACACATGTGGTCTACAATGCCCGGGACCTATTTTAGAAGTAAATAAGAAAGTCGCAGAACTCGGGGAAGGCGAAACGCTCCGCGTTCTCGCAAGTGACCCAGGATTCTTCGCAGATATCGAAGCATGGGCGAAGAAGACAGGCAACAAACTCGTCTCGAAACAATTCGTTAACGGACGCGTTGAAGCCATCCTTCAAAAAGGACAAGGTCCGGCTGCACCACAAGCAGGCGCATCAGCAGGAGACGGTGCATCAATGGTCGTCTTCAGCGGAGACCTCGACCGCGCACTCGCATCCCTCATCATTGCGCAAGGTGCTGCCGCGATGGGGAAAGAAGTGACGATGTTCTTCACATTCTGGGGACTCAATGTCATCCGCAAACCGGACGCGCCGGAAGTGAAAAAGCAAGGTCTTGAGAAAATGTTCGGCATGATGATGCCAGGACATGCAGGCGAATTGCCACTTTCGAACATGAACTTCGGTGGTGTTGGTCAAAAAATGATGAAGAAAGTCATGAGCGATAAGAACGTTCCTTCTGTCGAAGAAATGATCAAGTCAGCGCAAGAAGCAGGCGTGAAAATGGTAGCTTGCACGATGTCAATGGATGTCATGGGCATCAAAGAAGAAGAGTTGATTGACGGGGTCGACCTTGGTGGTGTGGCGGCTTATCTCGGCGCAGCAGAAGGCGGAAATTTAAACCTCTTTATCTAAATGAAATATAGAACGAGTCGGATTGCGATGCGCTCTCCGGCTCGTTTTTTTGCTTTTAGAAAGAACCGAGATGATGTTGAAAAAACGAATTAATATTGCAATTTTCGTATAATTTACCTATAATTCAAGTCATGTTAAGAAAGTTGACATGACTTTTTCTGTTGAGATTTTTAGAATGATGGAGGATTAGTATGGAGAAATTGGTAGAGAAACTCGTTTCGCAAGCGAACGATTTGTTGTGGTCGCAAGTGCTCATCGTTGTACTTGTTGCTTTAGGTCTTTATTTTACAGTTCGTATGGGCTTCGTTCAGTTCCGCATGATTCCTGAAATGTTCCGCCTCTTGTTCAAAGAGGGCACAGCACGTGAAAAAGGCCAAGTGTCTTCGTTCCAAGCTTTCGCAATCGGAACGGCAGCTCGTGTAGGGACAGGAAACATTGCCGGTGTGGCGACAGCGATTGCGCTAGGTGGCCCAGGAGCAGTTTTCTGGATGTGGCTCATTGCGTTGATTGGGGCAGCATCTGCATTCGTCGAAAGTACGTTGGCACAAGTGTACAAGATTCGTGATGGACGCACATGGCGTGGGGGACCTGCCTACTATATGGAGCGTGCGCTCGGCCAACGTTGGCTAGGTGTCTTGTTCGCGATTTTAATCACGTTCTCATTCGGATTCGCGTTCAACTCGGTACAGTCGAATACGATCTCACTCTCTGTGAGTAACCAGTTCGGGATCAGCACAACAGTCGTCGGGATTGTCCTTGCGATTGTGACGGCCATTGTCGTCTTCGGTGGGATCCAATCGATCGCACTCTTGTCGAGTATCATCGTACCGGTCATGGCAGGTGGCTACATCTTACTCGCGATTTGGATTATGGTGACGAACGTTTCCCTTCTACCAGACGTCTTCAGCCTCATCTTCTCAGAAGGAGTCCTCGGAATTGAGCAACTCTTCGGAGGGGCGATTGGCGCCATGGTACTTCAAGGGATTCGTCGAGGTCTCTTCTCGAACGAAGCGGGTATGGGTTCTGCACCGAACGCCGCTGCGACAGCGGAAGTATCGCACCCTGTCAAACAAGGATTGATTCAATCGTTTAGCGTATTTGTCGATACATTGCTCGTTTGTACATCGACAGCGATGATTATCTTGATTTCAGGCGTAGCCGGTTCAGAGTCGTTTGCGGGTGTCGAATTGACGCAAGCCGCGTTGACAGCAGAAATCGGTTCGGTCGCTACATCGTTCTTGACGATTGCGATTTTCCTATTTGCGTTCAGTTCGATTCTTGGAAACTATTACTACGGTGAGACGAACATCCAGTTCATCTCGGATAAGAAAATCTATGTCACGCTCTATCGCATCGGTGTTGTCGGCATGGTCTTGTTTGGTGCGGTCCGCTCTGCCGGCCTTGTTTGGTCGATTGCTGACGTGTTCATGGGTCTCATGGCACTCGTGAACTTATATGCCATCTTCCGCTTGGCGAAAGTGGCTCGCGCCGTTCTCGATGACTACTTGGCACAGCGACGCGAAGGAGAAGACCCAGTTTTCTATGTCGACTCGGTTGAAAATCTTCCTGGTCGTGAATACATCGAAGCTTGGGAAAGCGAAACAGAGGAACAACAAACAGGAACAAGTCGTTCTTGATATAAGGAACCGTCTACGAATTCAAGTAGGCGGTTTTTTTACATATATAAGACGGGTAATGTCATAAAAAGGGGGCGTTCATGTATGGAGACGACGCATTATGTACGTGTTTCCCCAGAAGTTTGGGTGTCATTTAATCAGGATCCGGAGATGATTTTAGACTGGTTGATTCATATGCATGAGCAATATCGGGATCGGGACGATACGCTGACGCTTCCGAATGTGGAACCGTTTCAACGCGTACTTAGTCAAATCGAGGTATATATTGACGGGGCCGACACGTATAACATGGAAATGGCGCTCGTCGGCGAAGAGTTGATTGTCAATGAGGCGCAGGCGGTCGTGGTCGGTATCTTGACCCCGCAGTTACTTCATATCGTCAAAGATACGTTGCATGCGTTCGGGCGAGATGATGTGAAAGACATGGCATTCGTTGCAAAAGATGAATTCGAGATGATTTGGGAAGATTGGACCCGGTTGCAACAGTTTTGTGAGATCGCTTCGTCCCAGGAAGAACTCGTCTTGATTTATTATGAATGAAAGTGAATTCCCATGGTATACTGTTAATAAATGGTATAAAGGGGATTTGCTCATGGATGTGTTCGGCACACTCATCTGGCTCGGGCTACTCACCAATCCGTTTCTTGCGTATCAAACGGGGTTCAAGTCGCTTTATCGCATCACACTTATCTCATTCGCTGTATTCTTGGTGACATGGGGGTATGCTGTCACGGTCGGGGTGGCATCTGTTTCATTTGACACGGCTTGGAACGTCCTTCTCATCGTATATGTTGGTCTTTTAGTATTGAATAGTTATTTGGTCAGCAAGCGGTTCGTTCCAAAAATGACATGGATTCGTTTTGTTGCAATCGCACTGATAGGCGTTGGTGTCAGTCAAGCGTGGTTGGGATTGAGTACAGGGGAGTGGACGACTTTATTCTTCATGGACGGGGATTTCTGGATGATGAGCGTCATCGTATCGCTACTCCTCCTACTTCTCGTCACACTGAAGACGTTAGATCATCAAATAGATGCATGAAAAAAATCCCGAAACGAGTCACCTCGCTTCGGGATTTTGATTATTTCAACGCTGTCTCAAGTGCCTTGACGTTTTCACGCATCAAGTCGAAGTAGCTCTTATCCATCTGTTCTTTCGTGATCGATTCCAAGTTGTAGATCGTCACGCTCTCTGCACCGATCTCTTGTTTCACGACTTCGGCCACTTTTGGTGTGACCGTGTCTTCGAATGCGATATAGTTCAAGTCGTGGAGACGGGCTTCCTCGATGATCCGCTTGAGAGCTTGTTGTGACGGCTCTTCAGACGGTGTAAGTCCCGCGATTGGTAATTGGTCAAATCCGTAACGTTCAGCCAAATAACCATATGCGGCATGCGTCACGAGTAACTCGGATTTTGAACCGTTCTCGACGGCTGCCTTCAATTCCGCGTCGAGATCGTTTGCTTCGTCTTTGAAAGTGCTTAACCGTTCTGCGAACTCGTCTTTATAGTCGGGTGCTTCCTCACTGAATGCGGCTTCGACCGCTTCTGCCATTGATACAGCATTCATCGGGTCGAGCCAGACGTGGGGATCGTATTGACCGTGACTATGACCGTCTCCTTCTTCGTGAGCATGTTCGTCTTCAGAATGTGCGTCTTCTTCGTGAGCATGTTCATCTTCAGAATGTCCTTCTTCTTCATGAGCGTGGTCGTCTTCAGTATGTCCTTCCTCATCATGGACATGGACGGTATCCGCCGCATCGAGTAACTTCACGTTCTCGGCTGTTTTGACGAAGGCGACGTTCTGACCCTCTAAACTCTTCTCCATAGACTCGACGTAAGGTTCAAGGTCATGACCAATCGTCAAAAAGAGGTCGGCTTCTGCGATTTGTGTCATTTGCTTTGAAGTTGGCTCATACGTATGCGGATCAGCCCCAGGTGGAATGACCATCTCCACGTTGACGCGGTCGCCACCGATTTCTTCGGCTAATGATTTTAATGCAAACGTTGAAGCGAAGACGGTCAGTTGACCATCTGTCGATTCAGATGCGTTATCTCCTTCGGTATTTCCACACGCACCAAGTAAAAGCGTACCGGCTGCGACTGCGCCTAACCAAGTTTTCTTCATCTTCCATCTTCCACCTTTCAAGTTATCTGAATATTAAATCGTAACTGTTACGTTTTATGGCTGCGAGTAATATTATAGTGTGAGCTTCGGAGCACGTCAAGTCCGACTTCTGATGGATAGATTTTTGAAAAAAGCGGGAATATGATTAAAAAAAGGAACGAGGAGTGGATTGTATGAGAAAGGAGACTGCCTGGTTTGTCGGGGGTGCGGCGATTGCTGCGGCGACGGCAGCCGGGGCTAGCGTGTGGAGTCAGTATGGGTCCCTTGTCAGATGGCAAGAACCCGAGTTGCCGATTCAACCGACAACACGCCGGCGCCACACGTACACGTATAAAATTGTTCACGATCGTCCGCTCCAATTTGATTTGTATCTCCCTCCTGGAGAAGGGCCGTTCCCCGTAGCGGTATATGCACATGGGGGAGCGTTCGTCAGAGGGAATCGGAGTATGGTGACCCTGTTTCATCCATTGCTTGACCACTTTTTGGGGAAAGGGATCGCGGTCGTCAGCATCGATTACCGTCTATTTGAAGACGGGGTGTATTTCCCTGACAATATTTTTGATGTCTCAGATGCACTGTGCTATTTGAAACAACATGAATCGCTGTTGACGCTAGACACGAGTCAACTGCTCGTTTGGGGGGATTCAGCAGGCGCTGCGCTCATGCTTGCCACTGCGCTCGACCGTTATCGACAATTTGCAGGTGATTTGGGAGACGACCTCCCGACGATCAAAGGGGTCATCGCCTTGTATCCACCGACGAACTTTTTATTGTTCAAATTCATCCAGACGTGGCTCGCCCATTTAAAGTTCTATGAAGGAAGCCGCGAGGAATGGCGTGAGTTGATGGTAAAATGCTCCCCGGTCTCCCATCTATACGCCGATGCCCCGCCGATTTTACTGCTACACGGGAAGAAAGATCCGATTGTCCCGTTCGGCCAAGCGCTTCACTTCGTCGAACATGCGAGTGATGTCGGTGCGAACGTTCAACTCATCTCATTTCCAAATGGAACCCACTCGCTTGCGAGCTTCCTCCAATCGGATAATCCAATCAAAGAAGAGCAACTCATGGCCCGAATCAATCGTTTTATTGAAGAATGTCTCGGATGACGTTGCGATTTTTAGTGAAGATGGTACGATGGGGGATGATTGAAAGAGTAAGGAGTGGAAGTAGTGACAGAGTTATGTTTAGTCAGACACGGTCAGACCGATTGGAATCGTTTAGAAATTATTCAAGGGCGTGAAGATAACCCGTTGAATGCACTCGGACGTCAACAGGCAGAGGAGAGTGCAGCTTTTTTGAGTCAAGAGGAGTGGGACGTCATCGTATCGAGTCCCTTGTCACGTGCGGTTCACACCGCACAAGCAATCGCAACAGCGTGTGGCATCGAACATAAAGCGATTCTGCTAGATGAGCGTTTCATTGAACGTGAATTCGGAACGGCATCCGGGCAACCCGTGAAAGGAATTTACGAGGCGGTCCAAGCAGATGACCAGGAGCGGATTCCTGGTCTCGAAACAGAAGACGAGATGCGTAGCCGGGTCTTAGAAGGAATGAACCATTTGGTGGATACGTATCCAGGGAAGCGCATCGTTGTCGTCTGCCATTCCCATGCAATCAAAGCGGCGCTTTCTGCCATCGATGGGACATATACGTTCCGTCACGCCATGCGAAACGCCTGCTCGAACTATATCATCCATCAACAAGGTCAGTTTGAAGTGAAGGCGGTCAACGTGGCTGACCATATCACCGATCCGACCATTATGAAATGAGGAGAATGTCATGACGACCTTACTATGGGTATTCATTATCGCATCATTTGTGGTCGCTTTTGCAGGACTCATCTATCCAGTCATCCCGAGTGTCTTGTTCTTGTTCATCGGATACATGATTTATGGATTCGGTTTTTCGTTTGAACCATTGACCTGGACATTCTGGGTATGGCAATCGGTCTTCCTCGTCTTCTTATTCGGCGTCGACTATGTCGTCACCCGGGCTACGGTGGATAAACGGGGTGGTTCGGAGCGAGCGAAATGGGGTGCGACAATCGGCTTGATTGCGGGACCGTTTATTTTCCCGCTCGTCGGGGTTTTGATTTTTCCGTTCATCTTCGCTTTCTTGGCGGAGTTGACACTCGGGAAGACGACACGTGAAGCGTGGAGCATCGGCGTCGGCACCGTTCTCGCCTTTCTCGGCAGCACGCTCTTAAAAGTGATCGGGATGACGATGATGATCATCCTATTCTTTATCTACGTGTGAGGCGGAGATGTTTCTCCGTCTTTTTAGTTTGAAAGGTGAATGGTTTTGGGGAAAGAAAAACAGGTCATCCGATTATTCGAATGACCCGGTTTTGACCAATTGATTGAAAGCGGAGCGACTGAACGATTGTTGCATTTCGACTTTTTTCTCGAAGAAGGCGGGCTTTAAATTCGAAGTGGCGACGCCATCTTGAATCAACGAATCGAGTACTTGCTTCGTCGCGTCTTGTTTCGGCATCAACATGAGTCCTTCAGCGACGAACGTATGATGGTCGTTCAAGGCCCGCTCGCTCGTGAACGTCAAAGCGAGTGCAGCCGGGGCGTTCGTTGGCGACGTGATGACGGCTTCAGCGAGGATGAGGATGCGTTTGTTTAAGTAATGATGGAGCGTGACAGCCGACTCGGTCGGCACGAGCATTTCGAGGAGCCATTCTGAATCGTGCTCCTTCGAGATGATTAAACCATCGAGTAAATCGATTGGTAAATTCAGTTCATTGCCGTATTCGTCTTGGACGAGTCGGACTTGGACGAGGCGAAACGTTTTCATAGGATCGTTCCTTTCCGCGTTTTCTTTAGACCATCTTAACACAGTCTGAGGAATAGAATGTGTTAAGATAACGGGGAAGAAACAGAAAAATAGAGAGTGAGGGAGGCATCAAGATGAGTTGGGTTGTTGGCGTAATCGGGTATGTGACGATTCTCGCAATCGTCTATTATGGTGTCCTTTTCTTCAAAGTGAAACGGGAGCGGAGTCGGGCCGGCTATCGGATCTTTCTCTTGCTTGCCGGATTGTTTTTAGTCAGTGGGAGCGATTATATCATTGCGTTGTTCCAAGGAGACACCGAAGCGACGTTTTGGCAACGGACCGTCTATTTTGTCTTGATATTGCTCTCTTTGTCGATGGCGCTTTACTTTCGGAGAAAAGAAGATCAAAGCCAAGCAGGCGAGATGACGATGGTATAAAAAAACGGCTGTGGGTATGCACCACAGCCGTTTTTTTTATTTTGGTACCCGCGTTTTGCGAATCATATCGAGTTTTAAATCCCATAGTGGCTTGCTGAACGTCACCGAATACACTTCCGGTAAACGGAGACGCTTGTACTCTTCCCACAATCCGTTCATCTGCTCGTGATGATATGCACGAATCTCACTTGTGCTTGGAAGGTCGTATACGCGTTTCCCATCAAGGAAGATTGGTTGCAACAAGCGTTTCACGTTGAAGTTACGTGTCTTGATCTTGAAGGCCGGGTCACGGACGTCAATCAAGTCGATCTCGGTGTAAGATTCGACCGGTTCATCGGCGAGGGCGATATAGTCGCCTTTGAACTTTTTCGTTTCGTTGTCGATGATGCGATACAACTCTTTCTTGTGAGGAGTCGTCGTCTTCACCTTAGAAGAAGATACTTTGATGACCGGTTTTAATTCCCCGGATTCATCCTCACGCGCGACGAGTTTATAGACCATACCGAGTGCCGGCTGCTCGTAAGCCGTGATGCCACGTGTCCCAACGAGGAACGTATCGGCCTCTGCGCCTTGCATCCGTAAGTCCTGGATGACATACTCATCCAAATCCCCAGAGACGACGATTTTGACGTAGTCGAGCCCTGCTTCATTCAACGCTTTCCGGGCACGCTTCGACAAGTAGGCGAGGTCTCCAGAGTCGAGTCGTACTGACTTGAGACGATGGCCCTTCGCCTCGAGTTCTTTTGCGACCGTAATCGCATTCGGCAGACCAGACTTGAGTGTGTCATACGTGTCGATGAGAAGGCTCGTGTTGTCCGGATACATTTCAGCGAATGAACGGAATGCGCTCAATTCATCATCATGGAACTGAATATCAGCATGCTCCATCGTTCCTCCTGTCGGGACATCAAAGTCACGACCGGCTGACACGAGACTTGTCACATCAAAACCAGCGATGTAAGCCGCACGTGTTCCGTAGTAAGCCGCATCGACACCTTGCGCGCGACGAGCTCCTCCTTCAAGGAGTGTCTCGTTCGGAGCAGCCTGACGAATCCGGGCATACTTCGTGGCGATGAGTGATTCATGGTTCGCGATATTGAGTAGCGCCGTTTGGAACAGTTTCGCTTCAAAGATGGTCGATTCAATCCGAACGACTTGTTCATGTGGGAAGATGACTTCTCCTTCGCGAACACTATATAGTGAACCAGTGAACTTAAAGTTCCGTAAGACGTCTTCGAATTCATCTTCGAATCCGAGTTGCTCTTTCAAATAGGTGATGTCCGCCTCCGTAAAGGAGACGTTCTCTAAGTAGTGAACGATATTCTCGAGTCCGGCGAAGACGACATAACCACCACTAAATGGATTCGAGCGATAGTAAAGGTCGAAGACGACCTTTTCATTATGGCGACCTTGCTTCCAGTAAATATACATCCAACGTGGAAGATAAAGATCTGTGTGAAGGGCTAAATTACGATGTAACATATGATTTCCTTTCTGTTTTACGTCACTTTCCGACGACTGTCGCACCGAGTGTTGTGACGAAATGTTCGAGCGCCCATTCATGGCCGACCGGGTTGAAGCTTTGAACGGCATCGGCATGGACGACGATTTGATAACCGAGGTTGTAGGCATCTACGGCTGTATGGAGTACACAAATATCCGTGCAGACACCGACGAGATGAACTTCTGTGATTCCGCGTTCCCGAAGACGCAGGTCAAGGTCAGTTCCGGCAAAGGCACTATAACGTGTCTTATCAATCCAGTGGTCTGCCTGTTTCGCAGCTTCCTTCACAGAACCGTACAACTCACGGCCCTCTGTCCCGCGGATATTGTGCGGTGGGAACAACGTCGTTTCAGGGTGGAACGTGTCACCTGCATCATGGACGTCGTTCGCGATGACGACATAGTCATCCGTTGCGAATGTCCCGATCAATTCGACGATCCGTTCTTCAATCTCTTGCCCGGGTTTCCCACAAGTCAAACGACCACTGTCTGCGATAAAATCAAATGTATAATCAATAACAATCAATGCGCGCATGGGAGATGCTCCTCTCTCGTAATGAAAATGATGGCTATCCATCTCATTCTAATTCATTATACATCATGCACGGAAGATTATTTTTCTTCGGTTTGGGTAGATTAAGACAGTAGACTGTATAGGGAAAGGGGATTGTGACGATGGTATTATCGCAAAGTGAATTGACAGAGGAACTGTCACGGTTGAACGGTTGGGAAGAAGTGAACGGGGAGATTCAAAAGACGTATCGGCTGGAAACATTTCCGGAGGCCATTCAGTTCGTGCATCTTGTAGCAGATTTGGCTGAATCGCTCGATCATCATCCGAACATCTTGATTGAATATCGGAACGTGACATTGACCGTATCGACCCATGACGAAGGGGGCATTACGGAGAAAGACATCACACTCGCGAAAGGGTGTGAGGAACTTGTCTAAGCTCTATATGACTTTTGCGTCAGGCAGCGTGGCGGAGCGTCTTCGAAAGGAGCCAGGCGTCATCGCGGCGAATGGACACGAAACGATTTTGCTCGCAGAAGGAGAGAAGTCTCCGTTCAAGAGCGGTAAAGTGTTTGAAATTGAAGAGGCGTCGGGCGAATTTGTGAAAAAAGGGAACATTTTATACGCGAACGTTCCGGCAGATGAGAATGCCCGCTCCCTATTGTTTCACCACTTGTTGACGGAAAAGGCGCCACTCGGTGTCAGTCATGATGGGTTTTCGGCATACCGATTAGGTGTCGACCCGGATGATAATCATGCCGTCGTCTTTATTCAGTTCACGTCTGGTGGGAAACACTTTCGTGATACGGCGGACTATGCAATCCTTGAAGACCGCTTGAAGCGAGCGGTCGAACAGCGCGGTGCAGGTCCCGTCATAAAACACTATGTCGTCAGTGAGTCAGATAATCTATAATAAAAGATAACGTCATGTTAGGGGAGGATTTTTATGAACAAGAATTATTTCTGGTTGGGGATGGCTGCGGGTGCGGTAATCGGCGCAGCAGCATCACTTCTCCATAGCGAAACGCGCGATCAACAAGTGAGACAACTGAAAGGCATCAAGTCGAAGTTGAAATCATCGAACACGTCGACTGAGGCACATGCGGTCGGTCTACAAGCGTCATCGAAAGGCAACTTGAAAGACCGTGTCATGGAATGGAAATCGCTTTACGAAGAAAACCAAGATACGATTCAAAACCTCGTCGAAGACGTGAAAGACTTAGTCGATGCGCTTCAAGAGGCTCGTCATAAAAATCAAATCTAATCACAGGTCCGGTGCATGCGCATCGGACTTTTTTTTATTTACCAAAACCCTCATACACCAATAAAAAAGGAACGTTCTATCACGTATGAATAAAAATACAATTGACAGAATAAATATGCATATGGTTCAATCATTTTATTCTTCTGAGGAGGTAGAGAGATGATTACGTGTGGCATCGTCGGCGTAACAGGTTATGCCGGTTTGGAATTGTTAAAACTGATCGAGCAACATCCGACTATCCGTTTAGGAAAAGCAATCAGCGACTCGAGCGCCGGGATGACCTTGTCGGAACTATATCCGTGGTTACAAGCGGATCCAAAAATACTTGAACCGTTTCAAGCAGACGCCCTAGCTGGGATTGATGTGGTATTCCTTGCGACTCCGAGCGGCGTGTCTGCTGACTATATTCGACAGTTAGCATCTTTTCCTGGAGTGGTCATCGATTTGAGTGGGGACTTACGATTACCATCCGGCTTGTATGAAACATGGTACGGGAAGCCGCCTGTGACCGAAACGATTCAACGAGAAGCTGTCTATGGATTGACCGAGTGGAATCGAGAGTTGTTGACGAAAGCGAAATGGATTTCGAATCCGGGTTGTTATGCGACCGCTGTCTCACTCGCGTTATTGCCGTTCGTTCAGCACGATTGGATCGACCCGGCACACATCGTGGTTTCGGCCTGCTCCGGCATCACGGGCGCTGGCAAAGGATTGAGTGAGAAGACCCATCATGCCAAATCGAATGAGAATGTGCAGTTATATAAGATTCATTCGCATCAGCACATCCCTGAAATCGAACAGACCTTGTACCACATGGGTGGCGCAGAAGCGACAGTCTCGATGTCGACCCACTTGCTGCCGATTAATCGCGGGATCATGGCGACAATCACGGTTCTACCGAACGATGACGTGTCAGAGGATGAATGGGTGAAGCGTCTTCAAGCCGCATATATGGATGAACCGTTCATTCGCGTGCAGCGGGGAGAGCCGGAAATCAAATCGACGGTCGGTTCGAATTACTGCGACCTCTGGGTGTACAAAGAAGAACGGACGCATCGACTGACTATCGTATCGGTCATCGACAATATGCAAAAAGGGGCGGCCGGGCAAGCCCTTCAAAATGCGAACGTTCGATTCGGATTCGATGAGACGCTCGGACTATTGAATCAACCACAATACATTTAGGAGGATGAAGCATGATCGACATCATGGCGACCCAAAAACCGGGCATCGTATCACCGAAAGGATTTCAAGCGTGCGGCATTCATGCGGGACTAAAACGAAAACGGAAAGATTTGGCGCTGCTCGTTTGTGAACGACTAGCGAGCGCGGCGGCCGTCTACACGACAAACCACTTTCAAGCCGCACCGATTCAAGTGACAAAAGCGTCATTAGCCGAAACAAACGGCTATCTTCGAGCCGTGTTAATCAATAGCGGGAACGCGAACGCCTGTACAGGTGAACAAGGGCTAAAGGACGCCTACACGATGCGCGACATGACGGCAAAACATATAGGTGTAAAACCGGAAGAAGTGGCCATCGCTTCAACGGGCGTCATCGGTCAACCGCTTCCGATGGTCCCGCTCATAAACGGGATTGGTCATCTGCAACCGTCCAAGACATGGAAAGATGGACAATCGTTCGCTGAAGCCATTTTGACGACAGATACCGGGACGAAACAAACTAGTGTCCATTACAAAGAAGGGGAAGCGACCGTGACGATCTCAGGCGTCGCCAAAGGGTCGGGGATGATTCACCCGAATATGGCAACGATGCTCGGGTTTGTGACGACAGATGCGGTCATCGCACCGGAACTGTTGCAGCAGACATTAAAGAAAAGCGTCGACGCCTCGTTCAATAACATCACGGTGGACGGGGACAGCTCGACAAACGATATGGTCCTCGTCATGGCGAGCGGGGCAGTAGAAATGGAAGAAATCAAAGAGGGGACTTCCGCACACATCGCGTTCCAACAGGCTTTGACAGATGTATGTTTAGAGCTTGCCAAAGCGATTGCAAAAGATGGGGAAGGAGCGACGAAACTCATAGAAGTGAATGTCAGTGGCGCAACATCCGACCAACAAGCCAGAACGATTGCCAAGCAAATCGTCGGGTCCTCTCTGGTGAAGACAGCGGTATATGGACAGGATGCCAACTGGGGACGAATCATTGCCGCAATCGGCGCCGTCCCGTTCCCTGTGAACGTGGAGGCGATCGATATTCAAATCGGGAGTCAACTTGTTTTAAAGGACAGTACGCCTGTCTGGTTTGATGAGGCGTATGCGACCGAAGAGATGAGTCGGGACGTCGTCACCATCACAGTCGACTTGCATGGCGGGGAAGGGTTCGGTCAGGCATACGGATGTGACTTAACCTACGACTACGTCAAAATCAATGCGAGTTACCGGACATGAAGAAGCGGAAAGTCATCAAACTTGGGGGCAGTGTCTGGGAGTCGATGACACCTTCGTACTTTGAAGAGTGGCGAGGATGGATGGAAGAAGGAAATGATTTGCTCATCGTACATGGAGGTGGGCCGAAACTATCGGCTTATTGCATGTCTCAACAAATTGAACCGTTGTTCTTGGCCGGACGTCGCGTGACGACAGATGAGGTGTTGATTGGTGCTTGGCGTGTGTTGGCAGGAGAAATGCAGACGAACGTCGTGTCGACATTGGCTCGATATGACCTCGATGCGTTTGGTTTATCGGGGGTCGACGGGAGTGCGATTTTCGGTCAACCTCTGAATGGACTTGGGAAAGTCGGTGAGGTGATTTCGATTCGAAATGACGTGTTCGAACGGCTGATGGATTCCGGACATGTTCCGGTTGTGACATCGGTGATTGCCGGCGCGGAAGGACCGCTGAACTGTAATGGCGATGATTGTGCGGTGGCACTTGCCATTTCGTTACAAGCGGATGAATTGGAACTATTGACCGATGTGAACGGTATTCGCATACACGGTGAATTTCAGACGACGCTAACTGAACGGGACATTCGAGAAGCCATCGCATCTGGAGAAATTGATGGAGGGATGGTGCCGAAAGTAGAGGCGCTATTGGCAGCAGTGGCAGGAGGGGTAAAAAGTGCCCGCATCCGAGATGGTCGTGACGCGATGCTCGCAGGGACAAGATTATGGGAGGGGAACTATGAATTCGCTTTTACCGACATACGGGAAACGAACGATTGAGATCGCGCAGGCGAGCGGGTCGTACGTGACGGATGTTTCAGGAAAGACGTACTTAGACTTTGTGATGGGCATTGCCGTATGTGGGACGGGGCATCGTCATCCATACGTGCAGCAGAAAATTGAAGAACAATTGAACCGGGTGTGGCATACATCCAACCTCTATTTGATATCTGGTCAGCAACGTGTCGCTGAAAAGTTGACGGAAGGAACACATCTGACGCATGCCTTCTTTTGTAACAGTGGGACAGAAGCGAATGAGGCGGCCTTTAAGTTAGTCCGAAAGTGGACGCAGAAAACAAAAATCATCACATTCACGCAGTCGTTTCACGGACGTACATTCGCTATGCTCGGGGCGACTGGTCAAGAGAAGGTGAAACATGGATTTGGACCGATGGTGAGTGACTTTATTCATGCACCGTTCAACGATATAGAGGCTCTTGACTGGATCGATGATGAGACGTCTGCTGTTTGGCTCGAGATCGTACAAGGTGAAGGCGGTGTGGTCGTCGCGGATCCCCTGTGGTTGCAGGCCTTACAGGAAGCAGCTGACAAATACGATGTCAAAATCGTCGTCGATGAAGTGCAGACCGGCATCGCGCGTACAGGGACACGTTTCGCATACGAACAAACACCGCTCCGTCCTCATATCATCACGTTAGCGAAAGGATTGGGGAGTGGCATTCCGGTCGGCGCAATATTGACGACGGCGGAAGCGGCGACGGTCTTTGGTCCTGGGAGTCACGGTTCGACCTTCGGTGGAAATCCAGTGGCGATGGCTGCGGCAGAAGCGACACTCGATGTCCTCTTCACACCCGAGTCTTTTAAGCATGTCACAGACATGGGAGATTATTTGAAAGAAGGACTCAGTCGCTTCGTGGATGGAGAACGTTTCGTCGAAGTGAGAGGACTTGGGCTGATGATTGGGCTTGTCTCGACAGAACCGGTAGCAGACTGGGTCACAGAATTGGCAGAGGCGGGTTTATTGGTCGTCATGGCGGGGCCGCACGTCATCCGCTTCCTGCCTTCACTACTGGTCACGAAATCGGAGATTGACGAAGCATTGACGAAACTTGAACAAATCTTACAGAAGGAGGGCGTCGTATGAACGGAAGCATCAGCTTAATGAACGGGAAGTACTTTACAGGAACATGGGAGACGAGTGCGCGACACGCAAGTGGTGAAGTCGTGTTCTTCACCGGGATGACGGGCTATCAAGAAGTGTTGACCGACCCGTCATATGCTGGACAGATCATCGCGTTCACTTATCCGCTGATCGGACAATATGGACTGGAATCAGACGGGAGCGAAAGTGCTCGCATTCAAGTGGCCGGCGTCCTCGTGCAATCACTTGCCGATTCTGGGGATCAGTCTGACTTAAAGGATTGGTTAGAGCAGGAAGGGATTCCGGTTCTGTCACAAGTCGATGTGCGTGCACTCGTTCATGTGTTGCGTGATGAAGGCGATCAGTTTGGAATGATGGCAGCGGACATACATGAAACGTTGGAAGTTCCAGATGTTCGTCATCTAACAGAGCGCGTCACAACAACGTCTATCGTTCAGGAAGGGAACGGAGAGAAAGGGCATATCGTCTGTCTCGACTTCGGGGTGAAGGCGTCGATGATTGGTGAAATGGTGAAACGTGGGTATCGTTTGACGAGTGTTCCGTACCAGACGTCAAAAGAGGTCGTCGAGGCATTGCGACCGGATGGGATTTTAGTATCGAACGGGCCCGGGGACCCGCGAGACCACATGGGGCAGATTGAAGTCATCCGGGAATTGGCGTTATCGTATCCGACCCTCGGGATTTGTATGGGGCATCAACTGCTCGCGCTCGCGTTCGGTTGCAAGATTGAAAAGCAAACATACGGACATCGTGGCTCGAATCACCCGGTCCGAAACGTCAAGACGAACGAAGTATGGATGACGTCGCAAAATCACGGTTATGTGGTCGCGCGTATGAGTATCGAACAGAGCCCGCTTGAACTGCTTTATGAGAACGTGAACGATCACTCGGTGGAAGGGTTGATTCATCCGAATGCATCCATTTTCACGACACAGTTCCATCCGGAGGCGAGTCCCGGACCAACGGACGCGCAGACCGTCTTCGACCGTTTTGATGAAATGATTCAGCAAGGAGTGAACGTGTATGCATAAAAAAGTACTCGTTATCGGATCGGGACCCATCGTGATTGGGCAGGCCGCAGAGTTTGATTATTCCGGAACGCAGGCGTGTCAGGCGCTTCGTGAAGCCGGTTGTGAAGTCGTCTTATTGAACTCCAATCCTGCCACAATCATGACGGACCCAGGAATGGCGGACGCGACGTATATTGAGGCGATGACCGTTCAAAAAGCGACCGAGATCATTGAAAAAGAACGTCCGACGCACGTCCTTGCGACGGTCGGGGGACAGACGGCGTTGAACTTGGCTCTTGATCTCGAGGAAGCTGGCGTGTTGACCCAATATGGAATCGAACTGCTCGGTACATCACTCGACACGATTCGTGACGGGGAAGACCGTGAGCGGTTCAAACAAAAGATGGAGCTGTTGAACGAGCCGATCCCGACATCGACGACGATTGAGACGATTGAAGAACTGACAGCTTTCATTGAGACGACCGGTGTTCCGCTCATCGTCCGTCCGGCGTTCACGCTCGGTGGGACCGGCGGTGGGATTGCGATGACGGAGGATGAGGCGTACACGATGGCGCGTCGGGGTCTTGAGGCAAGCCCGATCTCACAATGTTTGGTCGAGAAGAGCATCGCTGGCTATAAAGAATTTGAATATGAGGTCATGCGTGACGCGCTCGGAACGTGCATCATCGTCTGCAACATGGAAAATATCGATCCGGTCGGTGTGCATACGGGGGACTCCGTCGTGTTCGCTCCGGCCCAAACCTTATCGGACCAAATGCATCAGACGTTACGGAGCGCTGCGTTTCGAATCGTCTCCGAACTCGGTGTGATTGGTGGATGTAACATTCAGTTCGCGGTGCATCCGACGCAATCGGAGTACTACGTGATTGAAGTCAATCCTCGTGTCTCTCGGAGCTCGGCCCTTGCGTCAAAAGCGACCGGCTATCCGATTGCCAAAATTGCGACACGTCTCGCTTTAGGTGAACCGTTAGATCACTGTATCAATCCAGTCACAACGAATACGATGGCGAGCTTTGAACCGGCACTTGATTACATTACGGCGAAAGTACCCTGTTTCCCGTTCGACTTGTTCGCGGAAACAGAACGCGCACTCGGACCACAGATGAAGGCGACCGGTGAGAGTATGGCGATGGGAAAAACGTTAGAAGAAGCGTTACAGAAGGCATGGCGTGGTGCCGGAATCGAACAGGCACCGCTTTATCCGAAGTGGATGCAGGGAGCCACAGTCGACGTTTTGATGGGCGAAGTCGAGGCGCCGACCGATCGTAGATTGCACGCTTGTCTCGCTTTGCTCGACCGTGAGTTGATGTCGGCCGATGCATTACAGCAGGTTACGGGCATCACCCCTCACTTCATTCACATGTTAAAACGACTTATTCAGATGACGAAGGAAGATTTGACGAATCCGGTCCAGTTGCTTCAAGCGAAGCGACTTGGTTTCACGGACGCGCAAATTGCCGCCGTGATGCATATGCAAACCGAGGAGATCAAGGCGTTCCGAGAGGCGGCCTCGATTCAACCGGTATATCAGATGATTGATACGTGTGCGGCCGAGTTCGAAAGCAAAACCCCGTATTTTTACGGTTCATGGCACGGAACGTCCGAAGTGAAGCCGAGTGGAAAACGGAAGGTTGCTATCATTGGGGCAGGTCCGATTCGAATCGGGCAGGGAATCGAGTTCGATTACAGTTCGGTTCATGCGGTCTGGGCCCTTCAAAAACTTGGTATCGAAACGATTATGATCAACAACAACCCGGAGACCGTATCGACGGACTTCTCGATTGCAGACAAACTGTATGTCGAACCGCTGACGAGTGAAGATGTCATGCACGTGTTAGAAGCGGAAGGGTGCCGCGATGTCTTAATCCAGTTCGGTGGACAGACGGGTATTGCACTCGCTCATGATTTAGAAGCGGCGGGGTATCACTTGCTCGGTGCATCCGCAGACACCATCGACCAAATGGAAGATCGGGAACGTTTCTATCAGTTCCTTGATTCGATTGAAGTCGAACACATCCCGGGGGAAGAAGTCACTTCCCCGATGCAGTTGCAGGAAGCCATCCAACAGTTAGGCTATCCATGTATCTTGCGCCCGTCCTACGTGATTGGAGGAAAGGGCATGTTACTCATTCATTCAGAGGAACAGTTAGCAGAGGTGTTACCGAACCTTGCCTATCCGACGCTAGTCGACCAATACGTCGCAGGGCGTGAGCTTGAAGTGGATTGTGTGACGGACGGGGAAACGGTATATGTGCCCGTCGTCCTGGAACAAATCGAAGCGGCGGGTGTCCACTCGGGAGACTCGACGATGATCTTGCCGCCGGTCGAGACGAGTCTGGCGATTCAAGAGCAAGTGGAGTCGATTGCGAAACGAATCGGACAGGCGCTCGACTATAAAGGAGCTCTGAACATTCAGTTCGTGTTGAAGGAAGACACGATCTACGTCCTTGAAATCAATCCGCGTGCGTCGCGGACTGTGCCGATTGTCAGCAAAGTGACAGGTGAGCCGTTAATCGAATGGGCGACCTACGCGGCGTACGGTCTCGCATTGAACGATTTCGTTCCGACACATCCCTCGAGATTGACAAACTATGCGGTAAAGACTCCGATCTTCTCGAACGTCAAACTGCCAGGCGTAGACCCGATGACAGGTCCGGTCATGCGTTCGACAGGCGAGACACTTCAATTCAGTTCACATTCATATGTGCCGGAGCGCTTTACGTATGATGCGCTGACCACACGGGTGATGAATCGTCCGCAGCTTGTATTCGGGAAAGGGTTTGAACACGTCGGAAATACACCACTCGCAGACGTCATTGATTTTCAAGATGTCGCCGTATTGTTCTCGGATGCGGCTGACGAACGAGCAACACGTGAAATCGCCGTTCGCCATGGGGTGCATATCATTTCGTCCAAACAGTTAGCTCAGTATTATCAGATGAGTCAGTCACGGACTGGCAATCCGGTTCAGTCTTTGCAATCCATTCAAATGAGAGAGGGAGTAGCCAAATGACAGTGAAGACGATACAACATTTTTTAACGATGGAGGAATTGACACCGGATACGCTCGATTCGTTGATGCAATTGGCACACGAAGTGAAACGTTCACCTCAATCTTATGCAACGGTGCTGACAGGGAAGAAAGTCGCATTGCTATTTGAAAAGGCATCGACACGGACGCGTATGTCATTTGAAGTCGGGGTCGTCGAATTAGGTGGATACCCACTCTTTCTCAGCGGTCAAGATTTGCAAATCGGGCGTGGTGAACCGTTGACCGATACGATTCAAGTGATGAGTCGGTATGTGGACGCACTCATGATTCGGACGTATGCGCATGAAACGGTGGAGACGTTGGCACAACACGGGTCAATCCCAATCATCAATGGATTGACAGACTTGCATCATCCGTGCCAAGTGCTCGCGGATTTATTGACGATTGAAGAGCGGTTCGGGAGTCGTGCCGGAAAAGTATTGACGTATATCGGCGACGGCAATAATATGGCACATTCGCTTATGATCGGTGGGGCACTGAGTGGGATGCATATCCGCATCGCCTCACCAAACGGATACACCGTTGATCAAGGCATTTATGAGAAAGCGAAGAAGTTGGCTGAATCAACGGGAGGAAGCATCGCGTTGTTCGAAAACCCATCGCTTGCTGCGAATGAGGCAGATATTGTCTATACTGACGTCTTTGCAAGCATGGGGCAGGAGGGAGAAGCAGAGGAGCGGCTGATGAAGTTTAACGGTTTTCAAGTGAATGAAGAGTTGATGACTCTTGCGAACACCGACGCCATCTTCCTTCATTGTTTGCCGGCGCATCGCGGAGAAGAAGTGACGGCTGATGTGATTGATGGACCGCAGTCATGGGTGTTCGATCAAGCTGAGAATCGTCTGCATGCACAAAAAGCTCTGATGCTGACATTGTTAACGTAGCGACAAAGGGTGACACGCAACGTGTCACCCTTTTCGTTATAAGAACTGTGCCAATAATCCGAAGATGGCCAGTCCGATGATGATGTAGAAAAACCATTTTCCGTCCCCGGAATGAATGACAGGGGGCGCGTACGAACGTTGCTTATACTTCCCGTAGCGCATCGGGCGCGTATACGGGACGGCGAAACGTGAGAGTGGGATGGCAAGTAAGAATCCTGCCAAGAAGCCGTACACATGTCCCCAAAGGGAAACGTTCGAACCAATCAATGTGAAAACGGCACTGATGGCGACGAAGATGTAGACCAAGCGGGCATCTTGGCTGTACATCAACGTGCGACGGAAACGACCGATGAATACGTAGAATCCGAGAATGGCCAAGATGGCGCCTGACGCCCCGGCCTGAAGATAAAACAAGTTGCTGACAGTGAAATACGTGAGCAGGTTGGCGAGCGCTCCAGCGAATACATAAAACAAGGCAAATTTCACGTGTCCGACCATTCGTTCCATCGCTGGTCCGAAGATGATCAGTGCGAACGAGTTGAACAGCAAGTGACCGAGACTCAAATGAATGAAGTTGGCCGTGACCAAGCGGTACCATTGTCCGTCCGCGAGTGCCAAATGGAACGACCCTCCCGTCGCCACGATTCGTAAACCAGGTGCGAAAGAATCGATGACAAACACAAGGAGTTGGATTACAATGAACAGCGTTACGAGTGGATATGCCCGTACAAACGTTTGAACATTTTCCGTACGACTAAACATAACATCACCTCTTTCCTCAATTGTATAAGGAAACGGGGAGAAAAGGAAAGGAGCGAGTGTCCCGTGATTGTAGGAATTGGAGTCGATATCGTCGAGCTTGATCGGATGGCTCGCTCGATGAAACAACCACGTTTTTTAAAACGGCTGCTCACCGATGCGGAATATGAATTGTCTCAACAGTATCCGCTCCCGCGTCAAATCGAGTTTGTCTCGGGTCGCTTTGCTGCAAAAGAAGCTTATGCCAAGGCAATCGGGACTGGCATCGCACACGGGTTATCGTGGCGTCATATTGAAATTTTACCGGATGAGACGGGTCGACCTGTCATGACCGCACCGTTTACGGGGAAGATTCATGTCAGCATCAGCCATAGTCAAACATACGCCATCGCACAAGTCATCTTAGAAGAGGAGGGACACCATGTTTCGTCCTAGTCGAATCGAGATTGATCGGGCGTCCATCGCCCATAATATAAAAGAATTAACGAAACGAATTCCGCAGGACCTCATGGCAGTCGTCAAAGCGAACGCCTACGGACACGGGGCCGTCGAAGTGGCGAAAATTGCCCTTGAGAACGGAGCGACGATGCTCGGGGTCGCGTTACTCGAGGAAGCGCTCGAACTCCGCGATGCGGGAATCGAAGCACCGATTCTCGTCATGGAAGCGCAATTCCCTGAATATGCCGGAGTGGCGGCAGCACAGGAAATCACGTTGTCCGTATTTTCTGCCGAATGGTTACGAGAGGCAGCTCCATATATAGAAGAAAAGCCGTTGACGGTTCATATCAAAGTCGATACCGGGATGGGACGCCTCGGACTTCGTACCCGTGAACAGTTGGATGCCTTACTTGAAGAAGCGACCGATTCGTTTGTGGTGGAAGGAATCTATACCCACTTCGCAACGGCGGATGAGCTCGATAGCAATCTGTATTATACACAGCAAGAGCGGTTCGAGCGTTTGATGGATGGGCTCCACGAGCGGTTCCGCTATATCCATACGTCGAACTCGGCCGGTGCAATCCGAATGGCCGGACAAGATGTTCCTTATAATCTGGTTCGTGTCGGCATCGCGCTCTATGGGTTATATCCGTCACGTGAGATGGAGACGTTCTATTCGTTCCTGCGCCCGGCCTTCACGCTAAAAAGTCAGCTCATGCAGGTGAAGCGGCTAGAGGCAGGTCAGACCATCAGTTACGGTGCGACGTATACAACGTCAGCCGATGAATGGATTGGTACCGTTCCAGTCGGATATGCGGACGGGTGGTTACGAAAGGCGAGCGGGTTTGAAGTGGAGGTCAATGGGATTCGTTGTCCGATCGTGGGACGCGTCTGTATGGACCGTTTCATGATCCGGCTTCCAAAAGAGTTTCCGGTCGGGACGGACGTGACCCTTGTCGGTGGAAACGTCGCCATTGATGAACTCGCCTCATATCTTGGGACGATCAACTATGAGATCGTTTGCCAATTCACGAGCCGATTGCCACGTCTTTATGTGTGAATCATAAATCGTGTGAAATTATCTGAATTCTTTCTCGATTTCTCTATATTTTCCCATTCCCGCGTGTTATATTGATAAAGAACGCGGGAGAATTTCCGCCAGTCCATGAAACGATTCTGGAGGTGTAAGATGTTGAAGCAGCGAACTGCGGGTGCGCTAGCGTCCGTCCCAGATCGGTTCTCGCAACAAGGGGGTCCGATTTCGATGAAAGACCGTGAAACACTGTCCTTGAACGATGTAGTGACATACTTGTCTAAAGAAATTGCTGATCGACAACAAACACTGCGTGAAGAATTGGCGAAAGGCTATCAAGAGATGGCCGCGTTTAACTTGAATATGGCAGAAGAGATGCTAATGATTGAAACCGAAGCCGAACACGCTCTCTTACGTCAAGTAAGTGGGGTGTGAGCAGCGTGATCGTAAAGCGTGGTGACGTGTTTTATGCGAATCTGTCGCCCGTAGTCGGCTCAGAGCAAGGTGGCGTTCGACCCGTTCTGATCGTACAGAACGACATCGGCAATCGCTTTAGCCCGACCGTCATTGTCGCTGCGATTACAGCTCAGATTCAAAAAGCAAAACTGCCGACTCATGTGGAAGTATATCAAGAGAAGCACGGACTCGAACGAGACTCTGTGATTTTGCTTGAACAGATTCGAACGATTGATAAGCGTCGTCTGACGGATAAAGTCACTCATCTCGATGATGAGACGATGCATAAAGTGGACAGAGCGCTAGAGATCAGTATGGGATTGATCCCTCTCTAGCCTTACATAGATAAGACTGGTACATAGGTATCGGTCTTTTTTTAAACTTTTTTTAAAAAGTGGTTTAAGATTTTGTCAGAGGGGAATTTAATTTAATCGTACTCAATTTTTCTGTACGGACATTTAGGAGGGAATAGACGATGGATTTAGCGATTCGCGAGCAAGTCATTGGAGAACAATTACACCTTTACGTATCCGGAGAAGTGGATACATATACTGCACCAAAATTGAAAGAAGTATTGCATCCGGCCATCAGTGAACAAGATGTGGTCGTTCATTTAGACGAAGTGGAGTATATGGATTCGACAGGTCTTGGCGTGTTCGTCGGGGCATTAAAAATTGCCACGCGCAACGAAAAAGAGTTGTCACTTGTCGGAGTCACAGACCGAGTCAATCGTCTATTCGAATTGACGGGTCTTCACAAACTTCTTTCTATTAATTCGAACGTAAGAGGTGGCACGCAATGAACAATGTTGAACAGACGGTCATGACGTTCCCGGCCAAACCCGAATATGTCGGTGTGGTTCGATTAGTCGTTTCAGGAATCGCTAACCGTATGGGATATACGTACGACGAGATCGAAGATATTAAAATCGCGGTCTCGGAAGCATGTGGCAACGCCGTCCAACATGCTTATGACGATCATCAAGATGGAGAGGTCAAACTCGCTTGTGGCGTCTATGCAGATCGTCTTGAAATCACGATTGAGGATTCCGGCAAGACGTTCGCAGATGATGTGAAGCGTCAAGCCGCTCCGGTCGAAGAAACGACCGAAATTGAATCGCTCCATGAAGGAGGACTTGGTCTCTTCTTGATCGAAGCATTAATGGACGATGTCTCGATCAATAAAGACAGCGGTGTCAAAGTGACGATGACAAAACTCCTCAATAGGGACGAGGTGGATCAGAGTGCCAGCAAAATCTCAACAACGCCATCACAGTGATGACGAGGTACTAGAGTGGATTGAACGCTATCAACAAGACGATCAAAACGAAGAAGTGCAAATGCTCCTCATCAACCGCTATTCTGACCTCGTTGAAGCACTCGCGCGTAAATTCTCGCGTGGCCGTGCGATTCACGACGATCTTGTGCAAGTTGGGATGATTGGGTTACTGGCGGCACTTCGTCGATTTGACCCGGAATTTGGTCGTAGCTTCGAGTCGTTTGCTGTCCCGACCATCATCGGGGAAATCAAACGATTTATTCGTGACAAGACGTGGAGTGTCCACGTACCGCGTCGAATCAAAGAACTCGGACCAAAGATTAAAAAGACGGTCGAAGAGTTGACGACCGAATTACAACGTTCGCCACGAATCGATGAGATTGCCGACCACCTCGGCGTGTCCGATGAAGAAATTCTCGAAACGCTCGAGATGGGCAAAAGTTATCAAGCCTTGTCGGTTGATAGTTCAATCGAAGCGGATAACGAAGGTAGTACGGTCACATTACTCGACTTGGTCGGTAGCCAAGAGCGCGGGTATGAATCGGTCGACCAGCGCCTCATTCTAGAGAAAGCGTTCAATGTCTTAAACGAGCGTGAACGCGCCATCTTGGAATGCGCTTACTATAAGAATATGAGTCAAAAAGAAACAGGAGAACTTCTTGGAATCTCGCAGATGCATGTCTCCCGTTTGCAACGGCGAGCACTCGAAAAGCTGCGTGAAGCCATCAAGGTTCCACTCAATGAAGTATTCTCAAGCGATGACTAATCGAGTCATCGCTTTTTTGTTTGAATGTTTGCTACACTTTGAAAGAGATCAAAAAAGGAAGTGATTCAAGTGATTACGAAAGTGGCTAACGCGTTAAACTTGAAAGTGAACCAAGTCGAGACGGTTCAGCAGCTCGCATCTGAAGGGGCGACGATTCCGTTCATGGCCCGGTATCGGAAGGAAATGACGGGAAATTTGGACGAAGTTGAAATCAAAGGAATCTTGGATGCTCTTCAATATGAAGAGAGTCTACAAAAACGCAAGGCGGATGTCATTGCTAAATTAGAAGAGTTGGAAAAATCCACGCCTGAATTATCTAGAGCGTTAGAGGCGGCGACTACGCTTCAACAAGTAGAAGACATTTATTTGCCGTATCGTCCAAAACGACGTACGAAAGCAGAACAGGGACGCGAGAAAGGACTGCAGCCGCTTGCGGATTGGTTCCGGGACAAATCACCCTATTCTTCAGACAAGGTAAAAGAACTCGCTCAAGACGTCGAGGTAGAGGAAGCGTTGCCGCTCGTCCATGCCATCATCGGTGAAGAATGGGGAGAGGAAGCGAAACTGCGCCAGATGCTTCGTGACCGCGTACGCAAAGAAGGACTTTTGCGTTCGAAGAAGAAAAAACAAGCGGGAGACGAAAAAGAGATTTTTGCGCAGTATTATGAATATGAAGAGAAGATTGCTGGCATTGTCCCACACCGTGTACTCGCCTTGAACCGTGGGGAACGTACGGACGTGCTCCAAGTGAAAGTAGTGTTCGACGAGACGCGTTTCATGGATCAAGCCCTCCGTACATATGAACGACTTCCGAAAGAAAAACGTGAGGTTGTCGAGACGGCTGTGACGGAGGCGTACAAGAAGTCGGTCTTCCCGGCTATCGAACGGGAGATTCGTGGGGAGTTGACGGAAAAAGCAGAAGAGCAGGCGATCGATGTCTTCTCGAAAAACTTGAAACAACTCTATATGCAGCCGCCCCTTCGCGAGGTCGTCGTCTTAGGGATCGACCCGGCTTATCGAACTGGGTGTAAATGGGCAGTCGTCAATGAAATCGGAAAAGTCGAAGAGGTCGGTGTCTTCTATCCGACGGCACCGAAACATGATATCGCCGGCGCTGAAAAAGTACTGACGAGACTCGCGAAGAAATATCCAATCTCGGTTATCGTCGTCGGAAACGGGACCGCCTCACGGGAGACGGAACAATTCGTCGCCGACTGGTTGAAGAAAGCGGAACGTGATATTGCTTACGCGATTGTGAACGAAGCGGGGGCAAGTGTCTACTCGGCATCGGAAGTCGCACGAAGTGAATTCCCGGATTTGAAAGTTGAGGAACGGTCAGCCGTTTCGATTGCACGTCGAATTCAAGACGCGATGGCGGAACTTGTCAAAGTCGACCCGCAATCAGTCGGTGTCGGACAATATCAGCATGACGTCAGCCAGAATAAACTGAAAGCCTCCTTAGAGTTCGTCGTCGAGAGCGTGGTCAACATGGTCGGAATTGATGTGAACCGTGCTTCCGAGTCTTTATTGACGTACGTCTCAGGACTCAATAAAACGACGGCGAAAAATATTGTGGCATATCGTGAAGAGAATGGACGCTTTGAAACGAGAAAGGAAATTAAGAAAGTACCTCGTCTTGGAGCGAAGGCGTTTGAGCAGGCGGCTGGATTCTTACGGATCATGAACGGGAAGGACGTTCTCGACCAGACAGAGATTCACCCGGAAAGCTATCCGCTCGCGTTATCCATTTTAAAAGAGATCGGATCTTCAAAATCAGAGGTCGGTACGGCTGCGCTTCGAGAACGATTGCAACAAGTCGACGCTAAAGCCTTGAGTGAAGAACTAGAGGCGGGGCTTCCGACAGTTGAAGACATTTTGAAGTCATTAGCCAAACCAGGGCGTGACCCGCGAGAAGATATCCAGAAACCATTACTACGCACGGACGTCATGAGTCTCGAAGACCTTCAAGTCGGTATGGAATTCCAAGGAACCGTTCGAAACGTCATTGATTTTGGCGCGTTCGTTGACATTGGGGTGAAACAGGATGGTTTGGTCCACATTTCGAAATTATCGAATCGATACGTGAAGCATCCATTAGATGTCGTGGCGGTTGGTGACATCGTGACCGTGTGGATCGAACAAGTCGATGTGAATCGTGGACGGATTAGTTTAACGATGCTTGCACCGAGTGTTAAATAAGAAGAAACTCGTATCAGGTAAAATGTTTTTCATTTTACCTGATTTTTTTTAGAAAAAGTGTTGACGGTCTTTTTGTGCCGTGATATCTTATAGAAGTCGCCGAGAGACGGCACGCGAAATAAACGTTTTTCTAAGAAAGTGATTGACAGGTTTCTGGTTTGCGGTTACAATATAAATCGTTACTTCGATAATTTCAAGCAACGTTCCGCAATAGCTCAGTGGTAGAGCAACCGGCTGTTAACCGGTAGGTCGTAGGTTCAAATCCTACTTGCGGAGCCATTTTATTTTGGAGACGTACCCAAGAGGCTATAAGGGGCTCCCCTGCTAAGGGAGTAGGCTGGGAAACCGGTGCGAGGGTTCGAATCCCTCCGTCTCCGCCACTTAAAATTACTTAGAAGACACATACACTGGCCCGTTGGTCAAGCGGTTAAGACACCGCCCTTTCACGGCGGTAACACGGGTTCGAATCCCGTACGGGTCACCATATATGGAGGATTAGCTCAGCTGGGAGAGCACCTGCCTTACAAGCAGGGGGTCGGCGGTTCGATCCCGTCATCCTCCACCATTTCAAATAAAAACGTAATCTGGTCTTGTGGTGTAGGGGTTAACATGCCTGCCTGTCACGCAGGAGATCGCGGGTTCGAATCCCGTCAAGACCGCCATTTACGTTGGGCTGTAGCCAAGTGGTAAGGCATCGGATTTTGATTCCGACATGCGAAGGTTCGATCCCTTCCAGCCCAGCTTTTTATTTGAGTCATTAGCTCAGTTGGTAGAGCATCTGACTTTTAATCAGAGGGTCGCAGGTTCGAGCCCTGCATGACTCACCATTTTCTTTTTTAACTTTATACGCT